>CAZAQY010000137.1:22078-22167 GCA_964486845.1 uncultured Pirellulaceae bacterium
GCCTGGAGGTGGCTTGCAGGCGTGCTTCCACCGAGGCTAGTGCCGGAAATCACAATTGTCAGGTCACTACAGCCAGGTTTTGCCCAGCT
>CAZAQY010000138.1:0-22041 GCA_964486845.1 uncultured Pirellulaceae bacterium
TGCTAGCAGCCAAATGGTTTAGTGCTAGCACTGACACAATTTGGGATCGCACCCTGTCCCTACAGGAACGGAGCCAATGGATGTGTCACCGTGAAAGGCGCTGACGGCTTGCCAGGGTGTGTGCAAAGGCTCGGTATGGGATGAAGGATGCGGGCATCACTCTGAAAAGAATGAACCACATCAACCGTATGTAAAAGGCAGAGAGTTGCTTATCAAGGAGTTTGGGTTCACGCCATGACTCGCGCTGCCGCAAGTGAAACGCAGCCCTGTGAAAAAGTGGGATGTTTCCGGGTCTTCCGGTTCATGACGCGAGATCCGGGAGATTCCAGATTCATGATTGGTCGCCGGTTACAGTATTGGAGGCACGACGATGTCGGCGCTGATTCATGGTTGCGGCCGGAATTGGGGGATCTGTCTTAAGGCGCGGTGGGCAGTGGCTCTTGCGGCCGTGTGCCTGTGCGCCGTCGCGGCCGGAGATCAACCCGAGGATTACGAACTCAACATGGCCTACGACAAGCTGCCGGGGACGGTCGTCACCCCGCACATCGCTTGGGCGAAGCCCTACTATCGACAGACGCTCAAGACGCTGGTGATCGCCCCCACGTGGTCGCAGCGCGAAACCGTGGAATTGTCCCAGCGCGCCGACATCAGCTACCACCCGCTGATGACCAGAGACTTCGACGAAATGTGCGGCCAAGAACGCGCGGCGGTCCTGGCCACTCCCGAGGTGATCGAGGCGATGGCACGGCAACGGTTGGCAGAGAAATACGACGTGATCCTCATCGGCAAGCTGTCGTGGGAGATCTTTTCGGCCGAGCAGAAAGCGGCGATCCTGGGGCGGGTAAGGGAGGGGACGGGCCTGGTCTTCGTGGAGCCGCGGAAATGCGGGGAGATCGACGCCGTTTTCACGCACAAACCGCTTGACGACGAGCGATCGTACATCGTAAGCGGCGTTCCCACCGCCGTCCTTCCCGTCCTCAGCGAGGTGAGTTTCAAGGACCTGATCGGTTTGAGCGAGTATGGCAAGGGAAGGGTCGTGAGGATCGCCTACGGTCAATCGCGCGGCAGTCCATACCTCTGCCTTACTCCCTACGTGGAAGGCCGGCAGGACGCTTTTGTCTACGACTACTATCACAGCCTGCTGGCCAAAGCGGTTCTCTGGGCAAGCCGCAAGGAGCCCGACATCTACATCACCAGCATGGAGGCTATGGGCGAGGCGTCAAACCCGCGAGCACTGAGGGTCGGACTTTGGACCGAGAACCAGAAGGCCCGCCAACTCGATGTCGCGCTTGTGGTGCGCGACAGGGACAACCAGGTGGAACACGCGGCCGACACGCGCCTGAACGTGAACCCAGGGCAGCAAGAACTCACGCTTGCCCTGCCTGCGCTTAAGGGCGGTCTTCATCTGGCCGACCTGTGGTTGAAGGAAGATGGCAAGGTGGTCAACTGGGGCTCGACGCCGCTTACCGTGCGTGCTCGCTGCGGCATCGAAAAGATCGTTCTCGACAAGGCGGCCTATCAGGCGGGCGAGACGCTCCACGGCACGGCCTTCATCGAGGCGGCGGAAACCGCGGGGCTGAGCTTGACCGCGCAGCTGTGGGACAATTACGGCCGGCTGATCGACGAGAAGCAAATCGCACCCAAGGGCGCCCAGACGGCGTTCTCTTTCGAGATCAAGTGGCCGCTGTCCGTCTTGATGTCGGTGAAGTGCGTGCTGCGCGACCAGCAGCAGGTCCTTTCCGAAGGGTCCGCGCTATTGGTGGTCGCCGCCCAGCGGAAAAAGGACGATTACTTCTTCGTGATGTGGGCTGACTACGGGCGGCGTGATTACCTGGCGAACTTGATCGTGCGGCAGTTTCGCGAGTTCGGCGTGGACGCCGAGTTCCCTACAGTGCAATCCCTTCTCCTCTCCAGTGCCGATGCAAACCCTTCCGTGCGCGGCAATCTCCAGATTGTGCCCTATCTGTTTGGGACTTTCAACTCGTGGGGTTCCGCCGAGCAACGCGAGGGCAATATCCGCAATCCGTGCCTGACAGACCCGCAGTACCGCGCGGAGCTGGTCGAAACGATTCGTACCGTCGTGCCTTTGCACAGGGACATCGGAGCGCCGGCCTACAACCTCACGATCCAGGGTGCGTTGACCAGGCGCGCGCAGGAGTTCTGTTATTGCCCGCGCTGCACCAATGTCTTTCAGGAGTACCTGAAGAAGCTCTACGGTTCGTTGGCGGAGTTGAACAAGGAGTGGGACGCGAACTACTCGTCCTGGGAGCAGATTCAGCCGATCACTCTGGAAGAAGCCCACAAGGAACACAAGCACGCCCAGTGGGCTGATTTTCGCATGTGCATGGAGGAGGTTTTCACCGAGTTGAACGTCTTCTGCAAGACGGAGATCCGCAAGATCGATCCCGAAGCCACAGTAGGCTTCAACGAACCGCAGTCGGCCACGAGCTTCCGCGGCATGGATTGGTCGCAGCTACTGAGCCGTCTCGACATGTGCGGCCTCTACTTGATGCGGGAAATGGGCCACACCGACATGCCCGTAGAGATCGTCCGCTCGCTGATGAAGCAGCCCCGCCGGGATACGATCAGCGGCGGCTGGATCGGCCGCTACGGCCTCAACGAGCACTTCAACCGCGCCATGCCCTGGCGGATCCTCTTTCACGGCGGGCAGAGCATTTGGTACTGGCTGGGATTTTGCCCCGACGGCGTCGGCGGGGCGTCCGCTCTGACGCCCGATCTGGCGCCCCTTCCCTATTTTGTCCAAGCCACGGACGAGATCGGCGAGATCAAGCGCGGCATCGGCAAGTTGCTGTTGGACAGCCGCCGGGAGAACGACGCGATCGCCATCTACTACTCTCCCGCCTCCGTCCACGCGGCAACGCTCGCCAAGATCGCCGGCGACCAAGTGGAATCGCAAAAAGCGTTCATCCACGCGATCGAAGACCTGGGCCTGCAATACGACGTCATCTCCGATGCACAGGTCGAAGAGGGTCTGCTTGAGCAGGGCCAGTACAAAGTGCTCGTGCTTCCTCATGTGCTGGCCATGTCGCCGGCGGAAGTGGCGAAGATCCGCCAGTTCGTCGAGCGCGGCGGCGCGCTGCTGGCCGACGTCAACCCGGCCGTCGCGGATAAACACTGCAAGCCGCTGGCGGCCAGCCCCTTGGAGGATCTCTTCGGCGGATTCGGCCCCGGGCCCAAGACGCATCACGCTGGGCAGGGCCAAGCCGTCTATTTCGATCGCTTCCTTATGGACTATCTCGCCTTAAGAGCGAAGGGCGAGGAGACGCCCATCCAGCAGAAGCTGGGCGAGATCCTGGCTTCGGCCGGCGTGAAGCCGCGCGTCTCGATTAGCACCGCGGCCGGCCGGAACCCGGAGGCCACGGAGGTGGTCGTGTTTCGCAACGGCGACATCGAGTATGTTTGTTTCCTGAGAGACTACTTCAGCGTCAAGGATCTTTCGCCGAAGGAAGCGACCGTTGCCTTCCCGCGCCGCGCTCACGTCTACGACGCCCGGACCGGCCAGTATCACGGCGAGGTTCAAGAAATCAAGACGAGCATCGCGCCGGCCCGAGCAAAAGTCTTCGCGCTTGTGCCCTACCGGATCAACGGCGTCGCCGTCCGTTTGGACAAGAGCGCCTATCGCCGCGGCGGCGCGCTGTCCTTTGAGGTGGACGTTGAGACATCCTCGGGCAAGCCGTCGCTCCACTGCTTCCGGATCGAGGTGGTCGATCCGGACGGTCGGGTTCTCAAGCATTACTGCCAGAACCTTCTGGGCAAAGACGGCGTCTGCCGCGGCTCGATCAACCTCAGCCTAAACGAAAAACAGGGCCCTTGGAAGCTCACCGCCCGCGACGTCGTCTCCGGCGCCACGGGAACCGGGGAGTTCTCGGTCGAGTGATCGTCAGAGGAAGACTCCATCTTTTGAGGATATCCTTGGACACGCTCTCTACTCGGCCCATCGGAAGTTGATGCCACACAACGAAAGGGCAACCGCAATGCGAAAACTACTCCTTCTGCTGTTGGTTCTTCCAGCCGCCCTGCTGGCGTGTTCCTCCGCCCGAGCGGACCTCGTCCTCGCCGAAAACGGCGCCAGCGACTACCAGATCGTGATTCCCGACCATGCCGCGGACCCATTGGCGGATCAATGGCTACTGGTCACGGCCAAGCTTATGGAGGCGGCCTTTCACAAGAATGGATTTGACGTTCCTGTAGTGCGCGAGTCCAAGCGGGCGCTGGACAAGCCCGGCATCTACCTGGGCGCCACTGATTTCGCGCGTAAGAACGGCATTCGTATCGACTTCGACGATTGGACGTATGTGATGAAGGTGTTGGGCCGGAACCTGGCGATCGCCGGTAACGACCATGAAGACGACGGCCTCATTGCCACCAGCCCAAACTCCTCGCTGGCGTTGCTCGGCACCGTCAAGGGAGCCTGCGACTTTCTGCGCGAGTACGCGGGAGTCCGTTTCCTGTTCATGAGCATGGACCAGAACAAATACTTGATGAGCAACGGCCCTATGCCCCTCATCAGGCCGGACGGCAGCCTCGATATCGACACGCGGAGCATCGCCTTTGTCCCGGCAAAACGAATCACGGTCCCGGCGGCCCTTGATCTGCGCAAAAAGCCGGTGATGCTCGCTAACTTGGTCACCAGCAGCAATTATGAGACGTTCTACTTCATAGCCAACAACTTCTTTCCAATCCGGAACTCCGTCGAGGGGCCCACGGTAAGATGGGACAGAGTCATCTCGCTCGGCGAATACGGCAAGAGCCATCCGGAGTACTTTGCCTTGCTGCCCAATGGGAAACGTGCCAGCGACAGAGCTTCCGGATATATCCCGTCCCAGCACGTAGGCGAAGTGCCATTATGTATAGCCAACCCTGACGTGCAGGAGTTGATGATCCAAGCTGTGCAGGACCAGATCAACAAAGGGGCCTCTTCAGTTCTGATCTTTCCGCTCGATTCCTTTTTGTTGAGTCACTGCAACTGCGAGCAATGCGACCGGTTTTACGGCATGACGGCGAAAACCTATCAGGAGGTCGAGGCCCGCGCTCGTTCCGGCAGGCTTTGGCAGGTTTATTTCTTCATCGCGAATCGCCTCCAGGAGACGCACCCCAAGGCGCGCGTCGTCGTCTGGGATTACCAGGATACCACGATCGATTCCGATTTCGTTCACGACGCTGGGAAATTGCCGGAGAACCTGATTCCCAAGTTTCAATATGGGAGCGTGCAGAACTTTGACAGGTTGAAGGGAATTCAGATCCCCGCAGGAATCGCCGGCCTCGCCGAGACCTTCACCGGCTTCAGTTATCTGGGTCCCTACGCGCCGGAGCGAACGCCCGAGTATGCCGCTGGAGTTGCCAAGGCCCTGGCGCACAACCACGTCATGTGGAGCACGCCTGATGGCGGGATGGGCTATGTGCGCGGGATGCAAGCGCCGACCTATTACGTTTTCGGGCGGATGATGGACGATCCCTCGGCCGACTGGCGCGCGATCCAGGAGGAATTTGTGACGGCGGCGTTCGGCGAAGTGGCCTCCAGCATGAAGGAGTTCTTCGATGTTTTGCACCGGCAGCTTGCGCTCTTTTCCGACAATTTCAACTGGGGGATGCCCCTTTGGCGTGCTTCCCGACAACGCGTTGACAGCCTCAACCGATGGTACTTTTTGAGCGTCTTCACGCCGGAATATCTTTCCAAAGCCAACGCTTCGCTGACGTGGGCGGAAAAGAGGGCCCAGTCCCCGGACGTCAAGGCCCGACTGCATTTGATCCGAATCGAGTTCGATTACCTTCGAGGCCTGGCGAAAATACTCACCCTGCAGGATGCCTGGGAACTGCGCCCCACGCAAGCGTCTTTGGATGCGGTGTTGGATGCCCTGGACGAGTGGCGCGCGGAGTTGACCGCTTTGGCTGGCGGGGCTGGTCAAAGCGCCTTCAAACCGTTGGACGATTGGCCCGAGATGCGCCCCTTCAACGGCCACGATTATCATCATGCATCATTGTTGCAAAGGAGCTACCAGCAGACCTGGTACTCGACGTGTCTGGCCTGGGACACGGCGGCGATCCGCGCCGGCATCTTGACCAATCCGCATCGGATTAAGGTCCCCGCGGCGACATTAGCGCCTGCGATCGATTCCAAGGCGTGGGATGACGCGCCGATGGTGACGTTCCGCAAGCCCAATGGCATGCCGGTGGTTGATACGCGCACGACGCTGAAGGTCCTCCGTGATGGCGACAGCATCTATGTTCGCATAGACAGCCAGTTTCCCGAAGTCAATCCGGAGGACCTGCTGACGCCCAAAACTGAAGAAGACGTCTTGAAACAAGAATACGTTAACATAGGCATTCGGCCTTCGGCGGACGGGCCCATCTACCGGCTGGCTGCTGGTCCGGTAGATGGCGTTCGCTATGATGCGGTTTTGAAGCCTGGCGGGAAGGAAGATGCATCCTGGAATGGCCCCTGGCAGTTCGCGTATCAGGTTGCGGGAGAGAAGGCCCGCAGTCCGCACAACCCCTGGCTCACTTGGACGGCATGGTTCAAGATCCCGTTTTCTGCTTTCGGTGTCGCCGCACCTGTGACCGGGGATGCCTGGGGGTTCAACGCCGGCCGCCAGGCCCCCTCGATGATCTGGAACAATGCCGGATCAGTCACCGATCCGCAGGCGCTGGGCAAGCTGGAGTTCTAGTGCATGAGGGGACGGCGAAGAAATGGACGCGATTGGACATCAGCCTTGACGGCGCGGAGTCATCGACTATGCTGAGCGGCACACTGGCGAGCACTGTCAGCCTAAAGAGTCCAAACAAGGAAACCAACCACGCAAGGAGTCGTCATGGCCGAAATCAACCAAAACACCAAACCAGAACCCTCAACAGGGGTCCGCACAGGGCATAGCCGCCGGGAGTTTATATCAAGCGCGGCGTTAGGAAGCATCGGGACATTAGCCGCAACAGACCTTTGTTCGGCATCGATGGGACCAGACGCCAACGCCGGTGAATTGACCAAGGGCAAAGGTCCCGGATGGGGTGTGTCCCTTAGGCCCCGCCAACTCCTTTGTGCGATCTGTTCAATCGGGGAAGGAGTCGTCGTCGAGGAGGATGGCAGGATCAAGGCAATCCGGGAAAATCCGGACATCCCTGTCACGTTAGTCTGTAACGCCGGGGATATTTTCACGTTTCAGGATCCTGGACCTGCCGATGACCTGTCGGGAGGCCCCGACTTCAACAGAAAACTCGACCTGGAAATACTTCAGCGGCTTGACCTGAGCCCAGGAATAACTCTTACAGCACGAATACTCCTGCACCGTATGTGGGACAGGATCGAAAGCTTATCCGGCATATGTGACCTTGGTGAGGAAACTTCAAGTACATGGAAGAGTTGTCCCAAGTCCAGGTCGGGTTTCTACGAGAAAGGACGCGAGATAAGCCTGATGTATGCCGTTCCCGGCCCTGCCAGCAGCAAGTTCTGCGAAGCCGACCTGCCTAAAGCCAAGGCCCGCAGGGCGCTGATCATTCCACGAACCCGGGAAGAGAGACTGGGAGAAAAGCGCAAGTCTCTTGCGGCGATGACTCGCGCCGAAGCCATACCTGTGCGCCCTCATATCCTTTTGTGTGCCGTATGTCAGTATGGCAGCGGCGCAAGACCACCCTATGAAGAAGACAATCTCCCCGAGATGATTCAATTCATCCTGAACAACCCGAATGCCAAAATAAGAATGGCAGATGGTGCTGACTGGATGATGTGCGCTCCCTGTCCCTACAGGAACGGAGCCAATGGATGTGTCACCGTGAAAGGCGCTGACGGCTTGCCGAACCAGCTGAACGACATCAGGGTGCTTCAGAAGTTGGGAATGTCTCACGGGGACGTCATCAACGCCCGGGAGTTGTACCACAAAATATTCAAGAACATACCAGACTCGAATCTCACCTGCGGCACTATTTCAAAGGGTGTGAGCAAAGGCTCGGTATGGGATGAAGGATGCGGGCATCACTCTGAAAAGAATGAACCACATCAACCGTATGTGAAAGGCAGAGAGCTGCTTATCAAGGAATTTGGATTCAAGATGTGATTACACGGAGTTCCAGGGACATGAACCGGTATTGGCATATTGGGAATGAAGGAGGAGATGCGATGCGCATGAAAGGGACAATCCTGGCGATGCTCACCCTGTGGAGCGCTGCCGCGGCGATCGCCGCGCCCGCCGCCGAAGCCGAAACGGCGGCAAAGCATAACGTCGATAAGCCCGCCGCGGAGGCAGGCAAAAAAGTCCTTCAGGCCGGCGCTGCCACCAGCAACATCACGCCTTGGCTGGGCGAGGCAATCGTGGGCAACTGGAACACGCCGCCAGCCAAGCATGTCCACGACGAACTGCACGCCCGCTGCCTGGTGCTCGACGACGGCGCCGCGCGGATCGCCATCGTGCTCGTCGATAGCGTCGGCATCCCGCGCGAAGTCTTCGACGAGGCCAAGCGGCAGATCCACGAGCACACGGGCCTGCCGGCGGACTATGTTCTCACGGCCGCCACGCACACCCATTCGGCCACCAGTTTCGGGCGGCGCGCGCAGTCCGCGGACAAGAGTTTTAGCGACTACCAAAAGTTCGTGGCGCGGCGGGTTTCCGACGGTGTGCGTCGCGCGATCAACAACCTCGAACCGGCGCGCGTCGGCTGGGGCACCGCCGACGAACCCCGCCAGGTGACCAACCGCCGCCGGTTTGCGAAGCCCGGCATGTCGATGCCCAATCCCTTCGGCGGGCAGGACCAGGTGCATGGGTGCTCCGTCCAGCAAGACCTGGTCAAGCCGGCCGGGCCGGTTGATCCGCAGATCGTGTTTCTCTCGGTCCAAGCGGCCGACGGGCGGCCGATCGCCCTGCTGGCCAACTATTCGATGCACTACGTGGGCGAGGTTCCCTCGCAGGACATCTCCGCCGACTACTTCGGGGCGTTCGCGGATCGCATCCAGCAACTGCTGGGGGCCGACCGGCTCGATCCGCCGTTCGTGGGCATCCTCTCCAACGGCACCAGCGGCGACGTCGACAACACGTACAGCCAACCGCCCGGACGTCTTCCGCCGTATGCGCGACTGCGGCACGTGGCCGGCGACGTGGCCCAGGGTGTTTTCGCCCAGTGCCGGAACCTCCAGTACCACGATTGGGTGCCGTTGGGCATGGTCCAGCGCGAGTTGGAACTGGCCGTGCGCAAGCCCACGGCCGAACAATTGGCCCGTGCCAGGGAGTTGCTGGCTGATCCTCAGCGGCCCGACAAGTTGCCCCACGAGCGGGAGTACGCCCACCGGATCGTGAAGCAGCAGGAGGCCCCGGCGACGGTCCGGGTGATCGTCCAGGCCCTGCGGATCGGCGATTTGGGCATTGCCAGCAGCCCCTTCGAGACGTTCGCGGAGACTGGGCTGGAGATCAAGGCCAAAAGCCCGCTGAAGCCGACGTGTACGATCGAGCTGGCCAACGGATCCTACGGCTACCTGCCCACGCCCGAGCAGCACAAGCTTGGCGGCTACGAGACCTGGCTGGGCACGAACAAGGTCGAGATCGAGGCCTCGACCAAGCTGACCGCCGCGCTGTTGGACATGCTCGGGGAGTTGGAGCGGGCGAAGTGAATGGGCCGGCCCCCGAGGGATTCCAACCCCGAGCAGGCCGGGCAACTCGGAATCCCAGCCTGCATCCCTATGACGAACCTTGCACCAAGAACCACACCATGCCCGCCAACAAACGTGGGCATGTCGCCCGACCTGCTCGATCTTACTCTTTCGACGCTTCTGCGCGAATCTCGGCAAGCAATCGCAGCGCGGTCGTGACGAGCATCTCGCCCGTTCCTTCGGCAAATCGGCAACGGATGTCCTCGTAGACGCCTCCGGAATAGCTCGCGCGGTCGGGGATGTAGTGATACATGCCGTTGGCCAAGCTGATCACGCTCGTCTGCCGGAATGGCGAGGCGGCTTTGATGTTCAAGCCGAGTTCGACGAACACCTCGGCCGGTAACGTGACCCAGGCCACGTCCTTGCCCAGCGAAATCACCTGCACGTCAACCTCGACCGGCTTGTCCTTCCTGGAGGTGCGTCGTGAAAGAAGCAGGCGAGAGAGAAGGCGGCGAGAGAAGGCGGCGGCCACGGTCGCCAGCCTCCCCCCTCGCCGCCAGGCGGCTCTGCACGCCACGTTCGAGGCTCGGCAAGAGGAATTGCCATCCGTTCGGGGGGAAGCCCAGACGCATTTCGTCGTCGGCACGTATCGCCTACTGGACGACGCACTGGGAAGGTGCCTGAAATGCCAGAAACGTCCGCAGACTCTTCCGGAGGGCCACTAAGCTCGGAACTTCCCCGCGATCAGCTGCGTCTCTTGTACGACTCGCTGCACACGAACCGGCGCAGAAGCCCGGCTCTTCCGCAGAAGCCGGGCTTTTTTTGATTTGGCCCGCTTCCCGTCCCACTTGGTACCCAAGGGAGTCATGTCTGATGTCTGCCAGAAACGCTCGTCCCAGCACCCGCCGGAAACGGTCCGCCGCCGAGCGGCGCCGAACTCGAAGACGAACCAGCCGACGATGCCTGGGCGCCGAGCAGCTCGAGAGCCGGCTGCTCATGGCGGGGGCCGTACAGCCCGCTGCGGTTGTCCTGCCCGGCGACGCCGCAGGCCCAGCGACCGGGCAGACACCGGTCGCGGCCGTCGCCGCCCCTCAAGCGACGAGCGTTCTGGCTGCACCCGTGACCGCATCACTCCTGTCTGCCGGCGCAGTACGCGTGCCGGCCCTCTCGAACCAATTGGTGCCGTCCGACGCCGTGGACGGCAAGACGAGTATTTCGTATCTGAACGAGCCGTTTGCCAATTTCTCCCCAGGCACCAGCGGCGTGCGTTATGTCAAATGCCACATCCTCACAGCCGACCCCGGCACGGTGTATTTCCAGGATTCGGTCAAGCACCAATTCCATTATGACTTCGCCGCGGTTCGGCTGGCGCCATTCTTGAACATGACGCGGGAGCAATTCGACGCCGTCTCCCTGCGGATCAGCGGTCAGCAAGTGGTAATGGCCACGGTGTTGATGTCCCCCGACGGACGGGAAATGGCCGTGCAACTGGTTGGCCGCGAAGCCTACCCCAGGGCCGACGTCGCGGCCTGGATTCATACGATCGCGTCCGCCGTGCAGAGCGACACGGCGTTGAACGTGCTGTACATGCCAACCTATGAGCAAGCAACGGCGGCCGAAGCAGACCGCGGCTGGTTTGCCTCGCAGGGCATCACGGTGGCCGACTCGTCGCGATGGTTGCAGGGCAACATCACCTATTCGGAAGGCTGGGCCACGGGGCGTCTGGTGCTCGTTTCCGCCGCGCAGGTAACCGCCGCGTACGGCGATGGCCGCCTTCGCCCCACCGACATTCTCGTGCTGACCGACGGCGTGCCGGCCGAAGTGCCCTTTGTGCGGGGCATTCTCTCCTTGACTCCCGCCACGCCGAATTCACACGTGGCCATCCTGGCCCGCAACCAGGGAATTCCGTTCGCCTACGTGCAGGACGCTGAAGAACAACAGCGGATCTCCCAGTGGGATAGTCTGCCGGTCCTGCTGCGCACCAGGCTCGGGCGAGTGGATGTGTCGCGGCTGGACAATCCGCTGCAGCCCTCGTCGGTGGCCGACTGGCTGACCGCGCTGCAGACTCCGGGCCAGGCGCATCTAACGCCCCGGCAGCAATACGGCAAATGGCTGGAGGACGCGAGCAGGCTGACCCCTGACGACATCCGGTACTTCGGGGGCAAGGCCAGCAACTACGGTCTGCTGCGCCGGACGATCCCGGACAATTCGCAGCGGGCGATGGCGTTTTCCTTTGATCTCTGGGAGACGTTTCTCGGCAACCGCAACCCAGCCACCGGCTTGACGCTCCGCGAGGAAATCAGCGCCCGCCTGGGCAACTTCTCCTATGCGCCCGACATGACCCGGGTCCGCGCGAAACTGGCGGAGGTCGACAAGCTGATCCGCAAGACGGTGAAATGGACCGACGAGCAGGCGGCGCGGATCATTGCCGAGTTGCAGGCCGGCTTTCCCGATGTGCCGTACGACAAGATGCTGCGCTTCCGCAGTTCCAGCAACGCCGAGGACACGCAGGAGTTGACCGGCGCCGGCCTGTATGACAGCTACAGCGGCTGTATCGCCGATGACATCGACGGCGACACCACGGGGCCATCCCACGCCGACCCCAACGAACCTGAGGAACGGGGCGTGCTGCGGGCCATCAACAAAGTGTTCGCCAGCTTCTACAACGAAAACGCCTGGCTGGAACGGCTCCGGCACGGCGTGCGGGAACAAGACACGGGCATGGCCATCCTGGTGCACCGGAACTTCCCGGACCAGTACGAAATGGCCAACGGCGTGGTCACGTTCCACTACCTGCGAACCCAAGCCGACGATCAGCCGCAGGTGGATTACTCGGCCAGTATCGTGACTCAGTTGGGCGCGGTCAGCGTCACCAATCCCGAAGGCGGCGCGGTGGCCGAGGAGGTCGATGCCTTCTTCGCTCCCGGTCAGACCCCGTACCTCTACCTGAAGACGCCTTCGACGCTGGTGCCGATCGGCGGGACGGTGATGACGTGGGAAAGCGACTACGCGGAACTGATGCAGCTCATCGCCCGCGTGGCGGAAGGCTACGCCCAACAGTCTCCGAACAAGAGCGAATTCACGCTCGACCTGGAATTCAAACGCATGGATCCCGGCAAGCTGGTTGTCAAGCAGGTGCGGGAACTGCCCACGGTTCTCGCGGAGATGGTCAAGCCTCAAGTGCTGAACGAAGCCACGAACTGGCGGGTCCTGCAAAGCGAATTCACGGACGTCTGGGCCCACCATCGCCTCAAGAGCGAACTGTCCCTGAGCACCATTAACGGCAGCCTGGATACCACGAACACCCCGCTGACCCGCTTGAACCTGAAGCTACTCGACGGCACGGGGGCGGGGGCGGCGCCTGTCGAGGTGGGCGGCAGTCCCACGGCCTTGCCCGGCTACAAGTTCGCGTCGGGCACGGGCGAGTTCACCACCGGCTTTACCCTCGGCAGCGGCAGTTCGGCGCGATCCTTCCAACTCGTGACGTCGTATCCGAGCGAAGTCGACCGCAACCTGTCTCCGGTCATTACGTCGCGGGACTTCACGCAGGAACTCCAAGTCACCTATGCCAGCCCGGTGCCTTGGCTGGACGCCACCGGCCCGGCCACGCGTTTGACCGACCGGGTGATGCTCGTGCCGGCCAGCCAGCTCAAGGCGGATTGGCAAATCACGACCCGCAGCTTTACTTTCGGCAAAGTCCAGGTTACGACGCGTTTCAAGTTCTGGAAGCCCGAGGGAGTTATGATTGTCAAGACGCTGCCGGTCGCCGAGTGGGTGGACACGGTCATCACCGGCCTGACCAAGGCCCCGATCACGCTGAAAAGTTACTATTCCCAGACCTACGGCCCCGGACATCACAACTTCGTGGAGGAGTTCATCTTCGAACCCAGGCTCGATCCTTCGCTGACGGCGGCCCAGAAAGCCGAACTCGACGCGGCCAACATCCGCCTGATCCATATCTTCCACGATCAGGCCTATGCGGGAATGCCCGGCGCGCCGGCTGACACGCTCACGCTGGTGGGCAGGGACGGGGTCTTCCGGGTCGCGTCGCAGGTGACGCTGGCGGAGATCGATCTGATGCCCGGCAAGCAGAAGGTGCTCGCGGCAACGGGCATCGACCACAATGGGAAGAGCTTCACGTTTCCCAGTCCGGTCTGGCAGCTCAGCGGCGGCGGGACACTGGCGAACAAAGGCGCCCAGTGGACCTTGAACGCGAGGCAGCCCGGCAGATGGGAATTGACGTGCACGGATCCGCAGGCACCGGGAATCATCGGCAAAGCCACGCTCCTGGTCGCCGGCGTGACGTTGGATGACAATGGCACGCTGCAGATCATCGGCAGCGCCGGCGACGACGCGGTTTCGATCCGACAAGCCGATCCGAATTCGCTGCGCGTCACTGCCAGTTTTCTCCCTGCTGCCCGCCGAACCGTCCGGTTCGCCGCCGGCCAGGTATACCAAATCGAGGTCTACGGCGGGGCCGGGTGCGATACGCTCGATGCCAGGGGGATCAATGCAGCCGTGATGATCGACGGCGGCGAGGGAAATGACCTGATCTACGGCGGACGGGGTGATGATGTGCTCGTCGGAGGCCCAGGCAACGATTTGATCTGGGGCGGCGAGGGCGCCGACGTCCTGCTCGGCGGAGACGGGAACGACATGCTGTGGGGCGAAGGCGGCCGGAATCTCCTGATCGGCGGAGACGGCCGCGACCTGCTCATTGGCGGTCCGCTGGAGGACATCTTGCTCGGCGGCAGGACGATGTTCTCCGATCCGCGGCCCGGCGGCGCCGTCAACCGTCAGGCCCTGCGGGCGATCCTCGAGGAATGGCGATCCACCCGCACCGCTCCCGTCCGTCGGGCGAATCTCCGCGACGGGAGCGGAAGCCAGGAACGCTGGAACGACAACTACTTCCTGCAACTTGGCAGCACCGTCTTTGATGACGGCCAGCGGGATCTCCTCCTCAGCACGAACAACCGGCACTGGCAGGTGCTGAGCTGAGGGTCGAGATCATGCTGAAGTGCAACGCCGTGGACGAGAGCGACGGCCAGTTGGCGCTCCGGCCGGACGGCCGCCTCGCGATACACATCGGCCCCGGCACGCGTCACAGCCGCCGGGCCGGCGAAGGTTTCCGCGTGACGCCCGGCGGCAGCGAGGTGTTCCCCGGCTTCCGCTGGCGCACGCACCCGGAACTGGCCGTCACTTACTTCAACCTCAGCCATTACGTGGCCGAGGACTCCTACCGCGCCAACGAGGTTGCGAACCCACCGCCGGCCAATACGGTTTGGTTTGACGACCTGGTGCTCGCCAAGGAATACATCGGACCTGCTGTTCCGAACTGAAAATGACGTAGACTGCTTCTCAAACGATAGGGCACAAAGAAAGGACGAATGCATGTTGCGCAAGTTGATCGCTTCCCTGGCTGCCTCGCTTGCGGGTCTTGCTTGGTCGGCCGGTGCGCCGGCGGCGGACGCGGAGCTGCGGAACTGGACCGACTCGACAGGCCAGTACCATGTCCGTGCGGCGTTTATGGAACTTAAGGACGGGCGGGTGTGGTTGAAGAAGGCGGACGGCTCGACGGTCGGCGTGCCCCTCGACCGGCTCAGTGCACTGGATCAGCGATGGGTCGCGCGGCAGGCGGCGGCTCCGGCGCGGGACAAGGCTCCGGCGTCAGGCAGTGCCGCAGCGCCGGCGGAATGGCCGACCTTCCGCGGCGCCAATCGCGACGGCAAATCGCCCGACAAGGGGCTGTTGAAGGAATGGCCGGAGGGCGGTCCTAAGCTGCTGTGGAAAGTGACTGACATCGGCAAAGGCTGGTCGGGGGTGGCCGTGGCCGGCGGCACCGTGTACGTCACCGGGGATGTCGACGACAAACTGATGCTGTTCGCGTTCGATCTGGACGGCCGACTCAAGTGGAAAGTCGACAACGGCGGCAAGTGCGATCAAGGCGGGTATTCCGGCGCGCGGGCGACCCCGACGATCGACGGCCCCAGTCTGTACCTGCTGTCCGGGAACGGCCGCTTGGGCTGTTTCGACGCCCGGACCGGCGAGCCCCGCTGGAACAAGGAGGCGCAGGAGTTTGGCGGCAGTTGCGGCAGCTGGGGCTACGCCGAATCGGTGTTGATTTCCGGTGATTGGGCCATTTTCAAGCCGGGCGGTGAGAAGTGCATCGTGGCCCTGAACAAGCGGACCGGGGAACCGGTCTGGACCAGCCGCGATTTCTCGGCGGGTCCCGAGTACAGCTCGTGCCTGGCGGTGACTCACCGCGGAACCTCGCAGATCATCACCGGCACGAACCAGGGTCTGGTGGCGGTGCGGGCCGGCAGCGGTGAAGTCCTCTGGAAGAACGACTTCGCGGCCGGCAATACGGCCAACTGCCCCACGCCGGTCTACAGCGACGGCTACGTGTTCTGGGCGAACGGCTACGGCAAAGGCGGCATCTGCATGAAGCTGGACAACAGCGGCAGGGCCAGCGAAGCCTACACCACGCGCGACATGGATTGCCATCACGGCGGATACATCATTCACGATGGTTACATCTACGGCAACGATGGCAGCGTGTGGAAGTGCTTGGACCTGAAGACGGGCGAAAAGAAGTGGTCCGAGCGAGCTGTCGGCAAGGGCTCGGTGTGTTGGGCCGACGGGATGCTGTATCTGTTCGGCGAAGGGCACGGCGAAGCGGCCCTGGCCACTTGTTCGCCCGAGGGCCTGGAGATCAAGGGCAAAGTGAAAGTGGACGGCGAGGGGCCGAGTTGGGCGCATCCGGTGGTCATCGGCGGCCGGCTGTACCTCCGTTACGACAAGAACCTATACTGTTTCGACGTCAAGGCGTCGTAGCCGCCAATCCCAAGAGGAGAGAGGAGATCCAGATGTTCAAAATCATCACGCTGTGCGCTTGCCTCGCACTTGCCACCGTCTCCATTCCATCCCAAAGCCGGGCGGCCCAGGCGTTGCCGAAGGGCGTGCTTTTCAGTGAGAGCTTCGAGGACGCGGACTTCGCGCGCCGCGGCTGGTACGACGGCACGCAGTACCGGATCGTCGGCGGCGCTTTCGCTGGAAAAGGCTGCATCGAATACGAGTGGACCGACAGCCAATCGCCCGTGCGTGGTTCGTCCGGCATACGACATCTGTTTGAACCGACAGATGAAGTGGCGATCCGGTTCTACCTCAAGCTCTCCCCGGGCTGGGGCTGGAGCGGGCAGAACTACCACCCGCATCTGACGCACTTCATGACCACGGAGAACTCGAAGTGGCACGGCCCGGCGGCCAGCCACTTGACGCTGTACATCGAACCGGTGGGCGGCAAGCTGCAACTGGCGGCACAGGACATCCAGAACGCGGACAAGCCGCACGGTTTAACCCAGGGGCCGCTCCGCGGCGGCTACAACGGAAAGCTCTACGATAGCCAGGACGTCCTGTTCAAGGACGATCGCTGGCACTGCGTCGAAGCCTACTTCAAGCTCAATACACTGGACATGGCCGGCGACCGGCCGAACCGGGACGGGATCGTCCGCGGCTGGTTCGATGGGCGCTTGGTGATCGACCACACGGACGTGGTCCTCCGCTCGACCGATTTCCCGAACATGAAGTTCAACCACTTCCTGATGGCCCCGTACTTCGGCCCCGGCCTGTTGCCGCACGCGCAGAAGCTGTGGATCGACGAATTGGCTGTCGGCACCCAGCGTCTGGGACCGGTGACTGGCAGAAAGTAGTGCGCCCGAATGAAGAGAAAACCCGCAGCAGAGAACCACTGGTATGAAATCGTCGCGTAGTGTTAGTGCCGGACTGGTCCTGTTCATGGCGATTGTTGTCGGCGGATCGACAGCCGCGCAGAACCCTGCCGGCCGGTTTTTCTTCTACGACGCCGAGTCCCGTTCCGACGGCCAATGGGCCGCGCCGCCGCCGTTCTTCCCGCAGCCGTGGCAGGAGCCGGACACGCCGCATCCGCGGCGTGCCAAGATCGTCGCCGACGCGACGGCCCCACAAGGCACGCGTGTTCTACAGTGGGAAGTCACCCCGCAGGTGAACCACGATCTGTACACGGAGATCAAGTTCGATCAGACGCCGCCCGCCGAACCGCGGACCTACTACTTCGCCTTCTTCGCCAGGTTCGACCGGCGCGACGGCCGTGACATCTGGCATCACGGCCGCGACGCCGAGAGTTTCGACAAGGCCCTGGAAGTCGTCGGCGACGGGATCCGCTGGACCGTGAACTTCGGCGAGCGGAGCATGGGCAATCAGGAGCACCGCTTCTCGGTCTTCGTCACCAATCCGACCTATCACTTGAATCGCGATCTGGAGCGGGTCTCGGAGACCTACTATCAGAACCAGGGAATCTTTAGCCGCTCCCACTCACTCCAACTCGAGTACGAGAAATGGCATGCGATCGTCTTCGCGATGAAATGGGCCACCGACAAATCTGGTGCCGTGGCATTGTGGGCCAATGGCGAGAAAGTGCTGGAATACAAGGACATTCAGACAGTCAAGCCGCCCGGCACATTTGAACGTCTCCAGCTTTGGGGCACGATCGCCCAGCCGGCTTACGACGCGCCGCCGCACCAGCGGAAATTGGACGCGCTCCTGTTCACCGACGACTGGACACAGATCACGCGCGGCGGTTGCCTGCAAGTCCCGAGGCACCGAAAGCAAATGCCCGCGGGTTGAAGGGAATTGCAATCATGCGATCGTCATCCGCCTTGTTCTGCGTCGCCTGCTCATGTCTGGCCGGAGCCGCGCACTGCTACGGCGCTGAGTCGCCTGAGCGGCAGCCTGCGGCGGCGCAAGGCCGCCCCCTCGGCGCCGCCCCGTCCGTGGAGATTCCGGACAACGCGGTCGACGAGGACGGCGACGGGTGGCTGGGGACGTCGCGCGGATTCCGGGTGCGGGCGGCTCATCCGCGGGTACTGGTGACACCGGAACGTCTGCAAGCGGCGCTCAAGCGGATGGCCGGGCCCGCGGCCCGGCAACCGTACCAGGGCTGGTTCGAGAAACTCAAGGCGGCTGCGGACGCAGGTAAGGACGTCGACCTGACCAGCCTCGCCTTGCTGTACAAAGCCACGGGTGACCGAACATACCGCGACAAATTCACGGCCCGGATGCCGGCGACCGGGACGCCCCAGCGCGAGGAACTTTTCGGCATCGATCTGCTGTTCGACGAGCTTTCTGAGACGCAGAAGCTTGCCGTCATGAAACGTGTGGCGGACCAACGCGACTGCTGGTACTACAACTCGCTGGCCCAATCGCAGGCCGGGGAAGCCCAGTGGGGCTACCACAGCGCGGTGGGCGTGGCCAGCGCGTTGGCTTACGCCGGCGTCTTCGCCTACACCGAAATCGAACTCCGCAAAAACCCGGTCGTATACAAATTCAACGCGGCCAATTACCTCCGGCTCGTCCACCACGAGCTTTCCGACCAAGGGCATTTCCGGCGGATCGAAAACCGCATCGCCGGCGATCCGACGTACAACGATGCTCTGCCGGGCCAGCCGGGCGGCATGTACGACAACTTCGGCTACGACGCCTCCGAGGAATCGTACAGCATCAACGTGCTCGCCCAGTGGCTGTTCCTCACCGGCGAAGACCGCGTACGCGGCGCGCTGCACGACCAATACCGCGCCAGCTTCTGGCAGAACCTGAGCTGCCCGCACCTATTCGCGCGCTACGAGGCCGATCAATGGTGTCGCCGAGCCGGAACGGAATCGCACGTCCAGGCAAAGATCTGGAACACGCAGACCGATTGGATCAGCCAGCCCGGCGAAGACAAGGCTGCGCTCACGGCTTGGTTGTACCAGGACCGGCGCATGCAGTGGTACGTCGAGCAGGGCCTACAGCCGATCCTGTGCGGCGCGCCGTACCACGGGCTGTGCTGGTGGCTGCTGTTTCACGACGACCGCCTGCGGGCCGAGCCCCCCTCAACGAACCCGACGGCCGCGTATTTCAGCGGACCGGGGCTGGTCGCCATGCGTGAGAACTGGACCAACGACGCCGCGTTTGCCGTGTTCATCGCGGGCGAAGGGATCAGCCGCCGCTACGAAGACGCCAATTCATTCCTGCTGCACCGCAAGGTCGACGTGATGCCCCACGGCGGTGCCCGCATCCGCTTCCACCCGGACAACGACCGGCACCACTGGTACCACGTCCGCTCCATTTCGAAGAACACGCTGAAGGTGTTCGACCCTGACGAATGTCTGGACCTGGACGCTTCCAGCAACCGGGCCGCGTTGCACTCGGGGACCAAGCTGGTGGCCTCCGACAACTTCGGCGGCCAGATGTTTGAAACGCCGCTCGCCACCAAGGAAGACGAGTTCACGCTGGGAGGCTCCGGCCCGTACCGCAGCGACAACCCGAACCATCCGCTGGGGCTGTATGAATCGGCCAACATCATCAAGTTCGAGCACGTGCCGGACGAGTACACGTACGCCGTGGGCGACGGAGCGGCTTCCTACACCCGGAAGGTCGAATGCTTCGAGCGCGAGTTCGTCTACCTGCGTCCCGACGTGTTCGTGATCTTCGACCGAGTCCGCTCGCCGGACCCGCGCTTCCGCAAGGTGTGGGTGACGCACACGGTGGACCGGCCCGTGCCGCCCGGCACCGCTGCCGAGTCCGGTCAGGGCTGGCAGGTGTTCCCGAACGCGAGGTCCATCGTGATTGCGAATCCCGCCAACGTGACGTATCTCGACGCGCTGCTGCCCAAGGAGAACCGGGTCGTGGTGCGCGGCGGCGACACGGTGTTGGCCGGCGACTTGCCGCTGGCGCCGGACAAGCCGATCGGTCCGGGCGCTGTGCAGGAGGCGGAGATCCCGCGCTGGCTGGAGTTGTTCGCGGTGGGGGCCGACGTGCGAGGGTCGATCACGATCGAGGGCGACGCCCAGGAAGGGGACGAGATTTCCGAGACCGTGGCCTTCGATGGCGCGACCCAGCCGTACGTGACCGCGGCGCCCTCCGTGGCCGTGTCCGCCGACTCGCTGACGGACACGTCCCAAACTTGGCGTCCCAACCAGTGGAAGAACTACATGCTCCAGACCAAGGGCGCAGCGGAGGGACACTTCCTGATCACCGGCAATGACGCGCAGACCTTGTTCGGCCGCTTCAGCGCGGGCCAGGCCTGGCAATACGTGATCTACCGCCCCTTGGCCAACACCGCGAACCACTGGAAACGGATCCGCCGCATCACCACGGACGACATGGACTTGAGCGCGCTGACCGTGTCGGTCCCGCACTACTTCGACGCCGTCAACGCAGCGGGCAAGCTCTATTCGTTCTCGCCGCGCACCGACGGCAAGGCCGATCAGTACGCGAAGCGTCCGGACCTGGGGCAATACACACTGGAGATCGAGGCGCCGGGCGGAGAACTCGAGAACTTCCTGAACGTCATCACTCTGAAAGACCCCGGCGTGCCGCGGCCGCGCGTCGAATTGATCGAGGGCCAGGGCTTTTCGGGCGTGCGGGCCGGCAATCGCTTCGTGGTGTTTGCCAACCGACCGGGCCCCCTGTCGGCTCTGAGTTTCCCGTGGCCCGGCGGCGGACCGGTCGTGGGCCTGGTGCTCGACCTGCCGCCGGGCAAGACGGCCTACGTGGATGCGTCCGGTGGGATGGTGCATATCTCGACGACCGGTGCCCAAGGGAAAGCGGTGCCGGTGTCCGCGATGGGCGTCGCCAGAATCACGGTGAGCCGGTAGTGGCGATCGCGGATGCCTACGTCGGTCGGCGCCACCAGTACCTCCACCACGCCGCACAAGGACTTCGGTGCGGCCGCCACACGCCAACATGCGTTGCGCGTCAAACCGTGGAGCGCCGTCCGGCGGATCAACCTCGGATACGACGCCGGTGACGGCGGGAGCGGCGAGATCGAGAAGGTTCCGGACCAACAGGTGTCCGCCGTCACGGGCCTGACGATGGTGGCGCCCACGCTGGAGCAATGATGCTCGTCCTACAACCGGCTGAAGTCCCTGGATTTCAGCAACTTCGTCAGCTTGGACACCATCGAGCTATGCCGCTCAGCTTTTCTGACTCGGATGTGCTCTGCTAAATGGGGCCACTACTTGGAAGAGAAGTAGTTGGGTGAGCGGAGGAACAGTGGCCTGGGTAAAACCATGAAAAAATCCCCGCCCTGCCCCTCGATGCGACGGCGTCGAGTGAGTAAGACGGGGACATGCACAACAACATCAGCATTCTAACCGAGAACTTGGCGTTTTTCAGCGGACGCTGGATGCCATCTTGCGCGCTCATCCGGATCTGGCAGGCTGTGCGGTCCGCTGCCGCCGGTGCGGGATTCGGTTCCTGACGCATCCGCGGAATGCGGATCGGGAAGATCTTCGCTGTGAATTCGGTTGCCGCGAGTGCCATCGCCGCGAACTGGCCAACGCGCGGAGTAAGGAGCACTATCGCGCGGATCGGGGCTGGTGGAAACCCTCCAGAAAGCCCGCCAAGGCCGCTATTCGCCCGAGCGACTGTTGAAG
>CAZAQY010000139.1:0-21770 GCA_964486845.1 uncultured Pirellulaceae bacterium
ATTGCAGCGGCAAGGAGTGTCTGCCCTGCATTATCACCACGGGCGACATGCTCCGAGTCACGCAGCGGCCGGACTTCGATCCGCGGAGCAGCGCCTTTTTTATGCCCGGCGGCGCGGGGCCGTGCCGGTTCGGCCAGTACTCGTGCCTGCAGAAACTGGTGCTCGAGGATGTCGGCTTGCGCGATGTGCCGATCGTCTCCCTGTCGCATAACAAGGAGTTTTACGACCAGTGTCGTTCACTGCCTCGCGGGGCCACGCGGCTGGCCTGGTGTGGGATGTGCGCTTTCGATGTCTTGTTGCGGGGCTGTCTGGCCATCCGGCCTTACGAGGCCCAGGAGGGGCAAACCGATGCCGTGTACGAAACCTGCGGGGACCGGCTGTGCGCGGTGCTGGAATCGCGTCCCAGGTTTGGGCAGCTCGTGGACCTCATGGCTTGGGCCGCAAATGAGTTCGCCGCAATCCCGGCGGACCGCAGCCAGCCGCGGCCGCTCGTCGGGGTGGTGGGGGAGAACTATGTGCGCCATCACCGCTTTGCAAACAACGACCTGGTCTGGCACCTGGAACGTCTGGGCGCCGAAGTCACGGTGGCCAGTTTCCCCGAATACCACTTTTACATGAACTGGTTCCGGATGGGAGAAGCCTGGACCCGTCGCAGCCCTCGCCAATGGCTGGCAAACTACCTCCAGGATCGCGTACAGCGGCGGATCCACGCTCGGCTGGCCCGGCCCTTCTGGAGCCTGTTGGGGCCGATCCGGGAGCCGGAGACAACTGCCTTGCTCGACCTGGCAACTCCCTTTCTGCCCACGTCGTTCGATGCAGGCGAGACCGTGTTGACCATCGCCAAGACGATCGAGTTTTCCCACCAGGGCTGCCAAGGCGTCGTTAACGTGATGCCCTTCTCCTGCATGCCGTCGAACGTCGTGCAGAGCCTGCTGAAGAAAATTGCCCCCGCGCTGCAAGGGATGCCTGCGCTGACGGTCAGCTACGATGGTCAGCAGGATCCGACGCTCGACACACGGTTAGAGACGTTCCTGGCTCAGGCCCGGATGTTCCAGCGGGCGGTTGGCGAACCGCCGGGCGTGTCGGTGGCCGAGCAGAACATGACTTGAGCCTATAAGGATTCGTATCACCAATGAATCTCGAATCGTTGGGATGAAGGCCCCCCCTAATCTTTCACCTGATCTTCCTCCGGCTCGATGGCAGTGGGAAGAAGCATCCCGGCGTGCCCTTGCTGGTCACCACTCCGCTGGGCCTGCACCCGCTGATGGCGGAGATCATGTCGCAGCGCATCGAGTGTTGCCTAGCTCTTTTCGGGGCCGGAAACGCGGGAGATGCGTTCGATTCGTTGCTTCTCGGCCCACTCCGAGGCCGCTTCGCGACCAACGACGATAATGCGGAGGCCGGCGATCCATCGACCGAACTCGACTAAACCGAAGGCCACCACCGAGGTCAGAATACACGCCCAGGGGATGTGAGTGATGTTCAGCACACCGACCAGCCACACGCCGAGGGCAATCCCGGCAGAAAACGATAGGACGATAGTCGTGCGTCGCCCCCAAAACAGCAGCGTAGCGCCGAGGAGGCCGACCAACAGCCCGGCGAATCGGCCCCACCACTGGGTCACCACTGCATCGTTCAACGTCGCGCCGAGAGCACCGCCGACGGCTCCGGCCAGGACGACCGGCAAGGTTAAGAATAGGGATGCGATCAATGCCAGCCGCAAGTTGGAACTGCGCCAACACATCAGGACCAATGTCAGGCAACCGAAAACGACGCCCCCGGCCGACCCGTAGCCGGCTCCAGAAAACAGCCCCCCAAGAGCACCACCCAAAGTGCCCGCGAACAGGACCATGCTGAAAACAAATCCCAACGCCGGACGCATTGACAGAGACAGTGGACCGGACCTATGGTCTTCCTCGTCCTCGATCGAATGTTCGCCGAGGAAAACCCCCACCGGGTCGTCGAAGACGAAATCCAGTGCATCGTGCAGCAGCATGACGCAGCCAAATTCACCGACCGCTCGCCAGCGTTCGCCGTTCCACCATAGCACTTCAACCTCGTCCTCGTCCCCCGTCGGCTTGAATCTTGCCAACGGCGTCTCGTCGTCGGCCCAAAGCAACGTATATCCTCCGTTTCGCTTCTGACAGACGACATCCCATTCCGCTTCGTCCAAATAGCTTTCGATCCGCTTTCGAAACTCGCTGGATTTGAGTTGAACCATGACTCCCATGCCCTCTCTGAAGGTGGATATGAGCGGCGACCGAGGATGCTTGGCTTCGCGATCGACGTGCGAACAATTTACCGTATCCGGCCACATCTCGCCCAGAGCAGTTTTCGTCGCGCAGATCGCCAGTCTTCTCCACGTTGGCTCTGTTGGCGGGCCGCGCCGGAAGTCATCGTGTGCCAGGAACCCGGCTTTCTTGAAAAGCCGGCTTCTCTTTCCGGCGAATCCCCGCCCGCGCACGCGCCTCTTACCGCAGTGCCTCCAACGGCCGCCGGCAGACGGCCACGATCGCTGGCAGGAGGCCGCCGAGCAGCCCCATGGCGGCCGACAGCAAGATACCTGGCAGCACGGTGTCGCCGCTGACCGTCATGATCAGCACCACGAACTTGCCGGGGCCGCCTTGGCCGCTGGAAACAATGCTGCTGGCCTTGACTCCATTGCACATCGCACCCAATCCGCAGCCCAGCACGCCGCCCACCAAGCCCATGACCAGCGACTCGATGAGCAACGAAGCCAGAATCTGCCAGCGTGCAAACCCGAGCAGCCGCAGCACGCCGATGTCCCGCTTGCGCCGGCTGATCGCGGCAAACATGGTGTTCATCAACCCGCACGCACCGCCCACGGCCAGCCAGAAGACGACGAAAATCACGCTGACCAAGAATTATGATTGTGAACCTGCCTCTCCGCGTGACGAGGCATGCCGATGAATTGCGTTGACGTTGCCGATTCCTGAAGAAATAATAGCTGAGAAGGATCGGAACACGTGGTGGACTGCGCCAACGGACTTCGGCGCCTCATTACCTCCGCTTTGGCTTCGTCACCGAGGAGAGAACCGATGTCCAGGCTTGCTGTCAGTATTTCGGCGATCGCCGTCGTCGCTGCGATGGGCGTGTCTGTCCTTCCAGCCCAGGCCGAACCGCGTCATCGGCACGCGCCAGCGGTTTGGGAGGTGGTCCCGGCACAACCAGAGGTCTACCCAGCGGATCCCTGGCAGAAAAGGCCTCTGGACCTGATCCAGAGACCGCCCGTCGATGCCGTCCAGAAGGTTCCGCTGGGGGTGATTCAAAAGGGCCCGCTTGATGCCCCTCCGCTGATGCCCATGCCCGCTGTCCAGAAGGGAGACATCACTTGCTGCCCGGCGCCGGGATGCGGATGCCCCCAACAGCGACGCATCGAGTATCGGAATCACTGCCGGCTGCGGAAGGGCGTTTTCGACTGTGCGCCGCCGGTGCAAACGGTGCTGGTGGTCCCCGTCGACAGTTGCGGCCAATGCGCCGTCGAGGTGCCCGTGTGCATCCCTGCCTGCTGCACCGATGCTCCGCAGGTGGAAGCTCGAAA
Organism: uncultured Pirellulaceae bacterium; assembly: GCA_964486845.1. Lineage (GTDB taxonomy): Bacteria > Planctomycetota > Planctomycetia > Pirellulales > Pirellulaceae > Anammoximicrobium. The sequence continues at coordinate 3,563 of CAZAQY010000139.1, forward strand.
GGGTCTGGTTGGCCGCACCCGCGTGCTGTACCGCTGGTGCTGCGGATTTGAAGTGGAAGTCGTCTTTTGCTGCAATGGCGATCTGATTGTGCATTACGACGAAGACTAAGGGACGCCTCCACCCCAAAAGCCCGGCTTTTTCCGAAAAGCCGGGCTTTTTTTCGTGCGCGAGCCTCGCCCGTGGTGGGTTTTTCTTAGCGCCGGCGCCGGCGCTCGGCCTGGGCGCGCACCCCTCCCACCGTCGTGGGCGAAGTGGTATCTTAGGGCCGTCGTTGAAACCTCATCTGGGTAACTATTCGGGAGGTCGTCATGAAAAACGTCGTTACGTTCGTACTGGGTGGCGGTCGGGGGACGCGTCTGTATCCGTTGACCAAGTACCGGGCCAAGCCGGCCGTGCCGCTGGCCGGCAAGTACCGGTTGATCGATATTCCGCTGTCCAACTGCTTGAACAGCGGTTTGAACCGCATTTACGTCCTGACCCAATTCATGTCGGTCAGCCTGCATCGCCACATTCGCCAGACGTACCGGTTCGACAATTTCAGTGGCGGGTTTGTGGAACTGCTGGCCGCTCAGCAGACGATGGAGGAGGGAACGGACTGGTACCAGGGCACCGCCGACGCCGTGAGAAAGAATGTGCGTTACCTGCAGCAACCGGGCGTGAAGTACGTCCTGATCCTCTCCGGCGACCAGTTGTACCGGATGGACTACCGGAAGTTGATCGAGACGCACGAGCAAACCAAGGCGGACGTCACGATCGCCGCTCTGCTGGTCTCCGGCAGCGCGGCCGGCGGACTGGGCGTGATGCGGACGGACGAGTCGGGGCGTGTGATTGGCTTCGTCGAGAAACCCAAGACGGAAGAGCAGCTCAAGCCGGTGCGTCTCGATCCCAGTTGGCTCGAGAAACGCGGCATTCCGGCGGATGGCCGCGACTGCCTGGGCAACATGGGCATCTACCTGTTCAACCGCGACCTGCTGGTCGAGTTGATGACCAAGACCCAGTACCAGGATTTCGGCAAGGAGGTCTTTCCGCAGTCCATCAGCGCGCGGCACGTCCAGGTCCACCTGTTCGACGACTATTGGGAAGACATCGGAACGATCAAGGCGTTTTACGACGCGAACTTGAGCCTGATGCGGCCCGATCCGGCCTACCGGCTGAGTTCTGCGGAAGCGCCGGTCTATTCGCGCGGCCGCTACCTCCCACCGTCGAAGATCGACGGCGCGACGATTCGGTCCAGTTTCGTTGCCGACGGCTGTCAGATCGGCGAGGGCGCCGTGATCGAAAACAGCATCATTGGGCTGCGCAGCGTGATCGGGGCGGGGGCGACAATCCGAGACTCGATCCTGATGGGCGACGACTACTATGAAGGAGCGTTTGAACTGGAACAAGATCGACTGGCGGGCCAGCCTCCCCTCGGGGTCGGCGCCGGCTGCGTGATCGAGGGCGCCATCATCGACAAGAATTGCCACATCGGACGCGAAGTGCGAATCGTGAACGAAAACAGAGTCGAGAATAGCGAGGGCGACAACGACACGTGCATGATCCGCGACGGCATTCCGATCGTGCTCAAAGAGGCCGTGCTGCACGACAAATGGACGCTGCAGAGCTGAGCCAGGCGGCGGCTTGGCCGCGTTAGGATCGGCGAATCAATAACTGTCGCGATTTCAAAGTGGCCATCACGCTCCGCGTGATGATCGCCAACAAGAACTGGACAGTCATTGATTCGCCGATCCTTACGACTGTTTCAGGATCTGGATCACTTCGGCTTCGGGCTTGTCGGCGTGATCGAAAGGCAGCGACCGGCCCAACATCCCCAGCACCTGCTGGAACCCCTCGGACGCCCCGCAGCATTCGACGCGTCCGCCCTGGGCTTTGACCGTCTTGACCAACAACAGCAACTTGCCCACGACCGCCGAAGACAGCTGCTGGACGGCTTGGAAACTGACGAGCAGCCGTTGCGGTTTGGCGGCGGCAAACTGGATCAGATCGCGGCCCACCTCTGCCACGGCCTCGCGGTCAGCCCCCACTTCCCCGAGATAAATGATCTGCACGCCGTCGCGTTCTTGCGTCTGGAAATAGCGGAAGTCCGTCATCGTCGTTGTTTCCCCTTTGCCGATAACAGTTTACCGCGTATGCTGTGGCGAGAGAAGCGCTGTTCATGGTTTCCGACGCGAGAGAACTCGATGAAGGATAGATCTGCCGCCGGTCTGGCGGGCTGGTTCGCCGCGGCAATACTGCTGGGCGCATTCTTGCTGTTCCAGGTCCAGCCCTTGTTCAGCAAGATGATCCTGCCGTGGTTCGGGGGCAGTCCCGCCGTGTGGACGACCTGTTTGCTGTTCTTTCAGACGGTCCTGCTTGCAGGGTATGCCTACGCTCACGGTCTGGTTCACCTGCGGGGGGTGTCGCGGCAGACTCTCGTACACCTGACGTTGGCCGCTCTGGCGCTGCTGCTGCTGCCGATCACCCCGGTCGAATCCTGGAAACCGCCGGACGGTCGAAACGCCGTCTGGCGGATCCTGCTGCTGTTGGCGCGGCACGTCGGCCTGCCGTACTTCCTGCTGGCGGCCACTTCGCCGCTGCTGCAAGCCTGGTTTGCGTGGATCTACCGCGAGCGCTCGCCGTACCGCTTGTACGCCTTGTCGAATCTTGGCTCCCTGGTAGGCCTGATCAGTTATCCTTTCCTGGTCGAGCCCTCGCTGACCACGCACCGGCAAGGCGTCGTATGGTCCCTGGCCTTCGGTGCCTACGTCTTGCTGTGCGGCGTTATCGCCCTGCGGCTGGGACGATTGCGGCTGCCGGCGGAGCTTGCGTCGAAGTCCTCCCCAGCCGATCGCGACGCCCCGACGGCCCTGTCTTGGTCCACCGTCGCCGGCTGGATCGCCCTGCCGGCGTTGGCCTCCTCGCTGCTGATGTCGATCACCAACCACGTCTGCCAGAACGTGGCCGTCGTGCCGCTGCTCTGGATCCTCCCGCTAACGTTGTACTTGGTGACGTTCATCATTTGCTTCGACAAGGAACGCTGGTACGTGCGGCGCTGGTTTGCGGCGGCAGCCATCCTGGCGGTGCTCGCGGCCAGCTACCTGGTCCTGTTTCGATACCTGGACAAGCTCTTCGAGTCGGCGGGTCATCGGGTGCTGTGGTGGCACTTGACGCACAGCATCCCGCTGGAAGCCGGGATCTACCTGGTGATTCTGTTCCTGCTGTGCATGCTCTGCCACGGCGAACTCGTGCGCTGCAAGCCTCACCCGCGCCGGCTGACGGCATTTTATCTGGCCGTCTCCGCGGGAGGCGCGTTGGGCGGGTTGCTGGTGGCGGTGATTAGTCCCTTGGTGTTCTCGTCGTACCTGGAGCTGAATCTGGGGCTGCTGATCGGCTTCGGCGCGGCGATGTACCTGTTGGTGAAAGAGGCACGCGTGCGTTGGCTGCCCGGCGCTTCCTGGCTGCTGCGGGGCGCGGCCCTGGCCTTGGCCGCAGGCGTCTGCGCGGTCGCCGCCTGGGGGCAATGGGAAGCGTGGGACCGGGAGCGCGGCTTGCTGCACGTGCGCAACTTCTACGGGGTATTGTCCATCAAAGAACGTTACCCGGAAAAGCCGGAGTGGGCCGGCCTGGCGTTGTTTCACGGCCGCACCCTTCACGGTTTTGAACTTCGGGCTGCCGGCAAACGCGGCCGGCCGACGACTTACTACTCGGAGGAGAGCGGCGTCGGGCGAACGCTCCTGGCCCTGGGCGATGCAGCGCCGCTGCGCGTCGGTGTCGTCGGTCTGGGCGCGGGCACGTTGGCGGCCTATGGCAGAGCGGGGAACTACTTCCGCTTTTACGAGATCGACGACGATGTAAGTGACCTGGCACGACGGTTCTTCACGTTCGTCCCCCAATGTGCGGCCAGGGTGGACATCATCTCCGGCGATGCCCGGCTCTCGCTTGAACGCGAAACGCCCCAGCGCTTCGACGTGCTCGTCCTGGACGCTTTCAGCGGCGACACGGTTCCAGTCCACCTGTTGACGGCGGAAGCGTTCGACGTCTACCTGCGGCATCTGAGCCCCCGCGGTGTGATTGCGGTACACACCAGCAGCCAATACGTCGATCTGGCTCCTGTGGTACACAAGATCGCGGAGCACTACGATTTCACGGATGTGGTGATCAACTGGCCGCAGGGCGACTACAGCATCCGCTGGGCAGAGGAAAAGGGCTACGCCGTGACGCCTTCCCAGTGGGTGCTGCTGACTCGCCATGCCGAATTTTTCCAGCGGCCGCCGATCCGCGAAGCCGCCGAGACCCTGCTGGTTGATCGCCCCCTGCCGTTGTGGACGGATCAATTCAACAACCTGTTTCAAATGCTGCGATAGCGGGGAGGTGCGACACGATGAAGAACATGAACCTCGGATCGATTTTGCTAGTGCTGCGGACATCCCCCGCAACTCGGTTTTCAAGTGGAGGCCGGGGGGCATCAGCCTGTTCCTGCACCCGTCCGGCTACAGGGGCAACACGTTCTACGGCCGGGAACCCGGCTGCAACGGACTGTTGCTTTTTGTCACGAGGCTAGCGGCGGCCGTCACTTGCCCGCCGATGGTCGCGGGTACTTTGCCGATACCGGTTTCTTCCCTCCAAGCCGCCGGTAAGCCTCGCTGGCCAGCCGTGCTGCGACTTGCCGCTGGAATTCCGGATCGTCCAGGAAACGGGCCACGATCGCTTCGTTCTGGTCCATGCGCTCCAGCATCAGGGATTCCAGCAGGCTGCTGAACACCAGCGCAAACTTGTCTTCCGGATTGACCTGGGCGGCCTGTTGCAGCCGAGGGTCACAGACGGCCACTTCCGCAAGCTGATCGAAGAACAATTGGTCCGCTTGATTGAAGTCCGTTCCGAACCGCGCGTTGAGCAGGTCAATCAGACGGGAAAGCGTAATGGGCTCCTCGCGCACGATACCGGTGCCCACCTCGTCCGGCCCGTCCAACGGCCGGGCGTAGCCCTCCTGCAGGTTGATCGAGCCTTCGCTGATCTTCTGCAGGCGATAGTACTCCAGACGCACCTCGTCGTCGAAGTGATAAACCGGTCCGCTACGGCGCTTGGGGAGCTTTGGCGACACGTGCCGCAGGAACGTGTAGAGCCGTTCCAGGTCAGAATCCTGGTAAGGGATGATCTGACTTAGGAAGCTGTAGAGGTTGCGAAAGGCCGTCAGCTTGCGGCGCCAGAGTTCCGCCTCGTCTTCGTTCGCTTTCATCAAGGCGGCGAAGCGGTCCACCGCCGGATCGAGTGCGGCATTCATCGCCTTGTGGTCCGAGACGCTCTGCCGTTCCTTGGGCGTGAAGTACACCTCGCAGAACCGCTGCATCTCTTCATTCAGGTAAACGCCCGACGCATCCAGTTCCGCCTTCAGCTCGTACATCCGCGATGGTTCGACTTCCTCGCCCATCTCGGCGCCTTCGTAGTACTGCTTGAAGGCCTCTTGGATTTCTTTGCGGTCGTTCACAAAGTCCAAGACGAAAGTGTCTTCTTTGAGCGGGTGGATACGGTTCAGCCGGGACAACGTTTGGACCGCCTGGATGCCGGCGAGCCGCTTGTCGACGTACATCGTGTGCAGCAGCGGCTGATCGAAGCCGGTCTGGTACTTCTCCGCCACCAGTAGCACCTGGTACTCCGTGGTCGCAAACTTCTCCGGGAGTTCCTTCTCGCGAATCCCGGCGTTCATGCCCTCTTCGGTGTACGTGACATCGGGAATCTTGTCGTCCAGGACCGTACCGCTGAAAGCGACCAAAGTCTTGATCGGATAGCCCTTCGCGGCGATGTACTTGTCGAAACTCTGTTTGTATTTTACCGCTTCCAGACGCGACCCGGTGACGACCATGCCCTTGGCCCGGCCGCCGATCTTGTGCCGCGTTACAGCGTTGAAGTGCTCGACCATGACCTGGGTCTTTTGGGCGATATTATGCGGATGCAGACGCATGAACCGGGCGAGGGCTTTCGCGGCTTTCTTCCGCTCGACGTTGGGATCATCAGCCGTGGCCTTCAGCAGCTTGTAGTACGAAGCGTAGGTCGTGTAGTGCCGCAGCACGTCCATGATGAAGCGTTCCTCCATCGCCTGCCGCATCGTGTAGCGGTGGAAGGGAACGCCCTCCCGGCCGAACACCGCGAATGTCTTGTGCTTCGGAGTGGCGGTGAAGGCGAAGAAGCTGAGGTTAGCCTGGCGTCCCCGCTTGGCCATACTGCGGAACAATTCCTCCATTTTCTCCAGGCCCTCCTCTTGGGCCTGCCGTTTGGCCGCTTCGAGCAGTGCCTCTCCGCCCAGCACTTTTTTCAAGTCCGTGGCCGTTTCGCCCGACTGGGAACTGTGGGCCTCGTCGATGATCACCGCGCACCGGCGCGCCGGCAGAACGCCGGTGCCCTGTTGCCCGCGCTCCTCGGCCATCTTTAGCAACTGCCGGGACACGAAGGGGAACTTCTGCAGCGTCGTCACGATCACCGGCACACCGCTTTCGAGCGCTTCGGCAAGCTGCCGGGAACTCTCGTCGATCTTTTGAACGACGCCCTGCTTGTGCTCGAACTGGTAAATCGTGTCCTGCAGTTGCTGGTCGAGCACGACGCGATCCGTGACGACGATCACGCTGTCGAACACCCGCTGATCGTGAACGTCGTGCAACGAGGCGAGCTGATGAGCCGACCAGCCGATCGTGTTGCTCTTGCCGCTGCCGGCCGAGTGCTCGATGAGGTAGTTGTGTCCCGGCCCTTCCGCGCGGGCCGCGGCGACGAGTCGGCGCACCGCCTGCAGTTGGTGATAACGCGGGAACATCATCGTTTCCTTCTTCACCTTGCGTCCGTTGTCCGTGCGGCGTTCTTCGATCTGCAGGTGCAAGTAGCGGGCCAGCAGCTCCAGCAGGCTATCGCGTTGCAGGACTTCTTCCCACAAGTATGCCGTGCGGTAGGTGCGGCCCTGTGGGTCCGGCGGATTGCCGGCCCCGCCGCCGCAGCCCACATTGAACGGCAGGAACTGCGTCGCCGCGCCGGCCAAGCGCGTGGTCATGAACACCGATTCGGTGTCGACCACGAAATGGACCAGCGTCCGACGCTTGAACTCGAACAACACCTCGCGCGGGTCGCGTTCCAGGCAGTACTGCTTCTTCGCGTCGTCTACCGTCTGGCCCGTCAGTGGATTTTTCAGTTCCAGCGTTGCGACCGGAATTCCGTTCAGGCTGAGCACGACGTCCAGCGACTTCTCGCTGCGCGGGCTGAAGTGAAGCTGCCGCGTGATGCCGACGCGGTTGGCTGCGTATCGGGCTTCCAATTCCGGATTCAGACCGTGGGCCGCCTTGAAGAACGCCACACGCAGCGTGCGTCCGTAGCACTTGAACCCATGCCGTAGCGTGGCGAGGCAGCCGTGCTTGTCCATCCACTTGCACAGGTCCGTCAGAACCTGCTCGCCCGTGCGGGCTCCGTGCAGGGCTTCCAGTTTTCCCCATTCCTTGGGCTGCGTCTCGTGGATGAAGTCCAGCACAACGGCGGGAAATATGGCGCGATCCGCATCGAACCCAGCTTTGTCGACCGCCACGTAACCGTTGGCCAGGAATTCTGCTTCAAGAACGGACTCAAGAGCCGCCTCGCCGTGGATTGGCGGTCGTGCGAGCATATCTCACTTCCTTCGAGCGAACTTCCGCTTCTGGGCCAGCTTCTTCAGCGACTTGACGTGGTCCCCCAACGCGTCCCGAATTGCCACGCAGAACTCGTGGAAACGGCCCGCCCCGTCAAGCTCACAAATATCTTGGATCGCCCTCGTCGCTTTGGCTTCGGACAGCGGGTCGTCCCCGCTTTCTCCGTAGACGAATTCCTCGATCACTCGTCGACGTTCTTCCGTTAGGCTCGGGTGGTCGAGTCGTAGAACCCGGACGGTGGTGGACGCGGCCACGCCAACGCCCGCGACGTTGCCTTCCAGATCGAACCGGAATCGTGTTTCACAATTTCGGTGGAGAGGCGACACGAAATCCGCCCCGTCGTGTTCCCACCAATTGTCTTTCGTCTGAGCCCCATAGCGATATCGCCTCTCCATCCCTTCGCGCGGAAAGCAGGCGACCATGTTCCCGTAGTCCAGGTCCGAGCCGACTTCATCTGCCCGGCAAAGGCTTTCGGGCTTGATGTGCTCCACGTGCGACGAGCCGACCGAAATCCGCTTCATCGTGTAAGCGCACAGGCACCCCTGCTCAGCCACCAAGACGGCCAGCAAGGCTCTGCGGGTGTCCTTCGGCATTTCGCGGTAGTCTTCCTTGTCGGTGGCTTTCACCCTGGAGCACCAAGCCGTGTATTCATGCGGGCAGCCACGTTTCTGGATGCGCTTCATTCTGCCAGCACCTCCATCCTCGCCATGCGGGCCTCCAGCACCGACCACTCCGGCAGGTCCACGCCGGATTCCCGTTGAGATTCGATTTCTGCACGTGCTTTCTCGAACTCGCCCTTCCGGACCAGTGCCTCGACCCGGCTGATCGCCTTGGCCGAATGTCGGGGCCGTTCGTCAGCTTCCATGATGTGGCGCAAAATCCAATTCGAGTCCATGCCCAGCGTTCGATCAGGCCGAACCACGCCCTTGTCGGTCAGCAGCAAGACCTGCTCCGGTTCCACCGCCGCCACGATCTGAGGGGAATGCGTGGTGGCGATGAACTGGCAATTCGGGAAAGTCCGCACCAACTGCTCGACGATGGTTCGCTGCCATTTCGGGTGCAGGTGCAAATCGAGTTCGTCGATCAGCACCACTCCCTTGCCGTTTCGCACGGGATCGGACAGGCCAGGGTTGGCTTGCGACAGTCGGCGCGCCAGATCGAGTACGATCGCCAACAGGCCCCGTTCGCCGTCCGAAAGCTGGCGCACGCCGAGCGTCACCCGCTTCTTCTCCAGCAGCAGCCGTGGTTTGGGATCAGCCTCTGCCCGCAGGTTCTTGCACTCCGGCAGAAACCGCGACGCGGCACGGACCAACGCCCTGTGCCGCTGGTCGGCGGCGGGATCTTCTTCGCCCAGTTCCTCTTGGACCTTCATCCAGTGTGCCGTTTCCGCCAATCGCAGTTCGCGACTGGTCAAGGCATCGGCAAAGGCAGCCGCCTGACCGCCAGCCGCACTGCCTTTCGACGGGGCGGCATCGCTGACCAAGGAACGGCGAGTGGAAAAGAAGACGGCGATGGGTTGCTGTTCCGCGCAGCGCAGTTGTCCCGCATCCGACGGTTTGGCCGGTAACCACTCGTCTCGGTCGGGAGTTTCCAGCGCCTGCTGACGAGGCATCCCTCCGCCGTCAGGAACGTAAGGGGCAGGCTGCTTGTGGACGATGTAGCTGTAGTTCGCCCCAGGCAACCGCAGGTCAATCTGAGCGGTCAGCGCCTGAGCCTTCAATCCTTCGCGTCGGCAGCGGATGTCCTCCATCCGGAACGAGTCCGGTCGGCTCCTGGAGGCCGTGATTACCGGAAGCGTCTTCGAAAGGAGAATTCGCAACGCGTCCAGGACGGTGGTCTTGCCGACACCGTTCACGCCAACGAGCAGGTTCATCCCGGGCGTGAAGCCGAATTCCGCGGAGTCAAACACCCGTAGTTGGGCGACTTGAAGACGGTCAACGATCATCGCAGCTCACGTTATCTCCAGCTTGCCTGTCACCGCCGCAGCAATCAGCGATGCCCGGCGGTCCCGCAACAACCCAACGGTCCGTTCCGCGGCCTCCTGCAAGGCGTTTAACTTCCCCGTCTCGCGGCCAATCCAGTCCACGATGGCTTGCTGCTCGGCGAGTGGGGGAACGTGGATGTACAATTCGAAGAAGTTCTCGGGGTAAAGCCGCAGACGCGATGACCAGACGCCTTTCGAGACACGCAGTACTTCTTGAGCAAACTGGGGCGTTCGAACCAGAGCGTCCACGTAACCTCCGTCCAGTTGATCAGAAAGGACGTAGACATGGTAGGACGGACTTACGATTCCGTCGCACGGCGAGACGCCCATCGCGCCCATCCATGCCCAGAGCGTGTTAATCGCAAGATCGCCACGCCGGCAGATCTTGTATCCTTCGGTGCTTTCCGCTTCGAACATGGTGACGTCTTTTTCGGATCGCGGGGTGACGCCAGTCAGGTGCGATACCGTCAGCAACTCCTCGTCGCCCGATTCCGAACGTCCCCGGCGTTCCCTGAACAGCCACTTCGTTCGCTCGACCTGCCAATGCTCTGGGATCGCGCCGAGCCAAGCCAGCCCGGAATCGCGGAGGGGGACGGCGGGGTCGAGGCCGCGGGTGACGGCACGCGTGATCAACGCCCGCCGCTTCTCCGCCAGTAACTCCAGCAGCCGCTCCTTCTCCGCGAGCAGCGAATCGATCCCCGAAGTCTCTCGGTCGAGGTAATCCGCAATCCGCCGCTGGGTCTCGAAGGGCGGTACCAGTACAGGAAGGTTTGTTATGTACTCAACGGAAAGACCGGGTTGTGCTGCCGACATTGAGTACTGACCAAGGTTCATGGCTCTCAGAAGTTCCCCAATCCACTGAACGTGCACTCCGGTGCGAGGCTTTACAACCACGGCGTGCTCGGACGCCCAGAACTTGCCCTCCGCGTAATTCACGTTCCCGCACAACGCTCCCTGCCTACCGACCAGGACGTACTTCCCATCGTGTGTGTATTGGTCAGCAAATCCCCGCAGCCCATTGCCGCCATAAACGGGGAACTCCGCCTCGGGTCGGATTGACTCCGCGGTAATGTGCTCACCCGCTTGGAAGTCCGCCAGGTACTTCAGACGAGATTCCTGCCAATCGCTCGGAGCAACTCCGAACCAGGTGTTTTCTGTCACGCCGTCACCTCCTTGAGCAGCCGCAGAATCTGCTCTTCCGCCTTTTTCAGATCGGCGTCGATTTCCTCCAACGGGCGCGGCGACGTGTACTGGTAAAAGTAACGATTGAAGTTGATCTCGTAGCCGACCTTGTCTTTGTTGCGGTCCATCCACGCGTCGGGCACGTGCGGCAAGACTTCGCGGCGGAAGTACTCGTCGATGTCCTCTTTGAGCGGCACGTTCTCGAAGTCCCGCAAGTCCGAATCTGACTCGTATTCCGAAACGGACTCCGGTTCAACGGTTGCACGCCCCTTCTTCGATTTTGGTTTGCCGGCTGCGTCCCGATCGCGAAGGACCGGCTCCCCTGTGGGGTCCTTTTCCGTCAGCACATCGCGAAACAACTTTTGCTCCGCTGCTCGCCACTTGGACTCACGTTCATCCAACAAGGCTTGGATCCGCCGCCAGACATTGTTCCAGTCGAGTTGCGGCTGGCGTCCCAGTGCCTTGTCGATGGCCTGCACGTCGTCCAGCAGGTGCGGGCAGGCGTCCAAGAAACGGCTCTTCCGCTCCGTATTCATCTGGTACCGCAGCCGCAAGGGACGCTCGATCGTGACACGAGTGTAGCCGACATCCTCGTTGTCCAAGATCTTGCTGTGCTCCCCTTCCTGGAAACGGCCATACAGCCGGACAAGGTCGCCGATCTGGTCTGGTTCGCCTTCCTTCGCTTCCCCGATCTTCCGCCGCTTGTCGCCCAGGCTGCGGCGCAACGGCACCCAGAAGTCGCGGCCGTCGACGAGTTGAATCTTGCCCCGGCGACGCTTCTCCTTGCGGTTGGTGACGATCCAGATGTAGGTGCCGATCCCCGTGTTGTAGAACATCTGCTCGGGCAGCGCGATGATACCCTCCAGCCAGTCGTTTTCGATAATCCACTTGCGGATGTTGCTCTCGCCGCTGCCCGCGCCGCCGGTGAACAGCGGCGAACCGTTGAACACGATGCCCAGCCGCGAACCGTGCTGGTGCCGCTCCGGCGCCACCGGCTCGAACTTGCTGATCATGTGCTGCAGGAACAGCAGCGCCCCGTCGTTCACACGCGGCAAGCCCGCACCAAACCGGCCGCCAAAACCCAGCTTCTCATGCTCCCGCTGGATTTCCTGCTGCTGCCGCTTCCAGTCCACGCCAAACGGCGGATTGGCCAACAGGTAGTCAAACCGCTCGCCGCGAAACTGGTCGTCGATCAGCGAATCGCCGAACCGGATGTTCTCCCCCGTGCCGTTGTGGTCCACCTGCTTGATGAGCATGTCGGAGGCCGCGATCGCAAAGGCGCGTTTGTTATAGTCCTGACCGTAGACGTACAGCCCGGCCTCGGGGTGATGCTCGCGCAGATAGTCCTGCGACTCGGCCAACATGCCACCTGTGCCACAAGCCGGGTCGAGCAGTTTCCGCACCGTACCCGGAGTGGCGAGCAAGTCATCATCGCGAAGGAATAGCAGGTGCACCATTAAGCGGATCACCTCGCGTGGCGTGAAGTGATCGCCCGCCGTCTCGTTGGCCAATTCGTTGAATCGCCGGATCAGATTCTCGAAGGCCAGTCCCATCTCGATGTTCTTCAGCACGTCGGGATGCAGATTTACGTCGCAGAATTTCGAGACGACCAGGTACAGAATGTTGGCGTCGCGCATTTTCTCGACTTCGTTGGCGAATTCGAAGTACTCGAAAATGTCGCGGACATTGGCCGAGAAGCCGTTGATGTAGCTGATCAGGTGCTTGTCGATGTGGTCCGGGTCGCCCTTGAGCTTCTCGAAAGTGAGCGGCGAGTGGTTGTGGAACCGCTGGCCAGCGGCCCGGTTCAGGGCCTTGTCCAGCCCTTCCGCGCCCAGCTTGCCCCCCTTGCGCCGTTCATGCTCGCGCAACACCTTGTCCTTGGTCGGCGCCAGCACGCAGTCGAACCGGCGCAGTACGGTCATGGGCAGCATGACTCGCTCGTACTGCGGCGGCCGGTAGGGTCCCCGCAACAGGTCCGCAATCGACCAGATGAAATTCGCGATCTCGTGATGATTGGCCATGCCAGGATTCTAGCGGAAAAATGCCGGCAATGGGAGGAAGCCCTCCAGAAAACAGGTTGCAGGAATGGGCGGTTTGCAGGACGACCTCCCCACCCTCCCGCGAATCATGCGGTTCAGTTCGTCACGGCCAAAGCCGCGGAAGGAGGCGAGCGATTGCCCCAGGCGTCCACGGCGCGGACGCGGTAGTAGACGGTGCGGCCAGGTTCGAGACCGACATCGTAGAACACGCACTCGTGAGGACTCCCCAGGAGCGTCTCGGCTTCCGCTGGGAAGGCTTCCGTATCGGAACGGTACACATGGTAATGCGCCACGCCTTGCGGCGCGGACACTTCTTCCCAGACCAACTTGACTCGCGGCCGCCGGTCCTTGGACGACGCGGAGAGCGCCCGCTCGTCTTCGGGACCCAGCGGCACGACACGCAGCCCCTGCGGAACCCCGGCCAATTCCTCCGGCACCTGGCCCCGGCCGCGCGGGACAAAACTTGGGTCGTTGGTCACCAGAAGATGGTCGATGGCGATGCCGGCGTCGTGCGTGGCTACCTCCAGTTCGACGACGCCTGCGGCCAGCGGCACGGCGCCCACATCGAGTGAGACCCAGCGCCATGGAAAACCTTCGACCGGAATGACCCCCGCCTGTTTCCCGCCGATCCGGATGGAAAACGTGCCGCGGGCTGGCTCGCCCGTCACCGGCCAGCCGGTCGTGTAGCTGGCACGTTCCAGAGCCGACATCCCCCGCACCCGGGCCAGGATCCGAATCGCTCCCGCGGCCGGGATGGTCACCGGCATCGTCACCGATCCGTTTCGCCCTTTCGCCAAGGACTGCTGATAGATCAAGTCCGGGTCGGTGATGGCGACTGCATAGCCGTCGCCGGTTCCCGCAGGCTCGAAGAACGGCACCATCGGCTTGGCGATCTTGCCGGACGCCGGGCGGTAGAAGTGCCGAAACACGCTGTCGCCGCCAACGCTTGCCTCGTTCGAAAACGTCCGGCTCTCCAGTCCGGAATGCTCGACGGACGTCAGGACGTAGAATCCCTTCGCGTCCGGCGGCAGCTCGCACCGCGTGCCGGTCAGCAGCCCGTCGCCGACCCGTTCGTAGTTCCGCCCGCTTTCCGCCGCACGGTACAGCCGGAACCCCTGGATTTCGGCGTGGCGCCGCGGTTTGTCCCAAACCAGCGCCGCACCGTCCTTGCGCAGATTCAGCGGCGGCTCAGGATAACGGGCGACCGCCACGTAGACATCGCCCCACTTCCGATCCGGGTGGTCGCCGGTCAGCATGGCCGAAAAGAAAACAACCTTGGTAAAGTCCGGGCTGAACCCCGGCGCCGGGCGGAACATGGGCTTGTGATAAGCTTTCTGGTCCCAGCGGGTCTTGTACCGCATCGCATAGTCGTGGAAGTTCGTCAAGGCCAGCGTCCACATCGTGGTGTGCTCCAGATCGATCATCACCAGCGGCGAGGCCGGCTCGGCGTGGCTCGCCACCACCGCGTAATCTTGGTCCCGCCGGAACTCGTGCGGCCAGCTGACCCGGTCGAACCTGGGATAGGTTCCGACGTAACGGACTTCGCCGGTGTCGGCACAGTTGACGCTGACCGTGCTGCCGCCGGCAAAGCTGCTGTGCATCCCCAACGAACTCATGTGGACCAGCGTGCCGTCTTCGAGCAACAGGATGGCATTGTCGCCCGACCAGGGGAAGCCAGCGGCAAAGTTCCACCAGTTGGCCGACGGCTGCGGCGTCATGCCGGTCTGGCTGGTGACAAACTCCGTCATCTTCGCCCGCGGATGGAACATCACGCGGAGCAATCCGCGCCGGTCGCCCTCCGTCAGGCTCAAGGCCCAGACTTGATACGGATTGGTCGGGTGGTCCGGGAAATGCTCCCGGTTGATCTCGAACAGGAAATACCGGTTGCCGTCGCGGTCGAGCGCGTCTCGCCAGTTGTCACCGGCTTTCCCGCCCACACTCGACATGTCGGCGGACACCTGGTCTTCGTCGGACCGCGAGGAAATACTCCGCACCGGGAATGTCGTGAACGGTTCTCCCGACACGTTGGAGCGTCCGATGGACCGCTTGTCTTCCGACAGCCACACCAGCGTTTCGTGGGTGATCTGGCGCATGTTCGGCCCCCGCCCGCCGTACGTGGCGATGCCGGGAAAATGGACGATCTGCCAGCCGGAACGGGCGGGCAAGTCGATACGCTGGGTCTGCCCCGTCACCACGTTGAGCAGTTGGATACCGTCTGTCTTGCGTGCCGTGACGATCCAATCCGCCGGATCGGACCCGGCGGGCAGACGCTTCTGTTCCCACGGGAACGTCCAGACGATTCCCGTCCAGGCATCGTTCATGTACCGCGCCGAACCGTCCGTCCTGAGAAGTCCTCGCGGTGCCCTGCGGAACCCGATGTGCAGGTACTTGCCCTCGTGGCTGAAATTGGGGTGACCGACGTACGTGTGATCGATCTTGCCCTCCTGGGTCATCAGCCAGAGTTCGGTTCCGAGGAAGGCGTCCTGAAAGACGACCTTGCCCGGACGGTTCCAGTCGGGCGACTGGTTGATCAGCTTCAGCCGATGCAAGGGATCCACGGGCAGCGTCTCGGCCCACTGCGCGCCGAGCACGGTATCGCCCAGACGGACCAGTTCCACGCGTTTGACCGCCAGCCGGGCTGGCAGTCGCGAGGCATTTCCCGTGGCCGGACGGGCGAGATACCGGAATCCGACCTGAGCCGCTTTGACGGAGTTCTCGCCGGAAAGCGGAATGCAGAAGGGAAGTTCCACCCACTGGTACTCGTCACCCACGGCGACCGGCATGCGTGTGCTCTCGGCGACCAGATGGATTTGAAACACGTTCGTTTTCGCCAAGGCGCGCAGCAGATAATGGCCGGGGGCCAGGCTGACGGTCTGCGACAGGCCCTCCGGCCAGTAGACGTTTTCCAGAACCAGCGCGCTGTCCTTGCTGTCCGCGGCCAGCGTGGCTTCGATCGGCCTGCTTCCGCCCACGATCTGCCATCCGGGAACTGTGCCGTTGACGACGACCATGTCGGGATTGACCAGCAGCCTGGCGTCGGACGTCGCCGGCGCTGCGGCGGAGGCAACACGGCAGTACCCCAGGCCGGCGCTGGCGCGGCTGTCCCGCACGTACGACGACACGCTGTACTCGAACACGGACCGCCCGTCTTGCTGCTGCAGCGCCATTTCCGCGGCCAGAAAGAGCGTGGCCTCCCGAATCACGATGTTGCAGGCGCCGCGGCGGGTCCTGCCGTCCGCTTCGAAGACGTCCAGCCTGGTGCTGGCGTGATTCGCGTCGCCGTCGATCAGCGTGAACATGTAATCCACGCCGTTGTGGATGCCTTCGTGTTTGCGTCCCGTCTGCTCGTCGCCGTCGGCCTTGACATACACGTGGAACACATTGTTGCCCTTCCGGATCGGGCGCGTGAACTCGAACTTGAAGACGCTGCGATTTCTGGCCAGCGGGAAATGCCAGATCGCCTGCAGCGCATTGAATTCGGGATGCAGCTTCTCTTGCTCTTGGGCCTTCTCGTTCTTGCCGACCAGCGTCCAGCGGTAATCGTGCTCGGAATCCGTTCCCAGCAGGATTTTGAATTCGGCGGGCAGGTCATCGGTCGGGGCCGTCTGCGCTGTTTCCCGCCCCGTTTCCTCCGCTGCGTTGGCGGCGCCAACTGCCAGAAGAACCGGAAGAACCGCAAATGCGATCAGCACCGCACCCTTCGTGTTGGCGCGCCGGCTGCTCAGGCACGTCGTCGCCTGGGCCGCCCAGCCAAACCACGGAAGGGACAATCCCAAGCATCGCCACGACATCGCAACCCTCCCTCCAAAACATGCTGCCATTTCGTGGTGCGGCGGCGGCCTCAACGCTGCGCTGCCCCGCTCTCCGGTCGCCGTTTTGCTCCACCGGACACGCAGACGGCATCTTCGTCGCCTGCCAGATCGCTGACGCTCTTTCCCATGGCGGCCAGGACCCGAACCAGAGTCTGGTAGGTGGGCGGTAACTGGCCGCTTTCCAGACGCGAAATCGTCACCCGCGCCACCCCGGCGGATCGGGCGACGGCGTCCTGAGTCAGGCCCGTTTCCCGTCTCAGTTGCCGCAATCGCCCGGCGACTCGCCGCGCGGATCGGGCTGCTTGACTGGCCAAGAGCTGCCGGTAGGCGGGGTCCGCGACACAGCGAATGCGGTCCCAGGGGATCTCCGCGATGCCGTCCGAGACGGGGATTTCCAGCACGTCTTGAGTCTCACCAATACGGAGGCGATCCCATCTTGCCACGACAGACGACTCCAACAACGCCTCGACCGGTATCTCGAAACGATCGCCGTTGCGAAACGAAACCGTCAGCAGACCGCCACGAGGATCATAGCGGCACGCCGTCAGTTGCATGGCAGAACGAGTCCAGGACTTCATCTTCGACTCCCGTCACGGGTTCAACGCGTGCCATTGTGCGAGCAACAGGGGCACGTTTGCCGCCAGCAGTCTACGAGCCGCTCGTGGCAACCGATCGCCAACGATCAGGCTCAGATCCGGAATGCTAACGACGCTGGAACAGTCGTGCCCGTCCCAGTAGACGTGGCAGTGCGGAAGGTGATGCGGATTGCTGTCGTTGCCATAGACGTAGACCTGGTGAGTACCGTCATCCAGCACTTTCGGCATCCGCAAGTCCTCCCCGTCACACAAGTGTAGCCCATGAGCCGTCCTGTGACCAGCCGACCGCGCACTTCGCGGCGACACGATCCAATCGAGCGGAATGCGGAAATGAACGGAAATGGGGTCGGGACCAATACCGTTCGGCACAACGGTTGCTGCTGGCAGGCATCCTCGACGCTTGCCGTCGAGTCATTGAGGAAAACCAGCCACGAGGGCAACTCGCAGAACGCAACCTTTGATCCTCGCCGCTCGTCGGCGAGTGCTTCAGGCTAATTGGCGGTATCCCCATCTCCGCCATCCATCCTGAATCTCCCGACGGCAAGCGTCGGGGATCACCGTCCTCCGATATGGCCGCTTGTTCGTGGCCGCGTAACCTGAAAACACTCGCCGGCAAGCGGCGAGGATGCTCACATTAACAAGAATCGTGCCGAACAGTATTGGGTCGGGACTCGTTTGCGTTCTCGTTTGTGCGCGAACGCATTCACTCCGTGTCGGTTTGTTGAGTCCAGGATGGCCCAGGCAACGCGGCGGGCGCAGGGCTCACTCCGGCTCGGACAACGGCCCCAGGCCTGCGGCGTCCCACAGCGACTGCAGCTTGCTGCGCGTCGATTCGTCGGCCTGCACCGCCTCCACGGGACCAACTCAGAAAACAGCTCCGCACATTACCTCGGTCTTCTTCCAGGTTGCACTTTAGGAGAAATGTTCCAGTCAAGAAACTGATCTTGACCGAAAACC
>CAZAQY010000140.1:0-21701 GCA_964486845.1 uncultured Pirellulaceae bacterium
CGCACGCTGTCCATCGCGACTTCGCAGCCGGCGGGCGAACGGCGCGGGAATGGCGATGGACTGAGGGGCCTGGCCGGGGCGGATGCGGCAGCAGGCCGTGGTCAGCGAACCGGTCGCAATCGTGTCGCTGCCGCGGGTGAAGCGGAAGGCGTACGCAATGCACCGGCTGCCCAGGGTCTCGATGGTGACTTCGATGTCCAGCAGGTCCTCGAACCGGGCGGGCTTGCGGAAATCGCAGGCAGCTGAAATGCGCGGAAAAGTGATTTCGCCCTGATCGTCGTGCGAGACGACGCTCAAGCCGACCGAACGCAGCAGCTCGTGCTCGGCCTGCTCCATGTAAACAAAAAACGCCGAGAAATGCACAATCCCGGCGGCATCCGTGTCGCGAAACTCGACACGACGTTGGGTCTGGAAGCGGAGCGGTGCGGCGGTCACGCCCAACTCATTCGCCCGTATAGGGCAGCAGGGCCATGAAACGAGCGCGTTTGATCGCCTCCGTCACGGCATGCTGGCTGGCAGCCGAGCAACCCGTCTTGCGGCGGCTGACAATGCGACCGTGACGATTCACCAGCTTCTTCAGCAGTTCCACATCCTTGTAATCGACGTACATCGGACGGGGACGCTTGCCGTCCACAAACAACGGATCCTTCTTCTTGGTCCGTACGCGGGCCTTCATCCGCTTGCGGGACCTCGGCGGCTTGTTCTTCTGGAAAGGTCGCATGTGCTGACTTAACCCCAAATCTAGCTTGGACTTAGAAACGGCCCGTCGGCCGTCAAATCAATTCGGCAAGATCGTGAATTCTAGCTAACCGCACGAAGAACGCAAGTGCTGTACCCAGCAGATTCACGCGGAATAGCGCAAGACCCGCAGCGACCGCTTGGGAAGCGGCCATTGTCTCGCCGGCGAGGCCGCAGGTTCATCCGCGGGGACATACGCGTCGGCCGTCTGGACCTGTTGAGGCGAGTGGCCGTAGTTCGCCAAGACCAAGTGCAGGTTGCGATTGGCAAACACCGACGCCACGCAGTCGGTTGGCAGAGGTGCGGCGAACAGGTCCGAGTCGGCGATCTCCAGATAGGCCCAGGTTCCGTTTTCGACCAGCGGCAAGTACTGCTTGAGCCAGCGGGCGTGGGCGGGTCGCATCTCGGGGTTGGGCGGAATCGGATCCCAGCCGCCGTAGATGAAGGGTCCGTTCGGATGAGCCTGATAGTATTTCCATGCCGCCCGGTAAAACCCGTGTTCTTCCACCCCCGGCAAACGCGGAATGGGAATCACGGCCCGCTCGCCGGTCAGCGGGCGTCCGCCCTGCAGCAAGGGAAACTGCATGTAGGGAATCGAGTGCAAGAAGTGCTCGCTTTCGCCCTCGACCTTGGCAGAGGTCCCTTGGATACACGGCACTACGTACGGCGTATGGCTCCTGGTCGCGGCGCGCAAACCGTCGGCATTCTCGACGTTTTCTCCCACCCAAAGATAATCGTAGACCTTGAGCCCGCCCGTCAGCGGCTCGTTGGCGCGATCCGCGTGCATCTTGTAGATCCCGCCGCGCCGCTTTACCTCCGAATAAATGAGATACAAGAGATCGGTCACGGCGCCGTCGTACTGCGGCGTCTCCTCGAACACTGCCATCTCGTCGGGGGCCGGCTCCTTGATTCGCTTCTGGGCGTTGGGAACGTACCCCCAGTCGTTATAGAGGCCGTCCAACTCGTAATCTTCGAGGATTTGCACCATGCGAGGCAGGAAATAGGCACGCCAACCGGGACTGGCCGGCGAGCAGCGCGGCAAATCCCACCAGCCGCCAATCGCATCGCCGGGTCGCGACCATTCCTTGCGGTAATCCGGATCGTGCCCGGCAAAATAGCCGCTGGATGCATAGGCGAGAATCTTCATGCCGCGCTGGTGGACCATCGTCACAAAACGGCGAAAGCCCTCCGGGTTCACCGCGGTCAACTTGTTGCGGCCGAACAGTCCATAGCGGTCGTTCCATTCGTCCATCACGTGGATCAATTGGATTCCATGATCCTTCAAACGGTCCAGTTCCTGTTCGTCGTATTCTCCGGGCTCCCACGGCGTCCGGCTGGGGTACTCGCCCATGTTGTACACGCATTGCGCGGGGAGATAGTCGGTGATCAGGTGTTTGCGCAGGCATTTACGGATTTTCTGTGTGCAAATGCCGGCGTTGGCCAGACGCCGCCGGTGGTCCTCCGACGTGTAGCTGACCAGAATCGCCGGCGTCTTGAACGTGCCGGCGGCGGGTCGCGCCGCGGGCGCGTCGGCTGCTTGAACCGTGTTGACGGGGAGGGAAACAGCGGCGCCTGCCACAGCGGCCTTGGCGCCCGTCTGGAAGAATTGTCGCCTGTCCATGATAGACTCCTGGTAATTACGCCTGATGTCTACGAGGCAAACGAATCGGGATCGGACGAACGGCGTCGAGCATTGGCTTACCTTCTCGTAATCTTCGCCTTTCCTGTTCCGGCGTGTTACGTTCGAGTCGTTTTTGCCGAACCTCAGACAGTCACCTCGGCCTGCAGCAATTCCCGCCCATAGCGTTGGCGGATCGGCATCACGACCTGTTCCACGAACTCGTCCACCTGCTGCGGGGCGCGGCCGACGAATTGGGCGGGGTCTAACGCGGCTTCCAGGTCGATGTCGGCGAAGGCATTGTCGCCGGAGAGTCGCTGGATCAGATCGTTGGGACGGCCTTCCAGCTTGACCGCCGCGGCCGCCGCCTGACTGTGCTGGCGAATCCGCTCGTGCAGCAACTGCCGATCACCGCCCGCCGTGACGGCAGCCATCAGGATGTTTTCCGTGGCCATAAAAGGCAGTTCGTCCCGCAAGTTCTTGGCGATCACCTGCGGATACACGCACAGCCCGGAGCACACGTTCTGGCACAGGATCAACACCGCGTCCACGGCCAAGAAGGCTTGGGGCAGAACCAGGCGGCGGTTGGCGCTGTCGTCCAGCGTCCGTTCCAGCCACTGGGTCGCCAACGTGTTGGCGGGACTGGACTGCAGGCTGATCACGTAGCGGGCCAGCGAGCAGATCCGTTCGCTGCGCATCGGGTTGCGCTTGTACGCCATCGCGGAGGATCCGATTTGCTTCTCCTCGAACGGCTCCTCGATCTCCTTGCGGCTGGCCAACTGCCGCAAGTCCGTGGCCATCTTGTGCGCCGACTGGGCGACGCCGGACAACACGTCGATCACTTGCGCGTCGATTTTTCGGGTGTAGGTCTGTCCCGTGATGGCATAAGTGTCGTCAAAACCCATCTTCTTGGCCACCAACTGGTCCAGCCGCCGGATCTTGTCGTGGTCGCCGTTGAACAGCGCCATGAAACTGGCCTGCGTCCCCGTCGTGCCTTTGACACCGCGGGCTTTCAGCTGCGCCAGCCGGTGTTCCACCTCGTGCAGGTCAAGCGCCAGGTCGTAAGCCCACAGGCACGCGCGTTTGCCCACGGTGGTCGGCTGAGCGGGCTGCAGGTGCGTGAAGCCCAGACACGCCAGGTCGCGATGCTTGACCGCAAACTCCCCCAACGCGACGACGACCCCCGCCAGCCGGCGGCAGACCAGTTGCAGCGACTCGCGAAACACCATCAAATCCGTGTTGTCCGTCACGTAACAGCTGGTGGCGCCCAGATGGATGATCGGCCCGGCCAGCGGGCAGACGTCGCGATACGCATGCACGTGCGCCATCACGTCGTGACGGACCTGCCGCTCGTACCGGTTCGCGGCGTCGTAGTCAATGTCGTCGACGTGGGCTCGGAGTTCCGCGATCTGCTCGTCGCTGATCGCCAGGCCCAACTCCTGTTCAGCCTCTGCCAGCGCCACCCACAGCCGCCGCCAAGTGCCGAACTTCTTGTCGTCACTCCACAGCCGGCTCATCTCCTTGGAAGCGTAACGGACAATCAACGGATTCTCGTATTGATTGTGGGGCATAGATCACCTGTCGGTTGGAAACAGCATGATCGCAAGAGCTTAGTCGGTTTTTGATCGGCAAGCAAGAAGTGGCCGAGACGTCCTCAGACAGCCTGACCGCCGCCCGAGGCTCCCAGGACCGGCTGTCCCTACCAAGTCGGCCACCAGGTCCGAACTTCTTGAAGTCGTTGACGCCCTGTCGGCCTTTCTCTGCTTGAACGCTGCCCGGAACGGCCGCTAGGATATGCCTTCAGGAAGGTCCGGCACGCGCTGCTGGAGGATGCGTTGATCGCGCAGGGCACCGTGGACGTCGTGCGGCCTTCGTTGCGGAGCATCGTGGCGCGGGCGCTGCAGACCAGCGCCACGGGCTTGATCGCGGCACACAACCATCCATCCGGCGCGGCGGAGCCGAGCGAGGCGGACCGGCTGTTGACACGCGATTTGCTGGCTGCGTCGGGGCCATTGGGCCTGCGCGTCCTGGATCACGTGATCGTGGCGGAGGAAGCCACGTACAGCTTCGCCGACAGCGGACTGCTGGACGAACTGGCCCTGGAAGCCGGCGTGCGGTGAGGTTCCTGGAGGCAAGGCGGTCGTGGTATGCTGATGGCGAAGGAGGAAGCGATGAAGCGGGTCAAAGTGATCATTGAAAAGCACCCCGACGGGTACGTCGCCTACCCGGTTGGCATCAAGGGCGTCGTGGTGGGCGAAGGGGATTCGTACGAAGATGCCCTGCGGGACATCCAGTCGGCCTTGAAATTCCACGTCGAGACCTTCGGCACGGACGTGTTGGACGGCGACGAGCCCCCGGTTCTGGAAGCCTTTGTCGCCGAGGCGAGCGTGTAAGAGTCCGGAGCATGTCGAGGTGGACGAATGACCGATCAGTCAGCGTTGATTTCTGCTGAGCGGGTTGAGCAAGCCATCCTTCTCCTGCGCGGCCAGAAGGTTATGCTCGATAGGGACTTGGCAGCACTCTACGGGGTCGAAACCAAGAGCCTGAAGCGGGCCGTCAGACGGAACTCAGATCGATTTCCGCCCGACTTCATGTTCGAATTGACTGCGGAGGAGGCTCAGTCTGTAAGGTGCCAATTTGGCACCTTACAAACGGGTCTACATTTCCGTTACTTGCCTTATGCCTTCACCGAACAGGGTGTCGCGATGCTGTCGTCCGTGCTTCAAAGCCCGCGGGCGGTAAAGGTGAACATCGCCGTGATGCGAGCCTTCGTTCGGCTTCGGGAGACCCTGTCGCTGCACAAGGAATTGGCGCATAAGCTGACCGAACTGGAACGTCGGATCGAAAGTCACGACACGAGTATCCAAAGCCTGTTCGAAGCCATCCGCCAACTGATGGCCCCGCCGACGCCGGCGCAAAGAAAGCCGATTGGGTTCCACGTTCGGGAAAAATCAGGCGCGTACCACGTGCGGCAGAAGCGAGGACGAGCATGACACCCGAACAACGTCAGGAAGTGCTTCGGTTGCTGCAGCAGGGCGAGGAGCTTTCGCCGGAATGGGCTCGCATCTTGTTCCCGCCGGAAAACTGCGCGATCTGCTGCCGGCGGACGCGAAGGTCCACGCGCCGAAGATCATCAACGCGTCGGAGACCATTGATTGACGGAGTGTTGTGTGGCCGATGACCACGAGAGCGTGGACTTCGACAGCTACGGCGCCAAGGACCTCCTCACGCCGCACACGCGCTGCGCGAGCAACTGGGCGACGCGGGGCGGGGCCCCAGAGGCTCACTCGACCACGCAGTTCCGTCAGCGCTGCACGCGCCCCGTCGCCATCCCGCCGGCCAACGCGGCGACCTCGGCCACTGAGACGTAGTTGAAGTCGCCTTGGATCGAGTGTTTCAGGCAACTGGCGGCGACGGCGAAGCGGATGGCCTGCTGGGGCTTGCGGTAGGTCTCGGAATTCAAGGCGTAGATCAGTCCGGCGGCGAAGGAATCGCCGCCGCCGACGCGGTCGATGATATCGCGGATCTCGTACGGGCAGTAGTGGCCGCGCTCGTCCAAGGGAGCCAGGAAGGCCCGGTCGGCATCGGCGTCGAACAACATTCCGCCCCAGTTGTTGTGGTCCGCCGAGATGCTCTGCCGCAGGGTGATCGCGACGCGCGTCACGCCGGGAAAGCGGCTGACGATTTCGCGGGCCACTTTTTCGTAAGCCGCCGCGTTGATCGTGCCCCGCTCGACGTCCGTGCCCTCGGCGTGAATACCGAGCACGTCGGCGGCGTCTTCCTCGTTGGCGATTACCAGATCGACGTGCTGCAGCACTTCGGACATGCACTCGCGGGCCAGCGCTGTCTTGTCCGTGCCCGGCCGCCAGTTCCAGAGTTTTTTGCGGAAGTTCAAGTCGCACGACACCGCCGCCCCGGCCTGCTTGGCCCGCCGCACCAGTTCCAGATTCGCGCGGCAAGCACATTCGCTGATCGACGGCGTGATCCCGGTGACGTGCAACCAGTGGACGCCGGCCAGAGCCGCGTCGAAGGCGTACTCGTCCGGCCCGGCCAGGCTGACCGCCGAATGGTCGCGGTCGTACAGCACGGTCGAACCGCGCTGGTTGGCGCCGGCTTCGACGAAGTACAGGCCCAGCCGGCCTTTGTCGCGCCACAGGATGTGATCGGTGTCCACGCCCAAGCCGCGCAAGGTGGCGACCAGACTCTCGGCGATCGCGTGCCGCGGCAGCGCCGTCAAATAGCGGACGCTTTGGCCGAACATGGCCAGCGACGCGCACACGTTCGCCTCGCCGCCGCCCCACGTCACCTCAACCCGCCCCGGCACAGCCTGCCGCCAACGCAAGTGGCCTCCGGGAGCGATCCGCGCCATGATTTCGCCAAACGCCAGGAACATATCCGCGTGAACTCCTACATGAATTACAGGTCAAGGAAGATAATCCAAGTCAGCAAGGTCTTTTGGCCTGCCGGCTGCCCGCTTGTTCGTTTTTAAGTCATCGAGGTTGATGACGTTGACCTCGACGCCGTCGATCTGAGTCACCACGCGTGCAGCGTAACACTCGTGGAAAGAAACGCCCGAAGCGCGGGTGATTACTTCGATCCGTAACGGCGCAATTCCCATCCGAAGAATGCGGCCTTCCCGAAGTAGATCCGCCGCCAAAATCGACTTGGAAGAGAAGCCGAATTGCTCCAGGACGCGCGCAAGGCGTGTCGCGTTTTCTTCGCCGACATCGACCCACACGTCCAGGCCGGCGGTGCTCCGGGGATATCCGTGGACACCGACGGCGTACCCGCCTACCAGCAAGTAATCAACTTTCTCCGAATTCAACAACTTCAAGAATTCTTTGAAGTCGATCGGTAATCGGATTGTAGCCATAATTGATCATCCGCATCAATTCCATCGCCTCCAAACGCTCTTCCACCGTCCGCGATGCCCAGAAGACACGCGTATCATCATCGTCGAACGTGCCGAAGGTCAGCACGCTCTTGTCCATCCTGACCGCTGCCAGCGGATCATTGGTCGTTGGGGCTTCATCATCCATCTTTCGTCCTCCCTACTTGCCTTTCCATCATCCTCGTCCCGGCGCCGACTTGCAGGACACACTCACATGTTCGTCAAATCGTCCTCGCCCGAGTGGCCGATCAACGAATCCAGCGCGGCCGCCAACTCGGCCGCATGGTCGCGCGAGTGAGCGTAGATGCGGCAGATCCGCTGGCTGATCGGCAGCCGCTGGAACAGCTGGTTGGCGGTCAGCGGCCGGATCGAATCGCGGGCGGAATCGTACAGGAAGTTCTGCCCGGCCGTGGGACCGCCGGTGAGCGGCCGGAACAGGGCCCGCGCGATGTCGACGCGCAAGGGCAGATCCGTCAGGCCGGCCGGCAACTGCTGGCGGAGCTTGCGTTCTACGAATTCCGCGTCGCTGAAAATACTGCTCCGCTCCGCGTCGTCCTCGGCGAACTCCAGGCTCCGCTGGCAGACCATCGTCCAGGGGATCTGCCGCTGAAGGAATTGCTGCCAGGCCGCCGCCAGCGAACGCTTCTCGGCGTCCGCGTCCTGCGCCCAGCGGGCCACGTCGACCAACAGAGAAGCCTCGGTGAAATGCTGGTACTGCGGCAGCAACTCGGCAGGATTGCCGGGAAACAGGTGCCGCTTGCTCTGCGCAAACAGATCGGCCAGCGTCAGGTCGATGGCTCGCACGGTGCGGTGAAAGTACACGGCGCGGAACAAGTGCGCCCGGGCTTCCATGAACCGCAGCAACGCGTCGATGCCGCGGTCGTGAATCGTCAGCCCCGACGCGCTGAAGAATGTATAGTGCAGCAGGCGCTCCAGGTCGTACGCCCGCTGGCTGTAGCCGGACATGTACGCATCGCGCAGCACGAAATCCATGTTGTCCACCGTGTAGATGCCGCTTAGCAGCGCCCGCAGGAACCGCAGCCACTGCGGCCGGCTGCCCTCCTCTTGCCGCTGCGGCCGCATGATGACCCAGGCGACGTGTTCGGGATTCAACTGCTCGCTGGCTGCCAACTGGCTGTTCGGATTCCGTCGCAACCCGCGGAGCAAACCGCCCAGCTCGTCGCAGATGATGCGGGCGCCCAGCGTCTCGTGGGTCAGTCCGTACGAGCGGAGGAAGTGCTGATCGAAGAAGTGACCGAACGGCCCGTGCCCCACGTCGTGCAGCAGTCCGGCCATCCGCAACAGCGTCTCGACGTAGCCGCGGCTGGGCACATCGGGACACACGCTGCGGAGGCTCTCGTACAGCACGGCCACGGCGCGGCTGGCCAGGTGCATGGCCCCGATCACGTGCTGGAACCGTGTGTGTTCCGCCGTGGAATAGACGAACCAGGCCGTCTGCAGCTGGTGGATGAACCGCAACCGCTGGATCCACGGGTGGTCGATGATCTGCCGTTCGGAGGTCTCTCCGGCGTCCCGACCCGCATCGGACGTGAAGGGGATGTAGCCGTGGATCGGATCGTGGCACAGGTTTTCGCGCTGGTAGGATCGCATACGCCGGATTATCGAGATTCTGCCGTGTTTCGTCCAGCGGCTCACAGGCGGAAGCGGAAAGATGAAGGAAGATAAGGGTCTGCGTCGAAAAAGAAACCTAGATTTCCGCTCGTGGTTGCGTCACACTAAAGGGCGGCGTCAAGTGGAGTTCCTGGGGAGCCTCTGCCATTGTTGACCCGCATCTTGCCGTCA
The DNA here is from genome assembly GCA_964486845.1 of uncultured Pirellulaceae bacterium. Classification (GTDB taxonomy): domain Bacteria; phylum Planctomycetota; class Planctomycetia; order Pirellulales; family Pirellulaceae; genus Anammoximicrobium. The sequence continues at coordinate 9,051 of CAZAQY010000140.1, forward strand.
GTCCGTGAAGGAGTCGTCATGTTGCCCGATTCGATGCCGGGACTGTTGGCCACCTACCGCGACGGCCTGCTGAACGACACGCTGCCGTTCTGGATTCCTCGGGCGATCGACCGGGAGTGCGGAGGCTACATCACTTCGCTGGATCGCGACGGGACGATCCTGCAGACGGACAAGCCGGTGTGGTTTCAGGGGCGGTTCGCCTGGCTGTTGGCCACGCTGTACAACACGGTCGAGCGCCGGCCGCAGTGGCTGGAACTCGCCCGCCACGGGATCGAATTCCTGAACAAGCACTGCTTCGACGCCGACGGGCGGATGTTCTTTTCCGTGACTCGCGAGGGCCGGCCCCTGCGCAAACGGCGGTACCTGTTCTCGGAGACCTTTGCCACGATCGCCCTGGCGGCGTACGGATCAGCGGCCGCGGATGAGGCCGCCAAGCGGCAAGCGCTGGACCTGTTCCGGATGATCCTGAGATACCACGCCACGCCCGAATTGCTGCCCGCCAAAGTCAACCCCGCCGTGCGGCCGATGAAGGGTCTGGCCATGTCGATGATCCTGATGGTCACGGCCCAGGAACTGCGGAAAGCGGTACACGACCCGATCACCACGGAGACGATCGACGGGGCGATTGCGGAAATCGAACGGGATTTTCTGAAGCCGGAATTTCGCTGTGTGCTGGAGACGGTTGGCCCTCAGGGCGAGTTCTACGACACGTTTGAAGGCAGGATGGTCTGCCCCGGACACGCGATCGAGGCCGGCTGGTTCATCCTGGAAGAAGCCCGCGTCCGCGGCGGCGATCCGCGGTTGGTGCGCCTGGGCACGACGATCATCGACTGGTCGCTGGAGTTGGGTTGGGACGAGCAGTGCGGCGGGCTTTTCTACTATCGCGACGCCAAGGGCCTTCCGCCCACCGAGTACTGGCACGACATGAAGTTCTGGTGGGCCCACAACGAGGCGATCATCGCCACGCTGCTGGCCTGGCAACTGACGGGCGACGCAAAGTACGCCCGCTGGCACCAGATGGTCCACGACTGGTCGTATGCCCACTTCCCCGACCCGGTTTACGGCGAGTGGTACGGATACTTGCACCGCGACGGCACGCTTTCGACGAGCGTCAAGGGTTGCATGTGGAAGGGGCCGTTCCACCTGCCGCGGATGCAGTGGTACTGCTGGCAGCGGCTGGAAGAGACGCGGCGGGAAGCCAAGGGCGCGAATTAGCGAGGAGGCGACGCATGACGTAAGAGTTCTCTTCGCGGCTTCGCCTTCGCGCGAACTCCAATCGATCCGGCTGGCTGGCCGCCGGCCATCGGCCAGCACGCGGAAGCAGTCGTGGTGATTTTGTCCGTTTCCGGCCTCGCCGCGGGCGAGGCTCCGCCGCTGGACGTGGTGATCCTCGGCGGCCGGATCGTGGACGGCGCCGGCGCGCCCGGATATGCGGGCGACGTGGGCCTGCGGGAAGGGAAGATTGTCCAGATCGGCCGCTTGAAGAACGTCCCGGCGCGGCGCACGATCGACGCGGCGGCTGATGGTGACGCCCGGCTTCGTCGACATGATGGGCCAGACCGCCACGCCGATCATGGACCACCCCGAACCGGCCCTGAACTTGCTTGGGCAGGGGATCACCACGATCCACGCCGGCGAGGGTGGCTCGCTCACCTGTCATCGGACAGCTGTTTCTCGAACGACGCTATGCGGTCTGCATGGCCGAGTAGACCTTGCGGATGGCCCGGATGATGTCTTTGACGTCGTTGTCGTCGTAGCGCGGTCCCATCATCACGCCGCCGAAGCGGTTGATGATGTCGATCGTGCGCGGGCAGGACTCGGCGCCATATTGGATCGCCTTGCCCTGGGGGCTGGTGAAGGAGGGCCAGTCGGGATGGATCGTCGCCTTGTTCGCGATCCGACCATCGGCGGGGAGGATGACCGAGCCGCCGGGTCCGCTGGCGCTGATGCCTTCGGCTCGGATCGCCCGCAGGAACCGGTCGCGGCGTTCGCGGGTGCCCCAGTCGAAGAAGATGACGGACCCCAGGTCGCCCTCGACGTCCGCCGATTTGCGCATTTTCAGTCCCGGCAGGTCGGCGATGCCTTCGCGGACCTTCTTGGCGTTGGCGCGCAGGGGCGCGCAAATGCTTTCGAGCTTCTTCACCTGACCGTGCAGCACGGCCCCGGTGAACTCGTTCATGCGGAAGTTGCACGAGGCGAACGCCGCCAGCACCCCGCTGCCGATCGACTCGTTGAAGCAGCGGCCCACCGTGCCCACGTCGTGGAACCGGAACGCGCGCTCGTAGAGGGCCGGGTCGCTGGTGGTCACGGCGCCGCCTTCGCCCGCGGTGATGGTCTTGCTGAGTTGGAAGCTGTTGATGCCCATGTCGCCGATCGAGCCCACGTACTTCCCCTTGTAGCGCCCGCCGCAGCACTGGGCGCAGTCTTCCACCACGCGGATCTTGTGCTTGCGGGCGATGGCCAGAATCGGATCCAAGTCGGCCACGCCGCCCTGGAGGTGGGACGGCACGATGGCCTTGGTGCGCGGCGTGATCTTGGCCTCGATTTCCTTGGGGTCCATGGCCAGCGACTCATCGATCTCGACAAACACCGGCAGGGCTCCGCACAGGACGACCGCATCGTAGTCGGCGTACCAGGTCCAGGCGGGGAGAATCACCTCGTCGCCGGGCCCGATTTCCAGGGCCGCCATCGCGGTGTACAGCGCGGTCGTGCCCGACGTGACCCCAAAAGCATACTTGGCACCGATGTGAGCGGCGTAGGCTTGTTCGAATTGGGCCACTTTCCCACCGGGCCGGCGGAACGGCGACCGCGAGTCGAGCACTTCGATGAGTTCCTGCTTCTCGACGTCGTCGTAGAACTGGGGTCCAAAGGGGCTGGAACCGAGCATCCTCTTGCGGACCGGCGTGCCCCCATCGATCGCGAGTTGCTCCTTGCCTTCGGCGGCGAGGATCGCCCCGGTCCTGCTGGATCCCGCCAGCATCGAGGCGGCGCCCACGGCGCCGACGGTGGCCATAAACTCGCGACGGTTCTTCATCGACTCATACATTGGAATGTCCTTTCAGAGCAAGGAAAAAGGGAGGATCTTTCGAAGTCGGGTTATTGGGTGAGCGGTTGTGTTTTCTTTCACGACTTGACCGATCGATCCGACGGATCCGACCGATCGGTCTGATTTCGCTGCGGGCTCACGCAGCATAGTGCTGGGCGACTTTCCGGATGGCCGCCGCCACGTCGAGAATATACTCCTCCGACATGTTTTCATTGATCGTCACGCGGATGCCCGTCTCCAGGATGGCTTCCGCCTCGGGGCATTTGTGCTTGGTGAAGTCCATCGTAGTCAGGCCCATTTCTTTGACCGGCCAGCGGCCGGCGAAGAAGCCGTGATTCTGGAACACCGGCTCGCCGTACAGCGGCACCTTGATATAGCCGCCCGACACGGACGCGCCCTCGGCCAGCAGCGCCTTGGTGAACACCGAGCGGTTGCAGCGGAGGGCTTCGGGACGGACGCGGAACATGTAGAACCAGTAGACGGCCCGGTCCTCCGGATGGACCTGGTGCGGGATGATGCCGGGCAGATCGGCGATCTTTTCAGTGAGCAGGTTGCCGAGTTTGGCACGCTTCGCGGCGATCGCTTCCAGCCGTGTCAGCTGGGCGGCCGCCACCGCCGCCTGGGGCTCGCTCATGCGATAGTTCGTCGCGAACCCGTCGAAGCCGCCCCACTTGGCCCGGTTGCCGCCCTTGTCGCCGTACTTCTGCAACAGCGGCCCAAACCGTTCGTCGCTGCTGCCGACGATGCCGCCGTCGCCACAGGTCACGTGCTTGGAGTTTTGCAGCGAGAAGCACGCAATGTGGCCCACCGTGCCGATCGGCCGGCCGCGGGACTTGGCGCCCCAGGCCTGGGCACAGTCTTCGATCAGGATCAGATTGTGGCGGTCGGCGAGAGCCTTCAGCGCGTCCAGATCGCACGGGTTGCCAGTCAGATGGACGGCGATGATGGCCTTGGTCTTGGGCGTAATCCGCCGTTCGACGTCCGCCACATCCAGATTGTACGTGCCCGCGCCCAGATCGGCAAAGACGGGAACGGCCTGCTGGTAGATGACGCCGATAATCGTGCCCATGTCCGTGACCGGCGAAGTGATCACCTCGTCGCCCAGGCCAATCCCGGCGGCCGCCACGGCGATGTGGATCGCGGCGGTGCCGGAGGAACAAGACTGCGCGTGGTTCACCGGACAGAATTCCTTGAACCGCTCGATAAACTGCTTGGTTTGCGGCCCCTGCCAGTAGAACAGCGAGTTCTGCTCGAGCATCGCTTCGAGTTGCTTACGTTCCGGTTCGCCCCAGCGGCGTCCCGAACCGGCCGCCGTCTTGACGGCTTTCTCACCGCCATCGATCGCCAAGGCGGAACCCGCTTTGGACGCCGTCTTTTCGGCCGCGCCCTGGACGGTGCCTGCCAACAACAGGCTGGAAGCGCCAGCCACAAACTGACGCCGCGATACGGAATTCAATTCTGTCATGCCTCGCACCTCCTACGATTCATTGCGTTTGGTTCTCAGGCCCGGTCGTTCCCCGATCTCTGCGCCGGCGCGGAACGTCCCTTCCTGTCCCTTCAGATTACGTCATCTTGGCCTTGCTGCATACTACCCCCATCCCGCTTGTTGTGGCAACTTGCGCCAGTTCCCCCGCGGCCAGCCTTTTCCGCCCTTCACGGCACAAGTCCAGCAACGGGCAATCCGGGCACTGCGGCTTCCGGGCCGTACAGACCTTCCGCCCGTGACGAATCAGTTGAATGTGGAACTCCAACACCCGTGCCGGCGGCACCAATCGAGCCAATTCCTCGTGCGCCCGCACCGCGTTGGTCCGCGTCCCGATCAGGCCGATCCGCTGCGCCAGCCGGTACACGTGCGTGTCCACCGGCAGGACGGGTTTGCGGCAGGCGAACAGCAGCACGCACGCCACGGTCTTCGGCCCCACGCCCGGAAAACCGGCCAAGTATTCCTGCGCCTGACGCGCCGGCAATTCGTGCAGGAATTCCAGCGACAACTCGCCTCGCTCCTCAAAAACCCGCTGCAAGATCGCCTTGATGCGGGGCGCCTTGCGATTGGCCAGGCCCGCCCGCCGAATCGCCTTCGCGATCCGCGCGGGTGATGCTCTCCGGACTTCGTCCCAATCGCGAAAGCGGCGGCGCAACTCGTCATACGCCGGGCCGCTGTTGGAGTCCGACGTGTTTTGCGACAGCACGGTGGCGATCAATTCGTCCAGTACCGGCCATTGCTCCGGCGGTTCGACGGGCCCGTACACCTTGCCCAACCGCCGGCAAATGGCAGCGACGGTGATCCGAGACACCCTTCCAAGCGGCTTGGCGGTCATTCTTCCAGCACCAGTTCCGCCAGGTAGATGGCCGTGATCGAGTTGCCAGACTCGTCGCGTTCGTGGCTGGAGTAGTAGGAGACCAGCGCCCGGCCGGGGGCAGACTCGACGAAACCTGGATAGGAGTTGTCGCCGCCGCTGGGAAACTCCGCAAACTCGTGCAACTGGTCGCCCGCCAGCCAGCACAGCGACGTCTTGGGTCCGCCTCCCTCGGTCGTCTTGCGGCCGCCGACCAGGTAACGGTCGCCCCACTTGGTCAGCAGCGGTCCGCCGATGTAGCGGTCCAGATCCTTGCGGTCCCACTGTGTGTAGGGCGGAGCGGACCGCAACAGTTGCGCGGGGGCGCCGCCGCGGCGGCCCACGGCCAGCACGCTGCCATCGGGCTCAAACAAGAAAGCCGTCTCGTCGCCGGCGATCTCCTGAAACACGGCCCGCTTGCGCCAGATCAACCCGTCGTCGCTCTCCAGCATCAACGACTCGACCTCTTTGCCTTCGCCCCGCGGCGCGACGGCGAAACCGATTTTGCGCCGCCCGCACAGATAGGCTTTGTCGCCGTACGTCGCCGCCCGCCAGACGTAGTGGCCAAAGGTGCCTTCGAGCATAATCGGACTGTGCCACTTCGCGCCGTCGTCGGACCAGGCTGCGTAGCCGAGGTGTTTGTTCAGGTCGTAGTCTTCGCGCGGCAGCGTCGTCGCGCCGCTGTACCAAGCGCCGGTGTAGACGAAGAGCCTGTCGCGGAAGATCAGGAAATGCGGGTCGCGGGTATCGCGCTCGGCGACGTTGAAGCGATGCGCTTGCCGCCACTGCCGGGCGTCGTCGCTGGCCAGGATGATGATCGAGGCCGTCGGATGAACCATGTGGCCGTCCGGACAACTGCGGAACGTCAGATAAAACGTGCCCTTGAAACGGACGAGGTCCGTAAAGGCGTTGTGCTCGCCGTTGTGGAAGACCCGCCGCACCGAGGCGACACGCACCTGGGGCAGCGTGTCGCTCTGGGCAGCCCCGGCGGCGAGGTTGCCAAGGCCCGTTAACACGGCGGTGACGATGAACACCGAGTTGTGGCAAAGAGTGCGATGCACGGCGAACTCCTTTGGTTCGTGGATTTCCAGTTGGGAGACGTGCGGTGGTCAGGACAGTTCCAATGCCGCCTTGAGGCAATCGTTGAGTCTCTGCGTGAGCGAGTCTGACAAATGACCGATGACGTGCAGCACACGTGCTTTACGGACCGTCGCCAGGTTGTAGCACTTCACGAGGGAGGGCCCGCTCAGACCCGACGCTGCCCCGTCCGCGGAGGTAGGATCGACCAGCAGCGTCGCACGCTGCCCCAAGTCGCTCAGATTCCCCGTGATCATCGCCAGGACTGTGTTCGCCAGCCGGCGGTTTTCGGCATCGCTCTGGACGACGACGGCAGGTCGAATCTTCTCGCCCGGCCTATCCTGAAAAGGAAACGGCACGATCACCACATCGCCTCGGTTCATCGACGCCTCCCATACCGCTGATAGCTCTCCAGCAGCGGATCGTGGGCGTCATCCTCGGCCATGACTTCGTTGATGAAAGCGGCTCCCTCGTCGGGATCGTACTCCCCAACATCGAGCACGGCCTTCAACCGCTCATAGACCGCCTGCCGAACCAGAACATACGTCTGCTGGGTCCGCGGGTCGATGGCCACAGGCTCCGGAACGTACAACTCCAGCCCCTGCTGTTCGGTCAAGACAATCACGGCGACTCCTCCTTGCCTTTATGATAACGACCGGCCCATGTAACGACAACTGGAAGAAAAGGGCCGGAACACCCCCTCGCTATTGCTGGGCAGTCGAATTGGACGAATGCCTCGGCTTGCCTGGGCGTCGAGAAGTGGTAACCTTGAGGTTGGCGGCTTTCACCTGTTTCTGGATGGGTTAACGGGCCTCAACAGCGGTTGTGCGCCAGGAGGAAATCATGGCCAGTGATCATGTATCGCGGCGGAAGTTTCTGAAGCGGGCGTCCGTCGGGACGGTGGGGGCCGTCACGGCGGGGGCGATGAGTGCTTATGGCGTGACGGTCAACAAGGCGGAGGGACTGGCGGCCCTGGGCGGCAGTCCCGTGCGGACCACGCCCTTTCCTCGCTGGCCGCCGGCCACGCCGGAGGTCGAGCAGTCGCTGGTGGCGGCGTATCGCTCTGGGAGATGGACGCGAACGGCTGACGCGGGGCAAGTCGCGACGTTCGAGAAGCGGTTCGCGGAACTTGTCGGGACTGAGCGATGTCTGGCGACGGGCTCGGGTACGCAGGCCCTGCACACGGCCCTGCACGCGCTGGGCGTCGAAGCGGGGGACGAAGTCCTGGTGGCCCCGTGTACGTTCATCGCCTCGGTCCAAGCGATCCTGATGTGTACCGCCTTGCCGGTGTTTGTCGACGTGGACATCAACACGTTTCAGATGGACCCTGAGAAGATCGAACCGCTGATCGGCAGCGACACGCGGGCGGTGGAACCGGTCCATATCGGCGGGTTGCCGTGCGACATGGTCCGAATCATGGCTGTCGCGAAAAAACACGGTCTGAAAGTCGTCGAGGATGCGGCCCAGGCGGTGCTCGCCGAGTTCCAGGGCAAGAAGTGCGGCACGTTCGGCGACCTGGGCTGCTTCAGCTTCCAGACCAGCAAAGTGATGGCCTGTGGCGAGGGCGGGGCCGTCGTCGGCAACGATGCCGAAGTGATGGACAAGTGCTACGCTTTCCACAACATGGGACTGACGGCCAAGAATCAGAGCGTCGGCATCGGCACGAAGTACCGCATGAACGAGTTTGAGGCGGCCCTCCTGATTCCGCAACTGGCGACGCTCGCTGAGCAGACGCGGACCCGCAACGAGAACGCGGTCTATCTCGCCCGGCGACTGGAGCAGATTCCGGGCATCCTGCCGCAACGGCTGCACGAAGGGGCGGCCCAAGGAGCGTACTACATCTACGGGTTCCGCTACCAGAAGGAGCACTTCCACGACGCGTCCAAGGAGCAATTCCTGAAGGCCCTGCGCGCCGAACGGATCCCGTTCACGACGATGTACTTCGACCAGTTGAACCAGCAGCCGTTCATCGAGAACGCGCTCTGTTCACGCACATTTCAGAGGATCTTCTCCAAGCAGCGTCTGGACCGCTACCGCGAGCAGAACCAGTGCCCGCGCAACGACCAACTGGCGGCCGAAGGCGTGTGGCTGCCCCAATACGTGTTCCTCGGCCAACGGCGCGATATGGACGACATTGCGGACGCCCTGGCGAAAATCGCCGAGCACAAGGAGCAACTCGCCAGACTGTGACGTGCAGGACGGGAGCCCGTGACCCGGCGACAATTTCAATTGGAGGCAACCGATGCAACCATTCTCGCTCGTGCTGACCCTCGCCATGACGTGTTCGGCCGCGGCTGCAAACGCCCGCCTGCCCGACACGTCCAAGATGAACATCTTGTTCATCAATATCGAAGACTGCAACGCCGGCGTCTGGGGCTGTTACGGCAACCCCATCTGCAAGACGCCGAACATGGACCGCTTTGCCGCTACCGCGGTGCGGTTCGACTCGGCGTACTGCCAGGCCATCTGCTGCAACCCCACGCGGACTTCGTTCCTGACCGGGTTGCGGCCGCTGAGCACCCACGTGCTGGGCAACGGCGACGTGATGAACGAGCACTTGCCGGCGGGCGTGCTGACGCTGCCGGAAATGCTCAAGAATCGGGGCATCAGTACGGCCGTGATCGGCAAGCTGTTTCACCAGTTGGAATACGCCGGACGTCAGTTGGCCACGTTCGACCGCATCGAGATGTACGCGCGGCCTGCCGGCTGGCAAGGCCCCGCGCCGATCCTCACGTTCCCGCCGATGCCCAAGACCGCGAAGCGGGACCCCGCGCCGAAGGACCGCAAGAGCAAAGAGTACCGCCAGTGGCGAGCGCGGAACTCGGACCGCTACGGCGATTCGGGCCGCACGGCGGAGCAGGAAGGCGACCGCCGGATGGCCCAAACGGCCGTGGCCCTGCTGCGCGAGTTCGCCCAGAGCCAACAGCAGTTCTTCCTGGCCGTCGCCCAATCGCGCCCGCACACGCCGCTGGTGGCTCCCAAGCAGTACATCGACCTGTACGACCCGGCCCAGATCCCCGATCCGCCCGCGCCCGTGGAAAGCCTGCGGGATTTCCCTTACATGCAACGGGCCACCGGCGGCAATCCCGATATCTTCATGGCCAAGCAGCCCACTCGGCAGCAGGCAAAGGAGGCCATCGCCGCCTACTACGCCTGCGTCAGCTTTGTCGACGATAACATCGGGATGATCCTGGACGCGGTGGAGAAAGAGGGGTTGGCCGAGAACACGATCGTTGTGTTCTTGGGCGATCACGGGTTCCATCTGGGCGACCACGGTTGCTGGTCCAAGTACTCGATGCTCGAAGCGACTCGCCGCGTGCCGCTGATCGTCCGCGTGCCCGGCGCGCCGGCCAACGGTTCGGTTTGCCGGGAGTTTGTCGAATTCGTGGATCTCGTGCCCACGCTGGGCGAACTCGTCGGGTTGAAGTTGCCCGACAATCTGGAAGGAACCAGTTTCGCGCCGCTGCTGGCGCAGCCCGATCGGCCCTGGAAGGCGGCGGTGTTCATGGTCGATAGCAACGGCGGCCAAATGGTGCGGAACCGGCAGTACAGCTACCTGGATCTGAAGAAAGGAGAAATCACCAAAGCCCTGTACGACCTGACCGCAGACCCTTGGGAAACCGTCAACGTCGTCAACGATCCGGCGTACGCCCAGGCCCGCCGGGAAATGTCGAAGTTGCTGCAGGAAGGCTGGCGTGCCGCGCTGCCGCCGAAGTGAGCCGCTCAGAGCACTTCGATCGGATAGGTGACCAACCAGATGTCGATCTGCTCGAATCGGGACTTGAGGCGCTCTTTGAACCGCACGAAAAACTCGCGTGTAGCCGGCCGATCGTCCGCGTCCACGAAGACGCGGACAAGGTCATCTCGGTAGACCTCGGCCTCGTACTCCCAAATGCCCCGAATGGCCTGCGTTTCGCACGAGACCGCGCCGAATCGCCCGCGCAACTCCAGGAGAGTGTCGGCGATCAGTTCGTCGGGAACCGGTCGGCCGTCATTGAACCGCAACGGGAGAAGAATCTCGAACCGTCGTAATACTCTGCTCATAGCGAGCCGGCCCCTCTGCCGCAAACGGGATTCCTTCCACGGCCAACCGAGACAACGCTGCTTCCGGCACCAGCGTGTAGCCGTCCGCGAACGTCTTGAAAGAGAACCGCCCCGCCAGATATCCGAGGGCTTTCCGCTCCGATTCAGGATCTGGAAAACGAATTCTGATCATGTAAGCAGTATACGCCCCGCTACGGTGGGCGACAAGCCGATGTCGCGATAACTCTCGGACACGTGCGATCAGAAGATCCAGCCGTCAATCTCCCGGACTTGTTCTTGCTCTGCTGCCTCACCGCTCAAGTTCCGTTTAGAAACGCAGCCCGGAGTTCGCCGATGGCGGACTCCGGCATCGGCGTTGCGGGGCCGACAAATCGGCCGTTGATCAACGTTTCGGCCGTCGATTCCAGCACCTCCAGACGATCGAAGGCGTCCAGCACGCTGGTTCCGCAGACGAGCACGCCGTCGTTTTCCAGCAGTGCCACAGGCCGCTGGAGCGAAACCCGCCGTGCCACCTCGTCTTCGGCCGTGAACTGCAAACCGAACGGCACCCGCTGCACGTCCCGCAGTAACAGGTAGCTTTCGGGGATTGTGCGGGAGTCGAGCGGCGCGTCGGTGACGCTGAAGGCCGTGGCGTTCACGGTATAGGCGTTCACGATCGCGGCCACATCCGGGTGGCGACGGTAGATCTCCTGGTGCAGGCCCGCGGCCCGACTGGGCGTCCTGCCGGCCTCGCGGGCCCCGTCCCGAATCAACACGATGTCTTCCGGCGTCACGGTGTGGCGGTCCAGTCGGGCCGGCGTGATGAGGAAGCTGGCGCCGTCGACGCGCGCCGAAAAGCTGCCTTGGGTGCTGATCATCAGGCGGTTGCGGTAGCCGCGGTGCAAGAACGAGCACAGTTGTCCGCGCAGCTCCTTTTCCACGCTGGAAGCCCGCCCCGGCGAAAACTCGGGCAGCGGATTGCCGCTGCTTTGAGCGAGCTTCAGCTGTTCGTCGCTCAGGTACCGCACATCGCCCAGCATCCGCGCCTTGATGATCGTCTTGGCTGTGAATTCCAGCGTTTCAAACCGTTCGAAAGCCGCCTGCAGCCCTTCGTCGCCGACCACCACGCCGTGATTCTCCAACACGACGCAATGCGGCCCCTGAGCAAACGTTCCGACAATGCTGTCGGCCAGGGCCTGGCTGCCCGGCAGCGCGTAGGGCGCAAATCCCGGCTGGCCGCACACGCTGCGTGCCTTGTGAAACAGCCGCGTGTCGGGTACGCTGCCGGTGATGCTGAACGCGACGAGCGCGACGCTGTGGGCGTGAACGATGCCGCCGAGGTCCGGCCGCGTCTGGTAAATCGCCCGGTGGAAGGGGAATTCCGACGAGGGGCGATGCGCGCCGGTGACGGTGCCGTCGGGATGCACGCAGACCATGTCGTCCCGCCGCAGGGTGCCTTTGTCGACGCGGGCCGGCGTGATCCAGATGTCGCCGTTGTCGTCGCGAATGGGCAACCAAGTCATCGTGCATTATCACTCGTCGTCGGTAGCGGCCGAGCAAGTCGCGGCCGACGTCGTGCGAGCCGGGGGCACGGCGCACCTGGCGCGAGCGAACCTGGCGACCGAGGCCGGCTGCCGCGATCTGGCCTCGTTCGCCGCCGAGACCTGCGACCGGCTCGACGTGCTGGTCAACAACACCGGCAGTCTCGTGCGCCGCTGCCCGGCGCGGCAGCTGGAATGGCAGCTGATGTTGGACACCTTCGCCCTGAACACGTTCTCCACGATGATGATGTCCTCGCTGTGCATTCCGCTGCTGGAGCGCGGCGAGCACCCCTGCATCGTCAACGTGACGTCGATCGCCGTACGGCACGGGGCGCCGAGCGCCACCATCTACGGCGCGGCCAAGGGCGCCTTGGATACGTTCACGCGCGGGCTGGCCAAGGAACTTGCGCCCACGATCCGGGTGAACGCCGTGGCCCCGGGCGTGATCGACACCCCGTTTCACGCGCGGGTGACCACGCCGGAGAAGATGGCCGAATTCAAAGCCTCCACGCCGCTGGCAGAATAATCAGACACCCAGAGACATTGACAGCGAGAGCGGCGAACGGTAGATTCTGGACAGTGGGCATCGATTTGTCGGTAGCACGCTGAAGCAAGCCGAGGAGGGACG
>CAZAQY010000141.1:0-21645 GCA_964486845.1 uncultured Pirellulaceae bacterium
TCGGTCGCGCCCCACGCTAGCTGCTGGCATTTCGCAATGTTACGATCGAGGCCCTGCAAATCAATGGTCTCGTTCCCCCGTCTTTCCAAGTTGCCTCGTAAGCGCTGAACACGGCCAACATCATGATTTTGTCCGCACGTCATCCCAGATCGCCTCCTGTGTCCTTGCCGTCCGCCAGACGAAAGGCGAGAATGTGACGACTTGGTAACTTCTTTGGGAGCCTGACGCCGTGAATCGACGCCCCTTCTTCTACGCTGCCATCTTTACGATGGTTGCCCTGGTCGTGCTGGTCCGCGCGGACCAGATCGTGCTGTACGAAAAGGCCTCGCCGTACAGCACCATCATTGTCACGGAAGAAAACGGCTTGCGAACGCTGCGATTTGAAAAAGACGGGGCGCGGCAGAGCGTCGTCAAGCTCGGCGATCCCGATCACTTGGAACTGCCCTACGCGCGTGTCGCCTTCGCGGGCCTGGCGTTGTGCGGCGAGCCGCGCCGCGTGATGGTCGTCGGGTTGGGCGGCGGCACGCTGCCCATGTTCCTTCGCAAGCACTATCCCGACGCCGCGATCGACGCCGTGGACATCGATCCGGACGTGGTCTACGTGGCGAAGAAGTTCTTCGGCTTTCGCGAGGACGACCAGATGCGGGCCTTTGTGGGCGACGGGCGGGAGTTCGTCGAGCGATTCCGGCAGCCGTACGATGTGATCTTTTTGGACGCCTTCAGCAGCGACAGCGTGCCGCCCCACCTGACGACGCAGGAGTTCTTGCGGGCGGTGCGGCGGGCCGTCAAGCCCAGCGGAGTCGTGGTCGGCAATATCTGGAGCCGCTACTCCAATCCGTTGTACGACTCGATGGTCCGCACGTACCAGGAAGTCTTCGACGATCTGTACATCCTGGACGTCCCCGGCGCCGGCAACAAGATCCTGCTGGCTTTGCCTCGCCGGCAGTCGGTCACCCGCGAGGAGTTGTCGCAACTGGCCGGCAGAGTGTCCACCGCCAAGCAGTTTCGCTTCGATCTGAGCGAACTGGTCACCAACGGATTCCAGCACGCCACGGAAAAGGACAGCGCTGGCCGCGTGCTGAAAGACGGCGAGCTTAACCAGTACCGATAGGACCGTGGATGCGAGCAGCAGCGATTGTTGCGGCGATGACACGGATCTCGGCTGCGGGGCCGGCGCTGCGGGTGCAAACGAAGTGGCGGTGTTGGTCGCGCAGTTGGCCGGCGAGCATCCGACATCGCGGATTTCGACGACGCATCGTTGCTGGGGCGGTCACCCCGGACCCGAAATCCGGGCGGCTCAAGTGTTGTCGCTGGCGTGTCGCAACGCGGACTACGCCCCGCGGATCTTCGCCGCTTTCTCCGTGGCGTGCTCTGCCAGTTAAGCGTCGCGCCGTCCCTGATCGCGTACTTGACATCAGAGGTCCATGGCATCGAGTCGGTCGATCAACTTGTCCAGATCGTCTCCCCACGACCCCGTCTCGCTCGCACGGGGCTTCGGCACGGGATCCGCCTTGCCGGCCGGCCGCTGACCGGCGATTAACAGATGTTCGTCGCGCTCTCGGACGGCGACGTCCAGATCGTTCAGCAGGCCCTCCGCCGCTCCGAACAGCGACGACAGGTCGAGTTTCAGACCGCCGGTTTCTCGCAGGTCCCCCGCGATGGCGGGCGTCTTGTGCTGGGGGAACATAATTGCGTTCTCGGGACACACGCGACTGCAAGCCGGGCAGCCCTTGCGGCAGTTGTCCGGCAGTTCGACCAGCACATGCTCGGCCTCATCCACGCCATAGACCCCAAACAGACAGAAGTCGATGCACTCCATACAGTCAGTGCAGCGGCTGTAGTCGACCACCGGATACCAGCGGCGGCCGACCGGTTCCTCGATGCGGCGAACCGCGTGGACCTCCCCGCCTGCTTCTCGCGCGGGTACTGCGGGGATGACCTGCCGGATCGCATCCAGGTACGGTTGCGGCGACCGATGGCGGCGGAGGTCCAAGCAGTAGATCGTTCGATCGGGCAGGTCACGCGTCGCTGCAACGCGTCCCGTGCCCTTAGCAGCCTTGCTTTGCCCCTCGTCCGCCGCGAGTTTCTCGTCCTCGTCCAAACGCGTCCGGCCTCTCCGCCCGCGGATACCGTTCCGGTCCAGAATCCAGTGCGAGGCACGGGGAGACAGCCAAGCCAGCACAGCCAAGTCGCCGCCCAGGTCCTGCAACGCCGCAACGCCCGGACCAGCGGCGTTCAGGTCGTACAAGTGCGGGACCACCAAAACGTCGCACTGCCCAGCCTGCGCCAATTGGTCCGCCAATTGTTCTTCCAGAGCCTGCCGTTCAGGATGAAGAGTCTGGCCGCAAGACAAGACCACGGAAAAACGCCGCGTCATCATTCGTTGAGTTGCCCCTTGATGGTTCGCTGAGCCAGAGGCCACACCTCGGCCAGATGCTCCAGGTATTGTTCCGGGGGCAACAAGCCGTCGCTGGCGCCGCGGATCTCCAGCAGCCACCCCTCGCCGTACTTGTCGGCGTTGATCGTCGAGGGATCCAGCAACAGCTCCTCGTTGACCATCACCAGGACGCCCGCGATGGGCGCGAACAACGCACTTTCCGCCTTCTTGCTCTCGATCGAACCGATCTCCTGGCGCAACTGCAACGCCGCTCCCGGAGCGACCGTCCAATCCAGGAAGTAGACGTCCTGCAACAGCCGCACCGCGTAGGCGGTCAAGCCGAAACGGATCGCGTCCCCTCGCCGTTGAGCCCACATGTGGTTCCAGGCGTACTGGCGGTCGGTCGGAAACTCGGCTTCGTACTGGCCCATCCGGAAGGTCAAGGAGGTGCTCATGTGCGGCGCACCCGGTAATGCTTCGGCCCGTTGGCTGCGGTTGTGGTCGTCATCTTTCCAGCGGTCTTAACGGAAGAACTCGGCGACTTGCACGCGAAAACCGCCAAGCATCTCGGGGAGAGTGAAGTCCTGCGAGGAGGTCAGAATCCGCACCGGCTGATCGCCGTGGTACAAATAAGCCGTTTCGTCCGAGGGATCGAGAATGCATACGGCCGTCACGCCTGCGTCGAGGTACTCCGCGACCTTGGCCAACAGCGCCGACCAGCGATCGGACTCGGAGAAGACCTCGAAAACGAGATCCGGGACCGTCTCCAGATAGCCGTCTGGCAATTGACCTTTCCCAACTCGGGCCTTGCTGTAAAAGGCTACGTCCGCGCCGCGCAAAGTGTCGGGATTCCGCTCGGTGATGATGCCCGAATCGTTGGTCGTCAACCTGCCGAGTTTTCCATTTCGAACGTGGTTCCCCAACAGCCGGGAAACCTCGGCGCAGATTTGGCCATGCCGAGGTGTAGGCAAGTTCATCTCCACGATCCTCCCCCGCACCAACTCGCTCGGCCGTCCCGTGTCGGGCATCCGAGTGTACTCTTCGACGGTCAACAGATGTTCTGCAACTGAGGTCATGATCAGGACTTTGGTTGTGAAGTGGAAACTGAAATCGTCACACCCCTATCCCTTCCCGAAACAATACACAACTCCTTCATCGCTGGCAATGACCAATCTGCCGGCGGCCACGGCAGGCGAACCCGCAAAGCCTCCCCCTGCCTCGTACTCCCAAAGCAACTTGCCGGTCTGCAGGTCCAGCGCGTACAGTCGCCCGTCTGCCGCACCGGCAAACACACGTTGCCCCACGATCACCGGCGATGCATCGACACGCCTCTTGGCGGCAAACGACCACAGTTCCTTGCCCGTGCCAGGGTCGAAAGCCTGGACTCGCCGGTTGCGGCCGCCGACCACCACGACCCGATCCGTGGCGGCAGGCGAACTGCGGTACGCGTTGCCTTGATTTTCCTCCTCGTAAATCCAGACCTGCTTCGCTTGCTTCCAGTCGATGCACAGGAACGTCCCTCCTTCGGTGCCGAAATACACGCGATCGCCAATCGCAGCGGGCGTCACGCCCGTGGGACCGCCGATCTCGAGACTGCCGACCTCCTGCCCTCGGTTCAAGTCGATGATGTGCAGCTGGCCATCGCAGCCCGCGACGAAACAGCGATCTTCCACAACCGTTGGCGAGCAACGAATCTGATCGGCGATGGCGTACTTCCAAACAATCTGGCCGGTCTTGGCGTTCAAGCAGTACAGCGTGGCGTCCTGCGAACCGAACAAGACGTTCTCGCGGAAGAAGTTGGCGCTCGAATCGACCTCCGCTTCGCTGGCGAAGTCCCAGACCAGTTTTCCCGTCGCGGCGTCGATGCAATGAAACCGGCGGTCGATGTCGCCGAGGTACAGCAGACCGTTCCGCACGGCCGGCGAGGCCATGAAGCCGCTATCGGTCTTGTAGGTCCACTTTGGTTTTCCGGTGGCCAATTCCAGAGCGAAGACGCTTCCGTCCAAATCGCCGATATACACCACGCCGTCGACGATCGCCGGCGTGCCCTCGAAGCTGCCTTTGGGCACTTGATACTTCCACAGCAGCGAAGGTTGGTCGGGCAGCGTGGTCTGCGCTACGCCGGTCGAACCCGGGTCGCCGCGGAATAGCGGCCAGTCGCGGCCGGCTTCGACAGACGCCGCAGCGGGCGCCGCTTGCCCGTCGCCGGCGGCCGCCACCGGCTCGCCCGACCTCGCCGACGGGCTTGTCAAAAAGGCAAGCAGGACGACGAAACTGACGATGAAGCTCGCAAATGGACGATGCAGCGACATAGGTACAGACCTCCTGAACTTAACCGGCTGCGCCGGAACCCGGAAACCCTAATCTTTCTCATAATCTTTCTCATAATCTTTCACTTCATCTCTTCCCTACTTGCCGTGGAGTCGGGGGAGATTAGGTGAAAGATTAAGGTGCTCCTGGTCCCAGCCATCCCAGAGCCGCGACCATTGCAAATCCTTAAGGAACCGTTGAGAACTTGATGTTGTCCAGATAAAACGCCGTGTCCGCCGCGGCGGTGCTGCTGAAACCAAGCCAGTGCAACTCGCGAAAGTCCGTCCCGGAGATCGGCAGGTCGGCGAAGGACTGCGGCTCGGCTCCGGCTGCTTGGAGCGTCACCTTGAACACGCGCGGTGCGTTCTTGCCCAGGGCCGCTTCGATCTCCACGTGTAACCACGTCCCGGCAGGCACCTGGGCCAGCCGTTTTCCGGCGGCGGCGACTTGACCGTTGCCGTGGAAACTCACGCCGGGTCCCACGTTGCGCGGGTAATCAGCGGCGTCGCGCCACTCGGTGAAGAACTGGGCGTCGCGGTCGAACCAGACGTCGAAACTCTGTCGAACCGTCCCTTCGCGCAGGTGCGGTTCGTAGTAGAAGTGCGGTTCCCAGGAAGGCTGAAGGTCCTTCGCGTCGGTAACCTTCACGCTGCGTTTGCCGCCCGCGGCGCGCTCGTCGCTGACACGGATCGACGCACCCCGCCCTTCGCCGCTGAGGCGTGCCCGCGCCGGCGGAGCGCCGATGGGCGTCTTCTCAAAATCGTCGTCCACCGTCAGCGGAGGAGGCGGAGGAGGAGGTGCCGGGAGAGGACGCGACGCGCAGTTCCCGTGGCGGACATCGCCGACCCAAGCCGGGTCTCCGTACAGTCCGACGGTGCTGATGTCAAACGGCTGGAAGCCGAGCGGCAGGGCCGGGGAATCGGACTGCAAACGAAAGTCGTGGGCTTGGACATCGACGAATCTCGGATCCGCGATTTTCGAGTTGGTGTCCAGACGAAGCGCCTGCCACTCGGCCAGCGAGCGCCGGTAGAAGTGGAGTCGGTCGCCGCCGCCCGTGTGCCAGAAAAGGTTCTCGTCCCAAACGCCCAGCGATTCCTTGGCTGCCAGACGTTCGTTCAACGAACGTTCCCCGTGGGGGATGAACAACTCGCCCTGGGTGAGATAAACCAGGTTTCGCCGAAATGTGTTGGGCCGTTTCTCATAGTACGGCCAGAGCGCGTGATTGGCGGACAAGGCGAAGATATTGTTCTGAATCACGTGTTCGTGCCCGCCGTTATTGTACATCAGGCCGCCGCTGAGCGTGTTGTAGACCAGGTTGTTCTCCACCGTGTAGTTGCCGCACTGGGCATCCAGATAAATACCCCAGCCAAACGGCGGCGTCGAGTAGGGCCAAATGTCGTGAAAAACGTTGTTGCGGATGACGCTGCCGGGCGACACTCCCAGGCAGTAGATCAATCCCGCATCGCTCAAGACGCCGTGGACCAGATCGTGAACGTGATTGAACTCGATCACGTTGTGGTGCGTGCGGTTCGGTTCCAAGCCCCAGTTCCAGCCGACGCTGATGCCGGAGTACAACAGGTCGTGAATGTCGTTGTGCGAAATTCGATTCTCGCTGCTCTGGGCGACCCAGATGCCGACGCCGGCCGGATAGACGTGGCCCCCGTCGTAGATGTGATTGTTGTCCACCAGAATGCGGCTCGATTCGGCCACGTCCGTCGCCGCCATCTTCGCTTCGCCCACGCGCACTCCGCCGGCGCCTAAGTCGTACAGCGAATTCTGCTGGATGCGGCAATCTTTGCACCCGCGGCGAAACCAGATGCCGTACGTGCCCACATGCGCCACTTCGCAGCCTTCCACGGCACAGTGCAGGACGCCGTCGGCCATCACGGCGGCGGGCACTTCGACCGCCGCCTGCGTGCTGCTGTTGCCCTCAGGGGCGAGCACCCAATCGGCGTGCTGAAATGCCAGACCCCGCAGTGTCACGTGTTGCACGCATCGGCCTTCATCCGCGTTGCCCGCCAGCCGCACCAGTTCAGGCAGCACGGGCGCGATCACTTCGACTTGCTCCATCTGCTCGCCGGGCAGCGGCCAGTAGCTGAGCACGCCCGTGCTGCGGTTCAGGTACCATTCGCCGGGTTGATCCAGCAATTCGAAGGCGTTTTCGACATAGTAGCGCTGACTCTCTTCCCAGTAGCCGATGCTCCACCATTCGCGCATCGGCCCAGCGAAATGGACTGTGTTCGACGCGGTGTCCACCGATTTCAGCGGATGAATCGAGGTCTCCCAGGAGTGCATGAGAATCACGTTCACGTCATCCAGTTGTGACCAAGGCTGGATGTCGCCCGCAGCGAATACGAACTTGTCGCGGGCGACCGGCTTGGCATTGGGGATCGGAGGGCCGGGCAACAGCGCGGCGATGCGGTGATAGCCGGTGTTGGGCGAGCGTGCGCGCTGGCGGCGCTGGCCGCCGGCGAACAACTGGTGAAAGTACCACTCGCCGGAGCGAACCTCCGACAACTCGGCTTGCCACACATCTCCCGCACCCTTCCGCCAGCCCGTGATCCGCCGCCCGCCGCTAAAAATCGGCCGCTCACCCGGATAGGCCGCGTACAAGACCGGCCGCTCGCGCGTGCCCGAATCCTGCGGCTGGAGCACCAACGGTTGCTGAAGAAAGTGCGTCCCGCCCCGCACGAGGACCGTCACCGCGTCCGTCGCCTTCAACCGGCGTGCCTCCTCTTGAGCCCGCTGAACCGTAGCGAACGGTCCGTCGGTCCCCGCTGGATTCGGCTCGGCCAGCCGCCCGGACCAGGTGTCGTTTCCGTTCGTGGCGACGTACAGTTCGACGGCCTTGGCCGCCGACGCCCCGTTCAGAACGATGCACGCGATCGCAAGTCTTATTAGCATGGTTGGCTCCTTTTCACACCGATCGTGTTCCAGTCGTGGGCCGTGGCGATCTTTCTGCCGTCGATCGCGGTGATGGGCACCAGCACGGCGCGAGTTAACGACAAGCCTCGTCTCATGGTCATGTCCTTCTTTGCGTGACGTCAAATACAGACGCTCCTGGCGGAGAAGAACGTGAACGCTCCCGTTCATCAGCTGACGATTCTACCACGAGACTGCGATGGGAACAGCGATCGTGAGGGGCCTTGCGCGCAGAGCAACTCAAGGCAGACGTGCCGGGATGACTGCTGACAATAAACAGACACTGCGATCTCCGAAGTGGAGATCCTGGCCATCGGACGAGGAACCGCAGAAAGGCGGATGCGACAGCCACGCCAAAAGGCCCGACTTCTTGGCGCAGTCCAGAACTTCGCGTAAAGTCATCGTCCATACCTAAGGACGCAACACCATGAAACAATTCGTTTGCACTCTCGCCCTCCTGTCGCTTCACTCCGCCGCGGCGCCCGCGTTCGAACTGGCATCGCCTGCGCAAAGCGCCAGCGTGCTTGTGCCCGCGGGCGAGCCGGAATGCGTGCGGCTGGCAGCGGAAGATCTCGTCAGCGATATCAGGAAGATCACCGGTCGAACGCCGGACATCGTGCGGCGCGTGGAGGATTGCGGCACCCGCAGCGTCGTGCTGGCCTCGCTGGACCGGCCGGAGTCCGCAGCGTGGATCCGCGGCCGCAACCGCTGGCGACAACCACGCTGTGGATGGAAGGCGCGGCACTGCACGCCGCAGGACACTTGAGATTCCCGCCGGGCGTGGCGGTGATCTTCTCGGACAACAGTCCAGGCTGGGAGTTGCAGAGCGATTTCCACACCGTCGTGCGCGAGCCGAACCGGCAGTACGGTATCTACTATCACCATCAGCTTTGGGGCAGCGGCCCGCACCTGGTGCAGGGCGTCTCGCCGCAGAAGACGCACGAGATTTTCAAGCTGGCGGTCCAACGCCGCTCGACGCATTACGCCATGCTGAACGTGTCCAATGTCCGCGAGTTCGTGCTGGGCATCGACGCCAGCTCGCGGATGCTGCGCGATTTCTCAGCGTTCGATCCGGACAGGTTTCTAACCCAATGGTGCGAGGCACGGTTCGGCGACCAGGCGAAGGCCGCCGAGTCGGCGTACCGCAAGCACTTTGCGAGTTTCGTGGCCGACCCCGCGACGGGCAAGCGGGCGCTGCTGGACGGGGAATGCGTCCACACGGGCGTCCGATTGGCCAAATCGCTGGCTGCCCGGCTGGAGAAAGGCGGCAAGTCCGACGGCAAGACGGCGGGGCTGCTGAAGGCATGGAAAGCGCAACGCACACGAGTGGAAGAGGCCGGCGCGGATGCCGATCGGATCGCAGCCAACCTGGAAGGCTCCGGCCGCGTCTTGTTCGAGAGCAACTTCCTGGCGCAGCACAAAATCATGCTCGGCCTGCTCCGCTGGGTGGAGCACGTCGCCGAGGCCAGCATCGCGCTTGATGAGGGCAACCGGGCGGCCGTTTCCCAGCACGTGCAAGCTCTGCAGGAACCGTTGGCCTTGATCGACGCCGGCAAATCGCTCGCCAGCCGCGGCGAATTCCAGGACTGGTACCGCGGCGACCGCAAGATGAACTTGGCGCAGTTGAACGAGTGGACCGCGAAGCTGGCGGCGATCGCAGAAGAGGGAAATGCCCATCTTTCTGCAAAGCGTCCTATGGCTACACCCGCGAACTGATATTGACGGCGGACGGGCGACACTCGTTGCGCAGTGTACTGCTGGTAGTACGCATCAGGCGTGCAAGCTGCCTTCGGCCAATTCGGTGAACACCTGATCGATCAGTACGTTGTCTTGATCCCGGCTGGCCTGCCCGGCGACCAATGGTAGATGCTGCGGCGCGAACGGCGACGATTCGATGGGGCAGTTCGTCCTCAGACCCGCGCCGGCGTCCGCTTCGCCCGCCGACGCAGCGAGCCCAGAGGCTGCGTGATTGTTGATAAAGTTGACGACCGCCAACACATCCGACGCGCCGACCGCGTCATCGCCATCGGCGTCCCAGTACGGCGGTGGGTTGACGTGGATCGGGAGCGGAACGGGTAAGTCTTCTGGGCCGGACGCATTGAGCCGGTTGATCAAGATCAGCGCGTCCAGAGGCGTCACGAAACCGTCGTCGTTGACATCCTCAGCCTGTCTGGGATTGCGCCAAGGGTGCGAGGACAATGCCTGGATCGCGACACTGCTTTGATCGTCTTCGGTCGGCACGCGGTTGTTGGGCGTGGAATCGGGGTCGTATTGATCGGCCGTCGTCACTTCGGCCGTATTGATGATGACGTCGATACTCATGACGGTCGCGACGATTTGCAGCGTAGCGTTGGTGTTCGCGGCGACCGTGCCTACAGTCCATACGCCGGTGGCCGAGCTATACGCCCCCTGCGAACTCGTGGCGCTAACGAAATGCAGGTCGTCGTATCCGCGTAGTTGTCGCCCGTGTAACTGGTCGTAGCCGGGAACACAATCTGACCACCATCGCTGGCCATCAGGCTGACGCTCGTCAGCGACGTCGCCAAAGGAAACTCCAGCTTGCTCCCCATTCCAGCATTCAAGCTGGCCGCAGTCACCACGGCTGCCTTCTCAAAAATCAAGCTTGGTAAGATCGTCACGGCCAGGTTCGTGCCGTCCAGGTTCGTGACTTCTCGGACTCCCAATTTGCTGCCGACACCGCTGACCTGAATGTCGTTCCACTTCGCACCGCTGCCGTTGCGTCCGATCGTCCCGGCCAACTCCACATTCCCGCCTGCCAATGCCTTGATATGCGTGGCATAGCGATAGTTGTTGTTGGAGCCCCCTCCCGCCAGGACCTGCAGATGTGCGAGGTCGATCACGCTCCCTGCACCGCTGGCCTGGATCGTCGTATCCGCGTAGTTACCCCCCGTATAGCTGATCGCCGCCGGGAACAAGATCTGCCCGCCCGACGAAGCATTCAGGTTTACGTTGATCAGCGTCGTGACAGAATCGCAACTGATGACGGCCCCATCGGCCGCTGTCAGATTTACATTCGACAACGCCGGCACCGCCGGACACGCCAACGTTACTTGTGCCCCGGCGCTCAGGTTTGAATTCGCACCCAGCGTCAGTTTCCCATTCAGCACTGCGGCGTTTTGCACCGTCAGCGACTTCCCGTCCTGCACGGTGACGTCGTTGTTGACCGTCACGGCGTCCAAGGTCGCGGTGCCTGTGACTTGAATCCCTTCGGAAACGTCCCATGTTCCTCCGACAAGTGATGCACTGCCCAACGTCACGCTGCTGTCGACTTCCGCGGTGCCGGCGACACGCAAGCTCCCGCCGGTGATGTTCAGGGCTTCGTTGCTGACCAGACTTCGAATCGACTGAACGCCGCTGGCGATGCGGATCGTGGGATTCGTGGCCACGTCGATGGTCACATCGTCGCTGGCTCCCGGCAGGGTGTCTCCCAGCCAATTGCGAGCATCCGTCCAAGAGGTGCCATCCCCGCCGCCGTCCCACACGATGTTGGCCATCAGGAGCCGTGACTCCAGGCACTCCATCATGTGGCGCCGCTTCTGAAACTGGAGCTTTTTCCGTGGGCGATTCTTGATTCGACGAAACATCACGTTGGCCCTTCTGTAAGGTGATTTCGGTGTCAGTGCTGCGAGGAAGTGCGTTTCATCCTTCTTCCCCCACACAGGAACAACGGATCGACTACCCGCGACTTTTTGCGAAGCCGGGATGGACGGGGCTCGGCCATGGCGGATGGGTTCGATAGGGGACGATCATGAGCAGGGGATTCGCGACATAAGTCTCTGTGCGATTGCAGGTTCGGCGCATGCGAGCGATTGGTTGCGTCTCGCCCGCGAATGAACTCATTCGGTTGCGTCGGAACCAGCCGCGTTGCACGGACGAGCCGTCCCCAGAATTGCGCCACTCCCGCTTGCCCGCTGGATTGGGTTGGCATTATGCTATGACGCCGCTTTCGGAGCGCTGCCCTTGACACTGGGTTGGCCCACGGTCGGCAGGGAACGACCAGACAGGATTGAAACAGCATCGCATCCATGAGCCACAACAGCACTTCGAGCGTCTGTTCTTCCCCAGAACCATCCTCCATTTCCACAACCCTATTGGAGCGACTGCAGAGGCAGGATCCGGCTGGCTGGCAGCGGTTCGCGGAATTGTATGGCCCCGTCGTTTACCGCTGGTGCCGCAGATCACAGCTGCAGCCCGATGATGCGGCGGATGTCGCCCAAGAGGTATTTGCGGCCATGTTGGCCAACCTCACCGGCTTTCGCAGGAACCGGCCAGGCGACAGTTTCAATGGCTGGCTGTGGACGATCTGCCAGAACAAGATCCGCGACCACTTTCGCCGCCGCCACGAACACGCTCAGGGCGGAACCGACGCGCAGCAGCGGTGGACGCAGATTCCCGATCCCGAACCGGATACGTCCGGGAGCATCGCACCGCCCGATGACCGGACTGATTTGGCTCAGCGTGTCTTGGAGTTGGCCCGCGCCGGGGTCGAAGAGCGCACTTGGCAGGCATTCTGGCGCCTGACGGTGGACGGGCAGGACGTAGCCGACGTGGCCGAGGCGTTGGGAATGAGCACCCCGGCCGTGTACAAGGCCAAGTATCGAGTCTTGCGGCTGATTCGCAGCGCAAGCCACGATTTGCTGGAGGAGACTTGAGCGGCAAAACGTGTCCAGTCGCGTCGGGCAAGAAAAGTCGTGGGTAATCCCCACGTTGTTCTTGGCATGCGAAGGGCAACAACACTCGCCGCCCCGGTGGATGAAGAGGAGCCGTCATGCCAAACCCGAATTGTCCGAGCCGCGAAGAGCTGTTTGGTTACCTCGTCGGGACACTTCCCGAAGACGTTGCGGAGCATGTCTCCGAGCACATTTCGTCCTGCGCCCCGTGTGCCGAGACGCTGCGGACCATGAACGACACCGACGACCGCCTGGTGGCCCGCTTGCGGGCTGCCGGGGAGGAAGACCCGTACCGTGCGGAGCCCCAGCGGCAGGCGGTGATCGCCGGCGTGCAGGCGATGGCCGGCGGGCCAACCGCCGCCAGCGACGAGACGCTTTACCAAGCGGTCACAGGACCGATCGTCCCACTTGAGTTGGGGGAATACCAGTTGCTGGAGAAGTTAGGCGAGGGCGGCATGGGGACGGTCTACAAGGCGCGACACGTGCGGCTGGACAAACTGGTGGCCGTCAAAGTGCTGCTGCAGGAACAGATGACGGACCCGCGCAGCGTTGCTCGCTTCGAACGCGAGATGAAAGCGGTCGGCCGCGTGGATCACCCACATCTGGTGCGCGCTATGGATGCGCGGGAAATCGGCGGCACACGTTTCCTGGTCATGGAATATGTGGAGGGCAGGAACCTGGCCGAATTGGTCCGGCACGCTGGGTCATTGCGGGTCGCGGACGCGTGCGAGTTGGCACGCCAAGTCGCGGTAGGGCTGCAATTTGCCCACGAAAACGGCCTGATCCATCGCGACATCAAGCCTTCGAACGTGATTCTCACACCCGCAGGGCAGGTCAAGATCCTGGACTTGGGACTGGCCTTGCTGCATGCCGAGCGTTCTGCAGACCCGCAGCGCGGGGGCATGACGACGACCGGCGCCGCGATGGGCACGGCGGACTACGTGGCTCCAGAACAGGTCTCGGACGCCCACTCGGTAGACGTCCGGGCGGACATCTACAGCCTGGGCTGCACGCTGTACAAGTTGCTCGCCGGCCGCCCGCCGTTCATCGGCCCGCGTTACCAGAGTCCGATGGACAAGATGGTGGCCCACCTGCGCGACGCGCCGCCGTCGATCCAAGTGGCCCGCCCAGACGTTCCGCCCGAACTGGCGGCGATCATCGAGCGGATGATGGCCAAGGACCCGACGCAACGGTATGCCGCCGCGAGAGAGGTCGCCGAAGCCTTGACGCCATTTGCCGTCGGCGCCGATGTCGCGCGGCTGTGCGCAGGGTCCGACGGCGGGCTGTCAGGGATCCGGGAAGCAGACCCGTCCCGCGCGGGGATCGACCCTCTTCTCTCATCCGCCATGACGGGCACCTCGCCCGGCGGCGCCGCCGCAACTCCCCTCGCCCCGGTACTCCGGGGAGAGCGGGCGGGGGTGAGGGACAACGCGGCCAATGCAACCCAGGCCGCCGCCCCGTCGCGGATTCGCCGCCGCCCCGCCGCTCTGATCGCCCTCGGCCTGTGCGGCGTGGCGTTGTTGGCCGGCACGATCATCCTCCGCATCCGCGACCGCTCCGGCCGCGAAACCGTGGTCGAGGTTCCCGCCGGAAGCAAAGCGACCGTCAGGCCGAACGGCGAAGTGGAAATCGACCTTTCAAGTGCAGAGGGCGAAATGGGGACGAAGCCGTCGGCGGCTAACGGCGACACGGAACATCGCGTGCCGCCGCCAGCCGTCGCCGCGCGCCGACAGTCCGTACCGGTCGCCGACGAGGAGCCCAACCGGAGTCTGCTCCCTCGGCGTTTGGAGACGCCGGGCGTGGGCCGATGGCACATCGACACCCGGATGCCTCGCGCCGAGGCGAGGGGCGTCTCGTGGAGCCCGGATGGACGTCTGGTTGCCTACCTTTCATGGGCGTCGGTGCGCGTGTATGAGGCGGCGACCTGCCGGCTCGTCTATGTTTTCTCCCATCGCCCAGAGGCCTGCTACGACTCCGCGTTCAGCCCAGACGGGAAGTGGATTGCAATCCGCTACGATGACGGCGAGGTTCGTCTTTGGGAGGTCGCGTCAGGCAAGGCAGGGCCTGTTTTGGCCACTCGCAGCGGTTGGAAGTGCTTCCCTCCCTTGGCCTGGAGTCCCGACAGCCAACACTTGGCGCGTTGTTGGGACTCCAAGGTCGACGTCTTCCAGGTAGACGGCAGGCTCATTCATTCGTGGCACTGGCCCTCTCATTCCTGGCTATGTGGTTGGAGCCGCGATGGAAAATGGCTGCTGTTGGTCAACGATGCCGTTGGCGCAGTGCTCAGGGCTCCCGATGGAAAGCCGGGACCTGAAATCGAGGAAGCTGACGCCCTCGCGAAGCATTTCCAACCCATGCATATTGCCTGGAGTCCCGACGGCAACTACTTTGCGGCCGAGATTCGCATGACTAAGAACGGAGGTGACGACAAGGATTGCAGCAAGATATACGTGTGGAATACGCAGACATGGAAGCTGCTTCGAAAATCTGACGAATTGGAGTGGATCGAGGGCTTGGCTTGGACTGCTGACAGTCGGCGAGTGATTTTCAGCCGGTATTGGATAAACGCCAACAGCGAAGGGCGTTCTCGAACCGAAGCTTGGGCGATTGGCGACAACTCGTTCCTGCCCGTGATGGCGAAAAAAGACGTGTTTGCGGGAATTTGGGCGTTGAGTCCGAAGGGGGAGCAGATCGTCGAAGTCTTTGACCAACGGATTCTCTTCTGGGACGTGGGAGCGAAGGAACCCCGGTCGATCATCGACGGCAGCGGTTCACGAAACATAGGATTGCTCGGTGCCAGCCCGGACGGCCAGTGGTTGGCAACGAAGCGTGCGGATGGGCCGACGTGTCTCCTGTGGCACGGCGACGGCCGGCCAGGGCCGTCGTTGCCAGAGCTGTCCAACGGACTGACCGCTTTGGCATGGGGACCGGATGGGCGTTTGGCTTCAGGCCATCAGAACGTCGTCCGAGCCTGGAACGCGAAGGACGGACAGCTCGTCTGGCAATGGCCGAGGCTGGAACAGGCCCCGTCGATTCTGGCCTGGAGCCCGGACGGAAGACAGTTGGTTGCCAGCGGCGTAGATAAGACGATCCATCTCTGGAATGTTGAGGAGAGCAGCCACGCTCAGACGGTTGTCGCCCATACCGGTACGGTTAACCAAGTCGCCTGGAGCGCCGATGGCGGACGGTTCGCCTCGCTCGGCCGCGCGGAGAAGTGCGTCCGCTTGTGGAATGCCGACGCGACCGCCGGTCCCGTCCTAAACGCTGGCGAAGCGCCCGCACGCCAGTTCGCGTGGAGTCCCGATGGCCAGCAGATTGCCGTGCTACCCGAACAGGGTCCGCTTCAGCTCTTCAGCACGGCGGGCGAAAGGGTCCTTGAAATCCCCAACACAGCTGGATTCGTTGAATGGAGCCCCGATGGCAAGTGGCTAGCTACGGGGGCTGCCAACGCCCAGAATGCCACCGCGCTGCGAATTCACGGTCGCGATGGCGCCGCGCGTCCAGGACCTTGTCTCTGGCCCTATGAAATTCCGGCTTGGGACGAGTCGTTCTGGCGACCTGATTGGCGACGATGGAGTCCCAATGCCAAGTGGCTTACTGTGGGTATAACTTCCGCCGCAACGTGGCTGCCGGCGGCAATGCATCTTTGGGACGTCAAGGCGAACCTTTTTTCCTTGGTGCTTCAGGACACCCCACCGTGCGCTGCCGTTTGTTGGTCCTCGGACAGCCAGCATTTGCTCTCGATCAACGGAGATCAAACGTTGCGCCACTGGGACGTCGGCAACGGCCGCATCCTGGCCACGACGGTCTTGTTGCGCAACGATCAATGGGCCCGCATCACGGACGACGGCAAGGTCGAAACCAGCAGCCCCGAGGCCGAGAAGGAATTGGTCTACGTCGTCGAAGATCCTCAGGGTGCCCAGAAAATCTACGGCGTGGCGGAATTCCAGGCCTTGGTGGCGCAGCAGACGGCTGGTGACCGCTAGGCAGGACGAATGTGGCCGCTTAGACGGCTTATACAGCCAAACTTAACGAATTTGAGTCAAGTTTTCGGATCAAATTCACCTCGAACTTGCTGGAGCAACGCGGCCGAGCGGCTCCGTTTGGTACATTCGTATTTTGTGAAGGATTAGGTGAAAGATTAGGAGTTCCAGGTTCCGGCGCACCCGGCCATGTTTGCTCGACACCTTGACTTGACACCTGGGAGCTGCATCATGAACTTCAACCCGCACCTGCCCCACTCCGGGACGCGTTTCTCGGCGACGGCTGCGCCAGCCTCCGACTCGAATGACGATCCCGACTATCTTGACCGGCCTTCTTACGATCTCGACAGGACCGGCGACGACGTGCCGGCAACCGGCTCGGACGCGCGGGAAGGTTTGTCTCGCTTCGCCGCTCCGTACGGCAAGCCTTCCGTGGCTGCGTTTTCCCGCTCCACGCCCGGCGCGCCGCCCAGCGCCGCTCTGTGGTTGCTGCACGTCGGCCCCTGTTTCATGAACGGCGGCTCCGAACAACAACTGATCGCGCTGGCCAAGTTTCTCGATCCCCAGCGCGTGCGGTTCGAGCGCTGCCTGGTGACGGGGCGCAAACACCTCGACGCGAACCTCGCCGCGCGGATGCCGGCGCGGGTGACCTGGGCCGACGCCGACACGATTCGTCGCGCGGTCGGCCAGTGCGACGTGCTGCTCACCTGGGGCCTGGCACTGAACGACCTGCTCGGCACCTTCAGCCGGCTGGCGCCGGACAAGCGCGTCGAGGTTCTGATCGAGGCCGTGGCGCGGCTGCCGGCGGCGTTCAAGCTGCTGGTAGCCGGCTGGGGCGATCACCGGGCGGCGCTGCTGGAAGTGGCCAACGATCGCATCCCCGGCCGCTACGCATTTACCCAGGCCGGCGACTATCTCGGCGATGTCTACGGCGCGATGGATGCGTTCGGGCTCGCGTCGGCGCACGAAGGGTTTGGGCTGGGCGTGGCCGAGGCGCTGCTGTGCGGCGTGCCCGTGGTGGCGACGCGCGGCGAAGTGCAGTCGCTGGCGCAGGAGCGGCTGCAGCCGCCCGTGCCCGGCTACGAGTGGTCCGATCAGGCCGTCATCAAGCGGACGTGGCCGGAATTCTATTCGCGCGTGCAGCTGGATTACCTGTCGCTGATTTTTCAGTGGTTCAACGAATCGTCGGCGAATCTGGCAATCGAGCAGACGCTGGAGCCGCGGCAGGAGCAGTTGCTGCGGATCGTGCGGCCGTTGGGCGAACGGTTGGTCGGAGCGGAGATCGGCGTGTACGATGACAGCACGTCGGCGGCGTTGCTCAGCGGCCTGCCCGGACTGCGGCTGTGGATGATCGGCCACTGGCGGCCTTACGAAGGCGAGTCGAGGCTGGGGGCGCTGGACCAGGCGGCGTTCGACCGGGCGCGAGCGCGGGCCGAGTGGTGGACGCTGCCCGCCGCGGACCGGCGGTTCGTGCTCCGCGCAACGTCGCTGGAGGCGGCCGAGCGATTTGGCCCGGAGTCGCTGGATTTTGCGTTCATCGACGGGTATTATCGGTACGAGCACGACCGCGCGGACCTGCACGCCTGGTGGCCGAAGATCCGCGCGGGTGGTCTGCTGTCGGGCCACGACTACGACGCCGCTCGCGACGCGACCGGCCCGTGGGGCGTGCGCCGCGCCGTGGACGAGTTCGCCGCCAACGTCCGGCGGACGGTGCAAGTGGGCAGCGATGGAGTGTGGTGGATCGAACGATGACCGTTTTTTCGGAGGAACAACGAAGATGAGAACGATCGAAAGCAAGGCCCGGTTCCTGCTGGTCAGCCTGTGTGTGTTTGCCGCGTCGAGTGCCGTTGCCGCCGCGGAAGCCAAGCCTCAGGAGGCTGCGGCCGGCGCGGACGACAAAACCGTGTGGATTGACTGCCAGGACCTCGTCGTGGAGGGCAAGGGCTGGACGGACACCAAAGCCTTCTACGACCGCCTGCCGGCCAAGGCGGAAGGCAAGGTGCCGCCGTCGGTCTGGGGGCTGAGCCACCACAGCGCCGGGATGTGCGTCCCGTTCACCACGGACGCGGCGTCCATCCAAGTCCGCTGGAGTCTGCTGCCCAAGGGCAATCTGAGCATGCCGCACATGCCGGCCACCGGGGTCAGCGGGGTGGACCTCTACAGCCAGGACCAGTCCGGGCGGTGGTCCTTCGTGGCGAATGGCCGGCCGGCGGGCGAGACCAATACGGCCCGCTTCGCGCCGCCTGCGGGACAACGGTGCCTGCTGTACCTGCCGCTGTACAACGGCGTAATCTCCGTGCAGATTGGCATTCCGAAGGGCAGCACCCTGACGGGCGCCGATCCGGCCGCCGGCAAACAGCGCAAGCCGATCGTGATCTACGGCACGTCCATCACTCACGGCGGCTGCGCATCGCGGCCGGGCCTGGCCTTTCCGGCGATCATGGGCCGCAAGCTGAATACTCCCGTCATCAACTTGGGCTTCAGCGGCAGCGGCAAGATGGAGCCGGAGATGGCGGAACTGCTGGCGGAACTCGACCCGTCGGTGTACGTGCTCGACTGCCTGTGGAACATGTCGCCGGACCTGGTATCCACGCGCATCGAACCGTTTGTCAAGACGCTGCGTGCCGCCCGTCCGGACACGCCCATCCTGCTGGCTGAGGACTGCAGCGTCCGGAACATCTGCCCCACGGAGAAAGGCACCATCCTGCGCAAAATCCACGAAAAGTTGACCGCCGAGGGCGTCAAGAACCTGCACTTCCTTTCCAGCGAGGGCATGTTGGGCGACGACACCGAGGGCACCGTCGACGGCTGCCATCCCAACGATCTGGGCATGATGCGTCAGGCCGAAGTCTTCGCCAAAGCCCTCGCCCCGCTGCTGGCAACGGAAAAATGACGCGGGGGCGTTGCCACGACGAAGGCCCGCTTGGCGTCTCGTGGGATCACATGCAGACGCTCGAAGTCGAGATTCTTGACACGCCACAGGCGGCACTCCTTCAACCCGGTACCGGCGACGGCGGCGCAGCGAGTCCGGAAACAACGCTGAGGCGCGTAGGCGCATTCCCAAATGCTTCCCGGCCGGTTACGCTGTAGCTTTAACGATCCTGTGAATCATCACCCCCTCGCAACCCTTCCACCGGAGACACACCAGCCATGACCCGAATGAACCGCAGACGCTTTTTGGAAGAGACGATCCTGAGTGCGACGGCCGTGGCGGCGGCCGGAGCGGCGCCCCGCGCGCTGGCCGGCGAGCAACCGAGCACCAGCCCCAATGAGAAATTGAACGTGGCCGTGATCGGCGTGCGAGGCCGCGGCGGCGATCATGCCCGGTTCTTCGCCTCCCGCCCCGACTGCCAGATCACGTACATCTGCGACGCCGACCGCGACATCGGCGCCGGCGTTACCCAGAAGTTCGCCCAGGACGGGCGCAAGCCCAAGTTTGTCGAGGACATGCGGCGGATTTTCGACGACGAGTCGGTGGACATCGTGTCCATCGCCACGCCCAACCACTGGCACTCGCTGGCCGCCATCTGGGCGATGCAGGCCGGCAAGGACGTGTATGTGGAAAAGCCCATCAGCCACAACGTCAGCGAAGGCCGCCGCGTGGCCCAGGTCGCACGCAAGTACGGGCGGATCTGCCAGGGCGGGACCCAGTACCGTTCCACCGGCGCCAACCGCGCCGCTGCACAGTTCATCCGCGAGGGCAAGCTGGGCACGGTAAAGGTCGCCCATTGCTACATGTACCGCGGCCGCAATCCGATCGGCCCGGCGGGCAAGTACGATCCGCCTCCCAGCGTCGACTACAATCTGTGGGCCGGACCTGCGCCGATGGCTCCCATCACCCGCAAGTCGTTCCACTACGACTGGCACTGGTTTTGGGACTTCGGCAACGGCGAGATCGGCAACAACAGCGTCCACGCCGTGGATACGATGCGCATGGTGCTGAACCTCCAGGGCCTGGGCCGCGGCGTGCTGTGCTACGGCGGGCGCGTGAAGTTTAACGACGCGGCCGAGACGGCCAACACACAGGTCGTGATCCACGATTTCGACGCCATCACGGTGGTGCAAGAGATCCGCAACCTGAAGACCAAGCCGCCTCGCTTCAGCGGCATGTGCATCGTCACCGGCACGCAGGGCTACCTGGCGTTGGGGGGCGGGACGAGCACCGTGTTCGACCTCGACGGCCAGCAGGTCCAGAAGCTCGAAGGTCCCAGCGACGACCACTTCGCCAACTTTCTGACGGCGGTCCGCAGCCGCAAGCCGGAAGACCTGAACGCCGAGATCATTGAAGGCCACCAGTCGGCTGCGCTCTGCCACCTGGGCAACATCTCGTACCGCCTGGGCCGGGCGGCCTCGCCCCTGGAGATCCGCGAGCGGCTCGCGACGCTGAAGGCCAACGAGAACGTGGTGGAGACGTTCGAGGCGATCCGGACGCACCTGGCCGAGAACGACGTAGACATCGAGCAGGAACGACTTACGCTCGGCCCATGGTTGGAGATCGACTCCGAGCGCGAGACCTTTGTCAACAACCCCCAGGCCGACGCCCTGCTCACGCGGGACTACCGCAAGCCGTTTGTGGTGCCCGGCGAGAGGGAGATTTAGTGCCGTTTCCCGTTCGTGACTTCGGCGATCCAGGAGACAGATCGGGTGCGGAACCGTTACCAACTCCCGCCTATTCGGGTTTCCAGCGGGCCAGGACGATCTGTTCGTAGGGCGATTTCCGGCCACGCTCGTAGACGCACAGGATCGTTCCGCCGGCGGCGACAGTCAGGTCGGAGTAGGCTGAGGGCCCGGCGTGCAGCAGTTCGCCGGCCGACCACGTCCGGCCCGCATCGATGCTCTGACGCAGATGTTGAGCAGCAGTTTTTCGCCGGGCAACTCCGCAACGGTACACTCGTTCAAGCCCAGCCCGTCGGCCGGCACGAGTCCGCCCGCCTTCCATGTGGCCCCCCCGTCGTCGCTGTAGGCCACGCCGCTGCGATAGTCTTGCCCGATCTTGTCGTTCAGCCACAGCGGCTCGATATCGCCGTCGTCGCGGGCGCTGGTCTTGCGCCCTTCGCAGAACGCCAGCACCACGCCGCGCGCGTTGACGGCCAACGCCGGGATGCGGTAGGTGTGGTAGCCGCCTTCGCCGGAGACGAACAGCGGCACTTGTTCGGGAGTCGAGCCGCAGGCGAGGGATGTCTACCAGCAGGCCCAGACCAGAATCGCGGCGTGGAGGTTTCGCATCTTGTGGCTCCTGGAATCGACGTGGAAATCATTCACGTGAAAAACTGCGATCAGCGGACTAGGAGGCTCCTGACGAGGCCAGCCAAGAAACAGGCGAGGGAAGGCCGGTGTCTTGCACTCGACCTTCCCTCGATCA
>CAZAQY010000142.1:0-21583 GCA_964486845.1 uncultured Pirellulaceae bacterium
TGAAGGCGGCACCACCAGCGGTTGCCATCACGCAGCCCGGTCTCTCCGAGACCGGGTGCGAGTCTCGCACAGGCTCGCCTACGCGAACCGCTCCGTCTTCCGCTACCGCCCGAAACACGTTCGGCTCCGCTCCGCTACGCACGAACGTGTTTCGGCCTACGCGGAAGACTCCGCTCTTGCTATGACTTGCTCTACTTGCCGGTGGCATCCACCGAACTTGAGGCCACGCGGAACCCGAGGTCGCCGTCCCGGTCCTCCGGCGCGTCGAGGCCCCGGTGCGCCGACCGGCAGTTCCTCGCGCCGTCGCACCAGCTGCCGCCGCGATCCACGCGGGACGAGCCCGCCGTAGCACCAGTCGGATCGTGCACGGCCGTCGATGGGTGCTCGCCCCACGAATCCGAACACCACTCCCACACGTTCCCGTGCATATCACACAGGCCCCAAGCGTTCGGCTTTTTCTCGCCCACCGGGTGCGTCTTGTGATCCGAGTTGCCACCGTACCACGCATACTCCCCCAATCGGGACTGGTTGTCCCCAAAGCACCATTTCGTTTGGCTCCCGGCACGGCACGCGTACTCCCACTCCGCCTCCGCCGGCAAACGATACGTCCGCCCCTCCTTCGCGCTCAGCTTCCGGCAGAACTCCACCGCCTCCTCCCACGACACCCGTTCCACCGGCAGCTGCGCCCCCTTGCACGTTGATGCGGACGTGAGAAAACCCTGCCTGCTCGATCAACGCCGCTTCGCCCACTGGACCGAGCATCGGCTGATGTCTTGTCGCGACTTCTTGGGATCGTCTTTCCGCTACGCCTTTTGGGAGCAATGAGATGGCTGGATTGACGATGCCGCGACTGCGCAAACTTGTTGCCGGATTCACGGGCCGCGTGGCCGTGGAGACTGGCACGTTTGAGGCCAACACGACGCGCCTGCTGCTCCAGGTCTTCGAGGTCGTCCACACGATCGAGTTGGAGCTAGTCGGCGATCTCAAAACCTCGTACCTCGCCCCGATCCGTGGCCAAGACCGCCAGCGGCCCTGCCGCCGTCGGAACTGTCTGCACGAGCGTTGGCCGACCGGAGACCTTGCCGAGCCGCAGCAGTTTGCCCTGATGGTCCAGCGCCGCCACGGTGCCATCGTCGCAGCCCACCAGGATCTGCGAAGTCTTGGCCTCGGCCGGCTGGATGCCGCGCAGGGAAACGGGCGGGCTGGGCAAACGGGTTGACCAAATCCGCTGACAGCCGTGGCTCAAGGCGACAACCAAGCCCTCCGAGATGCCGACGACGATCTCCTGCTTGCCGTCGCCGTTCAGGTCGGCGACATCCATGTCCCGCATTTGGGCGCGCGGCGCGTTGCTGGGGCCCGGCCCGAATTGAGCGTTGTATCGCGGCTGGCCTTGCTCCGAATACACCGTCACCCGGTTCCAGGTCCCGTTGATCGCCGTCGCGATTTCCTTCTGGCCGTCGCCGTCCAGGTCTTCATAGAACAGACCGGTACGATTCTGGGCCGTCCAGCCGCCGACGAACGAATGGCCGGCGGGAACTGCGTCGTAGCCGCGGCCTGTGTCCGAGAGCGTCTTGCTGCTGACGATGGCCAGATTGTCGCTGCCGTTGGGCCAACGGGCAACGAGCAGGTTCCGCCGGCCTTCCCCGCCGGCGACCAGCAGGAACTTCCAGCCCGGCCCCCAGAAAACGGGCGTACGCTTCACCAATTGACCGGCCTCGTCCAGAATCTCCAGCGTACACGCGCTGCCCACGAAGCAGCGCTCCTTGCCTCCGTCAAAGGCGCCGGTGTACAACCCGTGGATGCCTTCGTGGCCCGGAGCGCTCTTGAACCAATACGTCTTGGCCGCTTCGTACACCGCGGGGTCCATTTCGGACGTGAAGACCCACTTGCGGCGGCCTTCGCGGTCGAAGGCGATGAGCTTCTCGTCCGCACAGCCGGCCAGCAGCAACTGGCACGTGTCCCACCAGCGGAGCACGCGGATCGGACCGTCAGTCTCCAGCTTGCGGACTTCCTTGCCTTCGTGCGTCAGGATGCGAATCGTGTTGCCTGAGGCGACGCCCAGTTGAGGCCCGGCGGCCGAGGGGACGGCGGTCATGTCCACGACCTTGCCGCCGACCTGGCTGGTAAAGGCGACCGGCAACTCCGCCGCCGTTGGTTTGGCCGCCGGACCGGCCGCCGCTAACGCCTCCACACGCAGTTTTCGTCCTTCGCCCAGCAGACGTTGAAGATCGGCCGCAAGTCTCGCGGTTGCTTCCGTGGCCGGCGACGCGCCGCTGACAACATGGCGCCCCGGAGGCAACGTAATGCTGTAGATCCCGCCCACGGCCGAGGCTTTCATGGGCTGGCCGCCCAGCCGCAGTTCGTCCGGATTTTTCAGACTCAGCTGCAACGTCGTATGTTCCGTCGCGACGACATTGGCCACGCCGCCGGTGAAGTCCCAGTCGACATCGACCGGCGCGTCGCTGGAGACGAACACTTGACCGATTCCGGCGCTGGTCAGCGCGCGCCCGAACAGATGATCCTCGGCCAGCACCACCAGTTCGCCCCTCAACTGCTCGTAGGTTCCCACGGCGCTAACGGCCGGCTGCGGCAACGCCAACGCGGCGGCGTTTTCGGCCAGCCGGACACAAGCCACCGTACTCGGCGACTTGGCGTCAGTCTGGCCGATCAGATAGAAGGCGATTCGATGTTCGCCTTTCTTCACTGTCCCGTGCCAATTCATAGTCACGGCCTCGGCTCGGCTGGTTTCCTGCACGTCGCAGGGGCGCAGCTCGAACGCAACTCCAGTCGCCGGATCGCCGGCCGGCACGCGGACCGTTTGTTCCTTCTGATCCCACCCGCCCCGCGTCACCTGCCAGGTTGTACTCACCTTCATGTTCTGACTGTCGGTACGAAAGGCCAGGTCGTCCACGACCAGCGCATAGCGTCCCGTCCGCTGGCAGAGCGTCCGCCGCCAGTTGCAGAAAGCCGCTTGAGGCACTTCGCCTGCGGCGATGGCGGTGGGGCCGAGCACGTCGCTGTACAGCAGGGCCGCATCCATCGCGACCGCCGGCTCGACCATCCCGTCGGCACTGGTCAGCACCTGATTGTGATATCCCTGCAGGATCGTTTGGCCGGCCAGCCGCAATTCCAGGATGTCGAAGGTGTGATACGGATTGCGGGATGCGCCGTTGAAGCCGTCCAGCAGGATGTAGTCTCCGCTGGCGTCCGCCGCACTGCGATAGCTGCCGCAGTAGAAGGCCTGGTCGAACGGCAAGCCGCTGTCTCGCGCGTTCCAGGCCGGCTTGGGCAAGCGGTGAATGCTCCACTTGCCCGACAAATCGTCCGGCAACTGCGGCGTCAACGCCACGTCGGGCCAAAACGACTGGCCCAGGCGGAACACGTTGGTGTCGACGCCGCTGCGCTGGCGGTACGTAATCCAGCGACCGTCGCCCGTCAGGTACGCGGCTTTGTGCAGCAGGTCCAGCGACGCGGAGTTCAAAGCCCAGTCGGGAGCGCGGCCCGAAATCAGGATTTCCTGGCCGCGCAACAAGTCGCTGAGTACGCCGTTTTCGAGCGGCTTCCGATCGCCGGTCAGGACCATGTACGTTAAGATCGGCGCAATGCCCGTGTTGTACCAGAACAGGTTGTCGTTCTCGCCGGAGACCCAGGCATGCTGGTGCAAGGAGTGGAAGGCGAGTTGGCCGGCCCGTTCGCAGTGAGCCCAGACCGGGTTCGGATACTCCTTGTTGAAATACCGCCCCAGGCAATACAAGGAGATCGCCGACCACTGGCCGTGCCGCGAACTGACGCCGCGGGGCGGCTGCCTGAGGCCGTACACGCCCTCGTTCTTTCGATGGTTCAGTTGGCGCGCAAAGGCATTGGTGATCTTCAGCCGCTCTTCGTCGGAAAACACAGGGCTTTCTTCGATCAGATCCCAGAACAGGATCGCTATATGGGCGTTGTAGTGGTAAAAGCCCGCCAGCGGATCGTGCTTGTTTTCGATCCGCTCGCCGTCAATCTCTTCGATGTCCTTCAGCGCCTGCTGGTCGGGAAACGACAGCCGCACGAATTCGCGGGCGCTGAATTCGTCGCCCGTCATGTAGTACATCGCCATGCGTTTGCTGATGCTGCACCAGCCGAAGTAGCCGACCGAGCCGTAGCCTTGTGAGGCTTCCCAGGTTTCGAACTGCTTGATGTCCGCCGGCACTTTCACGCCTTTGCCGAGTTTCGTGACCATCGTCCAACCGATGGCCAGTTCGCCCTGCGCAGCGTTCGTCTTGGCCAGGATGCCGGCCAGCGCCTTGG
Source organism: uncultured Pirellulaceae bacterium (assembly GCA_964486845.1). Taxonomy (GTDB): domain Bacteria; phylum Planctomycetota; class Planctomycetia; order Pirellulales; family Pirellulaceae; genus Anammoximicrobium. The sequence continues at coordinate 4,288 of CAZAQY010000142.1, forward strand.
CACCCTCCTCGACTCCAACCGTGTCGCTTCCGCCGACGATTACGACGCTGTGCCCGTTGCCGAACGGACTGTGAACGGAGCGGATGACGTAGCCTTCCGGACCCGGGTACTTGAGATCCACCAGGCAGTAGAACCGGTCGTACAGGGCACTGATCGTTTTGTTGGTCGAGCGATTGCCCAGCACGATGCGATGGCCCTCGATGGGTACCGCCGCTTCCGGCGAGTCGTCGGAGACGATCGGCAGTTTGGCGCCGGTGCGGCGTTCGATTTCGCTTTGGATCGCAGCGGCCGCGTTCCGATACATCCCAGGCGCCGGCACGACGATCGCGGCGTTCGGTTTGCCGTCTTTCACGAGGCGAATATCAAGGCACAGGTCCTTGAGCTTGTCGTACTGAGGGGGGACCGGCGGAGGAGGTGGCGGCGGGGGAGGGGGCAGCCCGCCCACGACTTGGACATCAGTCACCAGCACTCGCGGAGTCGGATCCCGGTGCGTGTACAGGTAGATCACACCTTGCGTGGTATCCGGCGGCGCGGTGGCCTTGACCGAGACCTCGGAAAAGTGCTTGGCCGATTCGGCAGCCAAGCCGGCTTGGACCATTTCCTGGGAAGGCAGGAACCGGAACTGCAGGTACGCGCCGGCGGACGAGGCGCCTTCCACCGCGCGGACTTTGGCCGTGACCTGGTACGTTTCGCCGCCCTTCAGCTTCAATGCCTGGCACACACCGATCTCGACCGCCGGGTCGCCGTCCGCGATCGACAGCGCCTTGCCGCCATTGGGGCCATCCACCACGCGCAGTTCCTGGTCCTTGCCGCCCCCACCGTACTTGGACCAACCCAACGGCACGCCGCGACCGTCCACGCCCTTGGTGAACGCCCCGTTCTCCAGCGGCACCTCGAACAGGTTTTGGTCGCTGGCCTGCGCCATTGCCAGCAGAAAAAACATCGCCGCCAGCGCCCCGCCCCGTGTAGTGAATGACTTGCCCATACCTGCCTCCTTGGCAGCATCCGCCACTGCGGAGCCGTGAAAAATCATCAGCGCTGTGGGTGTGGCGACAAACGCGAATGCCGTGTATAATTTAGCATCGGTTCGCGGCTTGTACCACATCGAAGATCACGACGGCGCAGAATGGCGGGCATTCCAGATTGTACCCCGGCGCGGGACGAGGCAGAAAGAGAATGAACGTTCAAATACCGGCCAATTTCAGTCCTGCCGTCGACAGGCTGATTACGGAAGGACGATTCCGCGATGCAGGCGAGATTGTGGCCGAGGGCATCAAGTTGGTGCTAATGCGAGAAGAACTGGAAAGGGACGTACAGGCAGGTCTCGATGACTTGGATGCGGGAAACCGTATCGAAGCAAAGAAGGTCTACGCGGAAGCGAGACGGCGGATCAAGGCCATCGAGGACGGGCGGGCCAAGTAGCACATGTCAAAGCCGCACTACTCGACTCTGGCTGCGCAGGACCTCTACGAGAACGCCGAATACATCGCCCGAGACAGGCCGGATGCGGCGTACCGCTGGGTCGAGAAGATTGAAGCGACCTGTGAACTGCTCGCCAAGAATCCGGAAGTGGGCGAACGGCGGCAGACCCGCGGGTTCGGTCCCTGCCGCAGTTTCACGTGCGGCAACTACGTGATTTTCTTTCGTGCCGTTTCGGACGGCGTTGAGATGGTTCGGATTCTTCGCGCCGAACGTGATATCGACCGTCTCTGACGTCTCCGTCATCTCGTCGCGCCCGTGGACGGATCGAGCAACTTGTCCAATTGCTTCAGGGCCCCAGCCGCGCTGGAGGCCGCCAGGGCATTGAGGGCGTTGGCGCGAAGAACGAGCAAGAGAACCGCAAGCCGGCCGATGCATCGGACCATGACCTATCTCCTCCTACAGCCGAAAGTCACCGGGAGCCGTCCCACACGAGTGTGCCCTCCCCGGCGCAACGGAGAATAGCCGAGACCGACCGCAAAACAAGCAGGCTGCGGCGCGACGAGGCTTATCGGGCGAACGTAGATCAGCCGGCTGGCCCGGCTGACGCGATGCCCAGCAGGCTTCTCGGTTCGAAGACTTGAGTTCTTTGTCCCCGGGAGAGATCTCCACGGCAGTCGGCTTCAGACTGTCTGAGTTCCGTAGTTGCATAATGGTCCGCCTATTGCTCTGATGGTGTTTTCCGCAACGTCGCGAAAAGGAGCTCTTTATGGATACTACGCAACCTCGATCGACCTGGCGGATGGCGTGGCGATGGCTACTCGTGCCGACGGTTGCCGTGGCGGTGTGCGGGCTGACCATCGTCGCTCATGCCCAGCCGCTGACGGTGCCGCAGGACCAGCGGCCGGCGTGGCTGCGGCAGGACGGGATCGTGATGGCCGGCAGCTGGGAGCCGCTCGTGTTCCGCGTGCGCCGCGACGGCACGAGTTACACGCCCACGCCGGAGCAGCGAGCCGGCTGGGAGCGCGAACACAGCCCAGAGATGGTGGCACGGCTCAAATCGCTGGGCGTCAACTTCGTGATGATGCACTGCTACAAAGGTGCGGGGCTGGAGGCCGAACGGGAGAGCATGGCCGACGCCGTCCGCTTCTCCAAGTTGTGCCGCGAGGCGGGCCTGCGAGTCGGCGTCTACAACTTCAGCGGGGCGTTCCTGTGGGAACCCTTCTTCCGCGAGAATCCCCAAGCCAAGGATTGGCCGGTGCTGGACGCGCAAGGCAATCCCGTCACCTACGGCGCGGCGAAGTATCGCTACTACTGGAACCGCAACCATCCGGATGCCGTGGCTTTCTACCGGAAGCTCGTCGATTTCTCCGTCAATGAAATCAAGACCGACCTGGTACACTTCGACAACTACGTGGTCGGCCCAGGCTACGACCCCGTCTCGATCGCCCGCTTCCGCAAGTACCTGCGCGAGACTTTCACCCCGGAGCAGTTGCTGCAAATGAAGATCGCCGATCCGGAAGCCGCGCAACCGCCGGTGGCCGGATCGCCGCCGCTGCTGGCGCGCGCCTGGCAGGACTTCGGCTGCCGCTCGCTGGCCGAATCCTATTGGCAGATGGGTCAATATGCTCGTTCCTTGCGGCCCGACGTGCTTGTGGAGTGCAACCCCAACGGCGTCAGGGCCACGATTCGACCGCCCGTCGATCACGGGCGGCTGCTGCAAGGCGGCGAGGCGTTCTGGGTGGAAAGCGGCCGAGTGGGTCTGATCAACGGACGGCTGGTGTCGCGGATCCGCCATTACAAGGTCGGCCGGGCGATGGACAACATGACGTTCGATTACACGCTCACGCCGCTGGAAATGGCCGAGTCGATGGCCTTCAATCTGGATTGCCTGGGCTGCGTCTTCTGGTTCGAGTACGGCAACATCGCCAGCATGCCGGGGTCCACGGAGCCCATGTCGCCTGCCTTGCAGCGCTACATCGGCTTCTATCACGCCCGCCGCGATCTGTTGCGCGATGCCCGTGCGGTGGCCGATGCCGCCGTGCTCCGCAGTTTTCCGTCGCTCGCTCACGGTGAACCGAAGGCCGCCGGATTGACGGCCCGCGTCGAGGATCTGCTGATCGAAAACCGGCGCTGCTTCCAGATCATCCACGATCACCAACTGGGCGATTTGAGCCGCTACCGCGCGCTGGTGCTGGCCGGCTGTGCGGCCCTGAGCGATCAACACGCGGAGCAGATCCGCCGCTTCGTCGCTGCCGGTGGCCGGGTCTGTGCGATCGGACCGCTGGCCACTCACGACCAGTGGATGCTGCCGCGGGACAAGCCGGCGTTGGACGACTTGCCGGCCGCGGCCGTCGTCCGCGCCGGCGAGACGGACGACTGGCTTGCCGCGATCGACCGGGCCTGCGGCAAACGGTCGTTGTCAGTCCGTGCCCCAACTCCAAAGCGCGAGGGCGAGGCGGAACCAGCCACGGCGATGTCCGAGGCCCCGCCGGGACTTTGCGCCGAATTGACCGAGCAGAACGCACGCCGGTTGATGCACCTGGTGAACTACCGCGCGGACGGCCCGATCCGCGAGGTCGCCGTCACGGTGACGCTGCCACCGGGCCGCGCAGTGCGGGCAGTGAACTTGGCGAGTCCAGACCGCGACGCCGACATCACGGTGCCTTTCGCGGAACAGGCCGAGGGCGTCCGTTTCACCGTGCCTGAAGTCCGCATTTACGAAATCGCCGCGATCGATCTGAAGTAGCTTGGGCATATCGAGCACACAGAAAGAAAGGGCAAGCTGACAGAAAAATGGGATGACCGAAAAATGGGATGCAGAGCAGGTCATAGTAGCGAAGCCGCGTCGATATCCGTTGGCCCTGTCTTCTGAAATTCCCCATCTTTCTGTCACCCCATTTTTCTGTCCGCCTCATCGGAACTGATGTAAGGAGCAGTCGATGAAGATCCACGTTCAAGGCAGTTCCGTCGTTTTTGTTGGATTCACAGTCTTGGCGTTGTGCGACACTCCAAGATTCCACGGCGCTGATCAGGCGAGGGACACCGCCTGGGACATGCTGAGCGCCAAACCCGAAGTGGTCGCCCAATGGCAGGACATCCGGTTTGGCATGTTCCTGTGCTGGGGGCCGGTGACCTTGACGGGTCAGGAAATCGGCTGGTCGCGAGGCGCTCCGCGCGGGCACGGATTCCTGCTGCGGGAAGGGCAAGGCCCCACGCCGGGCGACGTCTACGACAACCTGTACAAGCGCTGGAAGCCCGACAAGTTCGACGCTCGGCAATGGGTCCGCATCGCCCAGGAGGCCGGCCAGAAGTACATGACCATCCCGCGACACAATCCGATCAAGGCATTTACGCTGGGCGGAATCGTTCGAGACGCAGGCCTGACGGCAGAGGAATTCCGCCGCTTGCTCTGACGCCAATGTCGGTTCCCGACGACGGAGACTCACTCATGGCTCGGTATCCACGTCGCGTACAACTGCGGTGGCGATCCGGCTCCAACGTGGGTTGCGTTTGGTGCTTGCTCGTTCTACCGGCCGTGAAGGGCCTCCTAGCGGGTGAGCCGGTGCCCGTGCAGGAAAGTCCTTCGCCTCCGGCACCAGCGGCAATCCAAGCGGACGAAACCGGTGCCGGATTCGACTTTCAAACCGAAGAGATCGACGGTGCGATTCGCCTCGAGGGGGCTTACCACGGAGTGGCTCGGCTGGTCGACCGGCGGACGGGCAGGCAAGTCATTGATTCCCGGTACTCCGCCCTGAATCTGTTCAAGCTGATGTCGGTCAACCTGGCGATGGGCCAGCCGCGGACCATGCCGCGGACGATTGAGACGGGGCCCGGTTGGGGCCAAGTTTGCTGGGGCGCGACCGACTCGCATCGCGCCGAGGTGCTGGCCCGCTACGAAATCCGTCCACCGAACGCGATCGACCTGAGCGTCACCGTCAAATCGCGGGGAACCTACGCCGGATACGAACTGTTCCTGTCCAATTATTTCGACAAGGCACTGCGCCCGCACGTCTACCTGGAACCGGCGCGGGGCAGGCCAGCCGCGGGAGAAGCCGAGCGGGTTCTGCCCACGGTGAACGACGCCTTTCGCGGCACCGTCTTGGTCTTTCCCCGCGACGCTCACGCGGCCCGGCGGTGCCTGGACGGCCGTTGGGATCGCTCGGAGAACGACACCCCCACGGTGCAAATGTGCCCCCTGCGACGATACGCCCATTGCCTGGCCGTGATGGCCGATCCGGATCATTCTCTGGGCGTGGTCCTGATGTCGCGGCCACAAGACTGCTACGCCGTCAGCACGCGCTACCACGCGGGCGCCGACGAGGACCGGCTGACCAACTACAGCGCCTTCGACCTGTCGCTGTTCGGGGACGACCTGTTGCCCGGCGACGTGCGGACCGTGAGGGTCCGTTTGGCGGTGGCGCCGCTGGACGCCGATTGGCAGGCGCCGTTGCGGCTGTACCGTGCCTTTCTCGACGAGCCAGGGACGGATCCTGTTTCCACACCGGCACCTTGCCCGGAGGAGACGCCACCATGACGGACTCGAAGCATCATAAGACCTCGCGTCGCGGTTTCTTGCGTTCCACCGCCATGGCCGCGGTCGGCGGCGCGCTGACGGGGTCTGCGGGACTGCCGGCCGTGCTGGCCGGGCCGGTCAGCACGCAGGCGCTGCGCGTGGGGCTCATCGGCTGCGGCGGACGCGGCACGGGCGCGGCGGTCAATGCGCTCAAGGCGGACGCCAACGTGCATTTGACGGCCCTGGCGGACTTGTTTGAAGATTCGCTGCAGACCAGTTTGACGCTGCTGCGCAAGGAAGTGCCTGACCAAATCCGGGTCGAACGCGAACGCTGCTTCCTAGGGTTCGACGCCTATCAGAAGCTGATCGACAGCGGCGTGGACGTGGTGCTGCTGGCCACCCCACCGGCCTTTCGTCCGGAACACCTGCGTGCTGCGGTGCAGGCCGGTAAGCACGCCTTCGTCGAGATCACGGCGGCCATCGACGGGCCTGGAGTCCGATCTGTCTTGGCCTCGTCGGAACTGGCGCAACAGAAGCAACTGAGCATCGTGTCGGGCTTCTGCTGGCGGTACGACCACGCCCTGCGCGCCGCTCGCGAGCAGATCCGTGCCGGGGCGATCGGCGAAGTCCGAACGGTTTACTCGACCTACTTGCGCGGCAGTCTGTCGCACAAGCATCCGGGGCCGCGCCCGGCGGGGATGGGCGACGTGGAGTGGCAGCTCCGCGACTGGTACGACCACCTCTGGCTCTCCGGCGACGTGACCATTCTCCTGTCCGGCGGGCACAGCGTCGACAAGATGTCGTGGTGGCTGGACGACGTGATGCCCGTCAAGGCGGTGGCGACGGGCAGCCGCGTCTACCCGGCGGAAGGAAACACGTTCGACAACGGCTTCGTGGCTTACGAGTACGCCAACGGCATCCGGGGTTTTCTGGCCTGCCGGACGCAGGCCGGATGCTACAGCGAAAACGCCGACTACGTGATCGGCAGCACGGGGACCTGCACGATCGGCCGCGGCCGCGTGCCCGTGATCCAAGGACAAAACGAGTGGCGTTACGCGGGCGTGCAGAACAACAAGTACCAGACGGAACACGACGAGTTGTTCGCTTCGATCCGCTCGGGCCATCCCATCAACGACGGCACGCGCATGGCCCACACCACGCTGATGGCAATCCTGGGCCGCATGGCGGCTTACACCGGCCAGGAGGTCACTTGGGAACAGGCACTGCAGAGCCAACAGGCGCTGGTGCCGGACAAGCTGGATTGGAGCACAAAGCTCGAACCGATCCCGCCGGCGATGCCCGGCATGACCAAGCTGCAATGACGCCCCACCGTTCCTTCTGCCCCGCATTTCATCTTTCTGTCACCCCTTCTTTCTGTCAGCTTCTTCTGTCTTTCTGGGTGCTTCGCCTGCCGACTCCTGCCAGAAGCGGCTCAGCCTCGCGAATTCGTCGAACATGATCCGCGGGGCTTCCGGCTTGACTCCTACGGCCTCCCAGGCGCCGTAGTCGAAGGCGATCATGCCGCCGGCCGGGGTGCTCCAGTGGCGGACCAGCAGCCGCGCCTCGTCGCGGATCTCCTGCTCGTCGCCTCGCGGCAACGTCGTCTGGATGTCGACCGTGGCCAGGAAACAGACCCGGCCCCGGAACTGTTCGCCGAACTCGACCACCCCGTAGCTCTGCGACTGTTGCATGTTGAGCACGTCCACGCCGAGTTCAATGAAGGTTGGCACAAAGGCATTGATGCGGCCGCAACTGTGCAGGATCACGTGCCATCCGCAATCATGGATCGCGTCGAAAATCGTCTTGTAGCGCGGCGCAAAGAAATCCTGAAGGATGTTCGGGCCCACGAAGGTCCGTTCCTGGGTGCCCCAGTCGTCGGCCACGAACAGGCCGTCGATCCGGTCGCCGAAGCGGCGGTGCAATTCGATGCACTGCTGGACCTTGAAGTCGACGATCATGTCCAGCACGCGGCCGACCTTCTCCGGTTCGAGGTAGAAATCCTCCAGCGTTTCCGTGAAGCCGCGCAGCTTGTGCAACCGCGAGAACAGCAGCGAATGAGCGGTCAGCGCCACGTAGCGATCGCCGGCCTCGTCCAACAGCGGCCCCAAACGTTCGTAGTAAAACGAATTCCGGGGATCCGGCGGACGGTAATGATCCAAGGCGGACCAGTCGGCCAAAGGGCAGCCCGTCACCTGGCCGATGTTCTTCAACTCCGTCGTACTCCAGCCGCAGCCCCAGTCGTCCGGCCCCGGACGGTCGAAAAACCAGCCCGCCTGGGCCCGGTCCATCTCCCAGATGTTGCACACGTCGTCCGGAAACTCCGGCAGCTTGTGGTTCCAGTGCTGCCAGAACGGCAGGCGCGGCGGATGCTGAAACTCGATCGCACGGCGGACCAGTTCTCGTCGTTGCATGGTTGTTGGTCGCATCTCCGAGTGCCGGCGAATCCGTCTCTGTACCGGCATGGCGTGCTGTCATCACGCGGAGCGTGATGGCTACTTTATCACGACAACGGCAGCGTCACCGCTCGCCCTCCTTCTTCCAGCGAGCGGTCGATGGCCAGACACAGCTCGTGGCTGCGGTAGGCGTCGGCAACATTGCAATGCGACTGGCGGTCCTGGAGGATGCAATCCACCAGGTGGTTGATTTCGGCGTCGAACGGATGATGGTGGACGTCGCCCGAGTCGGGCAGAATCGCCGGGATGGTCGTCCAGCCTGTCTGACCCGGCAGCAGCCCTTTCGCCCACAGTCGGTTGTCGCGCACGGTCCCCTCCGTGCCGGCGACGTCGATGTTGAACGCGTACGGCATTTCACAGTCGAACAGGACCGACGTCTTGCCGATGATTCCGCTACGGAAACGGATCACGGCGACGACGTTGGCAGGATACTCGAACAGTCCGCGCTGATTGTTCGCCATGGCGTACACTTCGACCGCTTCGTCGCCCGTCAGCCAGCGCAGCATGTCCACGGCGTGGCAGCCTCCCAGCAGCATGGCGCTGCCGCCCGTTTGCTTGCGGCTGTGCAGGTGCCAGGCGTGGTGCGCGGGCTTCATGCGGTGCCAGTAATCGACCTCGGCGTAGAACAGTTGGCCGAGCGTCCCGCGGGCCACAAGCGACTTGATCGTCTCGACCGCCGGGTTCCAGCGGAGCACGAAGCCAGCCAGGCTCTTGACGCCGGCCTGGGCCACCGCGTCGCGCAGCGCACGGTTTTCCTCCATCGTCAGTGCCATCGGCTTTTCGACCAGCAGATGCTTGCCGGCCCGAGCCGCGGCGATTCCCTGCTGGGCATGGACGTGGCTCGGACCGGTGACGTCCACCACATCGACTTGGGCGTCGTCGAGCACTTGTTGAAAATCGTCGCGGAGGGCGCAATCCAGGTGGAATTCCTCGGCGAATTGCCGTGCCCGCCGGCGGTCGACGTCGCTGACGGACACGATCTGCGCGTGGGGATTCTTCAGCCAGCTGGCGGCATGGGCATGGGCCACCCAGCCCGCCCCGTGAATCGCAATTCCGAGTTTACGATCTGACACGGCTTGGTCTCCATGGGGTAATACTTGATCCGATCTCGCCGCTTGACCGACACGCCAGACCTCCGCCGGAATCTGCTCGAACAGCGCTCCCCCCAGCGGGATTTCCTTCTTGTTGCCGGTAGGCCTCGATCATCTCGTTGAGTGCGTCTCGCGGAAATTCGCGGCACTCGTCGAGAGTTTTTGCCTCAGTGCCTGCCAGTTCCATAAAGGTTACGCCTGCTGCTCGGACGGTTCAAGTCGTCTTCCCGCAATTGAATCCGGGGACGTCACTTCGCGAAAACTCGCGGATTTGCTGTTAAGCAGCGTGGAACGGGGTCCGCCATCTCGACGGTCTTTGGTGCGGAAACGGAAAAGCCGAGGGATTCTCCGCGTCGCCCTCGACGGGGCCTATCTTTGTTTTTGTTTTGCGGTATAATGAGGGCGCTTCGAGTTCGGCAGGGCCGGTGTGGAAGATTCCGAAAGCACTTGCCTCGCCTTTGGCTCGCCCCCCTTTCGATTTTCCGTTTTGGGGCGCCGGGGCTCGTAGCACGTGAGAGCGAACAGCCGCTGGCTGGTCGCTGGAGTTTGTGATCGATCGTCGTGAGCGTGTCGCGGGACGCCGTCCCATCCCACTCGCGCCGCGCCCGGCCAATGCAGAACGCTGCGCAAGGCGCCGGCGAGACCTGCGGCTACGCAGGTGGTTGCCTCGGTTCCTCGGCCTTCGTCGCGGCAGTTCTCCAGAAAGGAGGGATCGTACGATGACCGCCACTGAATGGAGAATCCTGTCTCTGTTTCGACGCTATCAGGTAGGGCCAGCCGAAATGCTATTCGTCAATTCCCGCGACTGCCGGGTCACGGCCGAGGGGTTCATCGCGGCCATGCGGCATCTGATCGAGAGCGGGATGGTCGTCAAAGAGCATCACCACCAGGCGTACTCGTTGACAAGGGCGGGATACGAAGCTTCCCGGTCGCGGCCCGATCGCGGAGTGTTCAAGATCCGGCATCGTGTCCCTCGCTGACGGGACTACGCCTCCCGGATGATCTCCAACCCAGGGCTCGGCCGAATTCCTCGAACGGTTCCTGGACGTCGCGCCCGAATACGGCCAGATCTCGCGGCCCTTCGTTTCGGGGGATCAGCGGTTGAACGGCCCCAGGCTGGAAACCAAGGGACTCTTCCATGAAATATCGCACCTTTGGCAGAACCGGTTGGCAGGTCAGTGAGATCGGCTATGGCATGTGGGGCATGGCCGACTGGACGGGCTCGGACGGCGATGCTTCGCGGCAGGCGTTGCAGCGGGCGGTGGAATTGGGCTGCAACTTTTTCGACACGGCGTGGGCCTATGGCGCGGGCCGTAGCGAGAAGCTGCTGGGCGAGTTGGTGCGGGCCAATCCGCAGGTCAAGCTATACACGGCGACAAAAATTCCGCCCAAGAACCACAAGTGGCCCAGCCGCCGGCACTTCCGCTTGGACGACTGCTATCCACCCGATCACATCCAGGAATACGTCGAAAGCAGCCTGAAAAATGCCGGTCTGCCGTCGTTCGATCTGATGCAACTGCACACCTGGGAAGACGGCTGGCTGGAGGACGACCGCTGGATCGACAAGTTGACCGAGTTGAAATCGCAGGGCCTGATTCACGCCATCGGACTGAGCTTGAACCGCTGGGAACCCTTCAATGGCGTGAAAGCGGTCCGAACCGGCCTGATCGACACCGTCCAGGTGATCTACAACATCTTCGACCAGAATCCGCAGGACGAATTGTTCCCGGCGTGCCGCAAGCACAACGTGGCCGTGATCGCCCGCGTGCCGTTTGACGAAGGCACGCTGACCGGGACACTGACCGTGGACAGCCGCTGGCCGCAAGGCGATTGGCGAAACACCTATTTCGTGCCGGAGAATCTGAAGGCCAGCGTCGAGCGTGCGGACCGGCTGAAGCCGCTGATTCCCCCCGGCATGACCATGCCCGAGATGGCTTTGCGGTTCATCCTGGCTGAACCGACCGTCAGCGTCATCATCCCCGGCATGCGCAAGGTAAGGCACGTGGAAGCGAATCTGGCGGCCAGCGACGCTGGGCCGCTGGATGCCGCCCTACTGGACAAACTGGCCCAACACCGCTGGGACCGCCAACCGACCGATTGGTCGCAGTGAGCGAGAGCCGGGCCTGTTTGTCTCTATCTGTGAATCGTCGCCGGCTCTGGCCCGGCCATCTCAGCGTCACGCGGACGAACGAGAAAATCAAGAAAATCAAATTGAAACTGATCGAGGTCAGCCCTATAATCTGCTGCTGGAGAGAAAACTCAATCGCGCTCTCGAAGTTCCCGGATGATACGCTTCATTTCGATTTGCTTGATGGTCGCGCTGGGAACTCCCCAGATGACTCGCGGCAAGTGCTGCTGCACGGCCGAACGAGAGACGGAGCATTTACAGCCTTGCTGCCGGTTGGCCATCCAGCGGATCAACCAGCAAAGGCGCTGCTGTTGTCGCTGTTTCGCGGGACCTGTCGCTTCGCGGCCGGCGCCTGGCGAGGGCGCGAACCATCTTGCGGCGGACATCGGCAACGACTGTGATTGTGGCCGATTTGCAATCATTCAGCCAGGGTGGCGTTGGTCGCCGCGCCGGGAACTCGCCAAACCGCTCCAATGGGTTGGCTTGGCGGCGGCCGTGTCGTGCGAGCAACCGGCCCGACACCCGGTTTGCACCGCACTTCGTTTGCGATCCGCGTCCTGTGCCACCGGTCCTCCTCTGCGCGTCTGGCACTGTGTCTGGGTGATTTGAATCTCTTCGCGTATCTGTTGACGACGTTCGACAGCGTCAGCGTTGTCGGAGAGTCTGTCGTCCAATCGCTGATAGGCGATCGTGCTGGCCGTGTGCTTGAATCGAGTGTTCAGGCGGCGTCCGGCGATCATCACGTCAACTGTCCGTGGCGCCCCTGCGCGCCGATCATTGAGTGCGTCAAGAATCAGAACAGTCCGTTTGTGTCTGTACATTTCTGCTGAAAGGAAAATGATCATGTCGAAGAGGATTTTTGCTGCGTCGGTTGCTTTGCTGGCCGTTTCTGCTTGCGTAATCGGCGCTGATCAGAAGGCCGAAAAAAAGCACGAGTTCAAGGCGGTTTGCCCGGTGTCGGGCAAGCCGGCGGTCGAAACGACGGCCGTCGAGTACAAGGGCGCCAAGGTTTACCTGTGCTGCCCGGCTTGCGAGGCGCCGTTCAAGAAAGACACCGCCAAGTTCGCGGCCAAGGCCAACCAACAGCTCGTGGCGACCAGGCAGGCCAAACAGGTGTCGTGTCCCTTCACCGGCGGCGAATTGAACCCTGAAACCGCCGTCAAAGTCGGCGGCGTCAAGGTCCGTTTCTGCTGTGATAAGTGCCAGGCCAAGGTCACCAAGGCCAGCCCCGAAGAGCAGGTGCAGCTGGTGTTCAACGACCAGGCCTTCGCCAAAGGCTTCGAGATCAAGAAGAAGTAAGCCTCATGACGGATGGTAGCAAAAGCAGTTCGAGGGGCGTCTCGCAAGGGGCGCCCCTCTTCTGTTGGGGCGGCAACCGGACTGCGGTCGCAGTTCCCCGGAGGGGGGGCTGCCGCAGGCGGCATGGGTCAAACGCCGGGTAGGCGTCTTGTGGGCCATTTTGCTCCATCGCAGGGGGGGAACCAGCGCAAAGTGGCAAAGAGCCTGCTGGCAAGTTGCTTTCGGAAAGATTACACTGTTAGCCATCTGCAAATCCACCCAGAACTTCCAATCTTGAGGAGACAACGCTCGTGGTTCGTTTTGCTGCCCTTGCCTTCGCCGTCGTCTGGTGCGTGCTTGCTACAACCGCTGACTGTCAGGAGGATAACCGCCCCCCCGAGGGATTCACGGCCCTGTTCAACGGGAGCGACTTGAACGGCTGGTATGGACTGGGGCACTTTGACCCTCGCCAGCTTTGGGCGATGAGCGATGAGCAGCGCGCCGCGAAGCGGGAAACCGACATGACCGACGTGCGCCAGCACTGGCGGGTGGAAAACGGGGACTTGGTCAACGACGGGCACGGCGTGTATTTGACCACGGACCGGGAATTCCGCGACTTTGAACTGTGGATCGACTACAAGACCGTCGCCAAGGCCGACAGCGGGATTTACCTCAAGGCCACGCCGCAAGTCCAGATTTGGGACTACACCGAGGAAGGCGGCAAGTGGAGCATCGGCGCGGACAAAGGCTCGGGCGGCCTGTGGAACAATTCGGCTGGCGCGCCGGGCAAGGACCCGTTGGTCCTGGCGGACAAGCCCTTTGGCCAGTGGAATCGGCTGCGGATTCTGCAAGTGGGGGCGCGAACGACGGTCTACCTGAACGACAAGTTGGTGGTGGATCACGCCATCATGGAGAACTTCTGGGACCGCAGCAGTCCGCTGTTCCCCCAGGGGCCGATCCAGTTGCAGACGCACGGCGGCGAGATCCGCTGGAAGAACATCTTTGTCCGCGAGATCCCGGCCGACGAGGCGAACCGCATCCTGGCCCAGCACGGCAGCGAGGGCTTCGAACCGGTTTTCAATGGGAAAGATTTCAGCGGTTGGGCGGGCCCGGTGGAGAACTACGAGGTCCGCGACGGAGCGATCGTCTGCAAGCCAAGCAAGGGCGGTACGATCTATACTAAGGACGAGTACGACGACTTTGTGGTGCGTCTGGAATTCAAGCTCCCGCCGGGCGGCAACAACGGCTTGGCCATCCGCTATCCCGGATCGGGCGATACGGCCTATCAAGGCATGTGCGAGTTGCAGGTCTTGGATTCGGAACATCCCAAGTACGCGAAGCTGGACGTGCGGCAATACCACGGTTCGGCCTACGGCATGGTGGCGGCGAAGCGAGGCTTTCTGCGGCCCACCGGCCAGTGGAACTTCCAGGAGGTCACCGTGCAGGGGCCCAAGGTGAAGGTGGAATTGAACGGTAACGTGATTTTGGACGCGGACCTGAGTCAGGTGCAGGAGTTCATGGCCAACTCGCCGCATCCCGGAAAGGACCGCACGCGAGGTCACTTTGGCTTCGCCGGCCATTCCGACCCGGTGGAGTTCCGGAACGTCCAGATCAAGCGATTGAGTGGAACGTAGTGGTTGTTTCGGCTCAACGGGGAGACGCCCGGACCGCAGGTGGAAAATCTGGAGCAGCCGGACTGGACGGATTCGAAATCCGTCGTACAAAGAGCTTCATCGGCGGCCGTTCTCGGGGAGCGCCGCCGGCGGAGATAACCGTTTCTGGGGATGACCCTTTGCAGTTGATACTGGATGCCATGCGATGACCAGAATACTTGTGGCGGAAGACAGCGCGACGCAAGCGACTCAGATCCGGGGTCTCCTGGAAGAGGCCGGCTACGAGGTCGCCCTCGTCAGTAACGGCAGAGAGGCGGTGCATTGTTTGCGCGGCGGCGCGGCGGTGGATTTGGTGCTCACCGACATGGTGATGCCGCTCATGGACGGTCTGCAGCTGGTGCGGGCGATCCGCGTCCATTATTCCGACATCCCCGTGATCCTGATGACCAGCCAGGGCACGGACGCCATCGCCATCGAGGCGTTGGAAGACGGGGCGGCCGGCTATGTGCCCAAATCACAGGTCAATTTGCGGTTGGTCGACGAGATCGCTCAGGTGCTGCACGTTTCTCAGGTCAACCGCAGCTACGAGCGTTTGTTGAATTGTCTGACCCACAACCACTTTTCGTTCGTGTTGAGCAACGACGTGGCTCTGATCGATCCGCTGGTGGACCTCCTGCAGCAGATGATGGCGGGCATGCGACTGTGCGATTCGACGGGACGGGTCCGGGTCGGGCTGGCGGTCGAGCACGCTTTGCTGAACGCCTTGTACCGCGGCAATCTGGAGATTTCGCCGAAGGACATGTTGACCGCTCGCGAAGTGATGTTCCAAGGGCCGCCGTCGGCCGGGGTCGTGGAGCAGCGCTTGTCGCAGTCGCCGTACTGCGACCGCAAAATTGACTTGGACGTCACGATGTCGCCGGACGAGGCGCGGTTCGTGATTCGCGACCAGGGGCCGGGGTTCGATGTGAGCAAGCTGCCGGCCGGAGCGGATCCGGAGGTGCTGGAAAACGAAGGGGGACACGGTCTGCTGTTGATGCAGACCTTTATGGACGAAGTGACTTTTAACGCGCAGGGCAACGAAGTCACGATGGTCAAGCGGCGGGAAGCCTAGGTCAAGGGCGAGAGGGTGTGCCGTGATTGAAATCAAACACAGAACTTCGGGACAAGTGCTGCATCGAGTCGATGCGGACTCGCTGGAAGGCGCGGTCCTGTCCGGGCTCAAACTGGCCGGCGCGAACCTGGCGGGGATGAATCTGACGAAGGCCAATTTCCGCAGCACGGATCTGCGGCAAGCGGATTTGTCCAAGGCTACGCTCCACGGAGCGACCTTCTACGAGTGCAGTCTGGCGTTTGCCACCATGGACGGCGTGGAATGCACGGGCGCCGATTTTACGGAGGCGACCCTGGAGGGAACCCATGCCCACAATGCCAACTTCAGCGGCAGCGTGTTCCGGTATGCCAGGTTGCCCCATTGCGATTTTACGGGCTCCAAGCTGGCCAAATGCGACATGAGCGTATCGGACTCGCGAGGCAATTTCTCAAACGCCGACATGTCTGAAGCCGATTTGCGAGGCGCTAAGATGGAGGGGGCGGTTTTGCGGTACGCGGAATTGACCAAGGCAAAATTGGACGGCGCGAACCTGCTGAAAGCGGACCTGACGCATGCCAACTATAATCCCCAACAACTCCATAACGCGCGGGCGACGGGTGTCGTCGGGCGGAGCAAGCTGGAGGCCATGAAGAAACAGAGACGCTCTTGGTGGCAGTTTTGGGGCTAAGCACCTGGGCCGCGAACCACTTCGTAGGTCAGCATTTCGCAACGATACGATCAAGGCGTTTTCTCTCCCGGCGGGCTCGGTCCGGCGGAGATGCGAACTGCGACGTCGCGCAGACCCGCCCCTTGATGATCCTCGACGCTCCCGCTATCATCCTTTTTTCGACTGTCCCGCTGGAGAATCCCGCAGCCATGCGTCACGTGCTTTCCGCGATCGTGCAAAACGTCCCTGGTGTGCTGGCGCATATTTCCGGAATGTTGGCCTCGCGCGGCTATAACATCGACTCGCTTGCGGTCGGCGAGACCGAGGACCCCAATTTGTCGCGCATGACCTTCGTCATGGTCGGCGACGATCGCGTCCTGGAACAGGTCCGCAAGCAGTTGGAGAAGATCGTCACCGTCGTACGCGTGGACGACATCAGCAGTCAGGACAACGTCGAACGCGACTTGATGCTGATCAAGGTCAAAGCGGCAAGCGGCGGAAAACGCAGCGAAGTCCGCGAGTTGGTCGAAATCTTTCGCGGACGGATCGTCGACGTGGGCGAAGACGAGGTGATGGTCGAGATTTCTGGACGCGAGAACAAAGTCCAGGCCTTTATCGAGCGGATGCGTTCGTTCGGGATCACGGAATTGGTCCGCAGTGGACGCATCGCCATGGTCCGCAGCGCCGCGGCTCGAAAGGAAGAGAACGACGGCCCGTAGCCGTAGCCGGGCCTCAGCGCGTGTCGCCGTTTGCCGCGCTCCGTTGCCAGCCATATTCGGCAGAAAAAGTACCACCATCCAGAATCAAGGAGTCAACATTCGTCATGGCCGCCAAGATCTTCTACGACAAAGACGCCGATCTCTCCGTGTTGAAAGCCAAAACGATCGCCATCCTGGGCTACGGTTCGCAAGGTCACGCCCAGGCGCTGAACCTGCGGGACAGCGGCTGCCAGGTCGTGGTCAGCGAGTTGCCCGGCACCAAGAACTATGACCTGGCCGTCTCGCACGGCTTTCAGCCTCTGACGATCGAAGAGGCGACCAA
>CAZAQY010000143.1:0-21541 GCA_964486845.1 uncultured Pirellulaceae bacterium
CCAGTATCCCAAATCCTCGACTCGCCTGGGAGAGCAATCTTGGACAGCCTCCTAGATCTTGATCTACGGCAGCCGGTAGCTGTACAGGTGCGAGCCGCTGGCGAACCAGATACGGCCGTCGAGGTAATCGCCGCCGGCGCTCAGCGGGACAGGGGACTTCGCCAGCAGCTTGACGCGCCAATCGGGCGGCTCGATGCGGGCGATCGACCGCGTGAACAGGGCGTAGACTTCCTGGTTCGGCCCCCGCACGAACACGCGCGGCCCCTGGTGCGAGACCGTCCCTCCGAACTCGGCCGCAATCGACTGCTGGTGAACCACCTTGCGGCTGGCCGGGTCGAACACGAAGAAGATGGTCCGATCGGCAAAGCCCCAGACGAGTTTGTCGGGTCCGAGGCACAGGTCCGTGTAGCCCTGCACGCCCGGAAACACGGGCTGGTGCCACTCGACCTGCTTGGTCACGTCGTCCATCAGGTACAGTTCGGCCTGCTCTGCCTTGCGCTCGCCGCCTGTGCCGGGACTGGTCGTGGTCCCGCCCAGCAGCTTTCCGACCGGCAGCGCCACGAGGCTCATTGTCGATTGCTGCGGGAGAACCTGCTCGTGCGTCAGCAGCACGCGCTCGCCGCTGGAACGGTCCCAGAACAGCAACCCGCCGCCGGTCATGCCATAGGCGGGCGTGCCGCCCACAACAATCGTCCGGCCGTCGGAGTGGGCCAGCAGTTTGGCGGGGCGGATGATGGTCGGCGAGCACTTGGTGAGCATGCGGGGATTGCAGTTCTGGCGGCCTTCCGCCGTGTCGCCCCACGGCGCGGCGGGATCCCACTCGAGCAGGTGTCCGCCGGAATACGCACCCACAAAGAAATGGTCGCCTTGACTGCCGACGGTATTCCATTGCCCGAAGGCCGGGTGCCGTACCCACTGGTCGCGGCCCGGATCGTAGCTGAAGAACCGCATCGGAAACGCGCTGCCGCCGCAGATCGTGCCGTTGGGAGCGGCGGCCACGCCCATCACGTGCGCGCCTTCGCTCTGGCAGTCGAATTGGATCGTCTTCTGGCTCTTGGCCTTGGGGTCTTCGACCACGAGGCTTCCCTCCAGGAGATCGAAGTTCCGCACGCGGCGGCCGTCGGGAAACACAGTGTGGAACAAGCCCTGGCTGCCGGCGATCAGCCGTCGCTCGGTGAACTTCGGCCGCTGGCCGGCGGGCGTGGCCTGGCCCCGGTGCAGCACGAGCCAGTTGTCGGGTTTCGAGGAATTGGGCTGCCCGTAGACCTTGCCGTCCGTGCCGGCGAAGACGGTAGCGTAGCCGTGCCCGCGCTCGCTCTCCGGCACGAGCGGCACGGCCTTCCGCGACTTAGAATCGAAGGCGACGATCTGACACGCGGTGCTGCCCACTCCGAGGTATACCCAGCCGTCGTCGTCGGCGGCGACGGAGCGTGGATACTGGGCCCAATTCTGCTTGTACAGGTGCCCGTAGTCGGTCAGCTGCCCCGTCTGCGGATCGAAACTCACCAGTCCGCTCTGCGGATACGTAGCCGACCAGATCAGGCCCTGCTGGTCCTCCGTCATGCTCATGGCCATCTGTGGGGCAGTCTTGCGGCAGAACGTGAAGGTCCGCTTGGCTGGATCGAACTCCACGAAGTGGCTGCCGAAATGGCTATAGAACTTACCCCGGCTGGACAGGACCGAGGCGAACGGGCTGTCTCCCAGGGGAAAGGTGACCGGGTGTACTTGGGCCTGGCCGGCGTCGACGTCGATTGACAGCAGCGCGTAGGCCCCGCGGTGGTCCATGAGCCAGGCGAGGAACACGGCGTGGCCTTGACCGTCGGCCGTGGCCGCGGCCCCCCGATGACAACTGCTGGGCGTGGCCACGGCGTGGTCCGTGAAACCTTGACCAAGGTCCTTGGTTGCGGGCAGAGCGGAAACCGAATGCAGACAGATCAGGGTGGCAAGCAAGAGGCTGAGTCGCATGGGAATCTCCTTATGTTTCTCGTCGCGGCCTGCGGCCGTCGGCAACAGATCATACACCCGTCGCTCGGTCTTTGTCTTGTTGCGCACTCCAAAACTCGGTCGCGGGCGGAATCCGCTACGAAACCGCCTCGATCCCGTACAGCTGGCAGAAGGTGCGCAACTGCCGGCCGTAGTTGCCGTAGAAAATCGCCTGGTGCATGCCTTGCACGTCGCACACGTCGCGCACCTCGTTGATGGTCATCTTGACGTTCGTACGGCAGCCGCCCGTCGGTGGGATCGGCGGGCATTCCACTACTTGGCCCGTGTAGATGACCATCTGCGGCTTCTCGCCCGGCTTGTACTGGAGGATGGTCATCTCCTGCCCCTGCTTGAACAGCACCCGCGGCACGCATCCCCAGCCGGCCTCCGCGTGGCTGCGCAGCTCGTAGGGTTCGGCCGGACCGCTGGGGCCGAGCATCTTGCTGGGCGCGGTACAGTGCGAGCCGAAGTACAGGTTTTGCTCCGTGTCCATGGCCGCGTTCTGCTGGAAGCCGGGACGGCCGAACAGTTGTTGGCCGAGCATCAGGCTCAGCGTGGCGCTCAAATCCGCCTGGCAGCCCATCGGCAGCCCTGCGTCGCGCAGCGTCATGAAGCCCATGCAGGGCGGGCAGTGTTTGCGTGGAAATCTCAGCCCCGGCAGGCAGTCCATCATGGCCGCGTCGCCGTGCTCCTCCTCGACGATCCGCTGGAGCGTCAGCGCCGCCCGCGCCGCGTCCACGATGTCGGCCTCCGACGGCTCGACGATCGCCTTGGCCCCCGTACGGTAGGCCTTGGCCAGCTCGGCGACCGGCCCGTCCGGCTTGGTTTGGTTGAAGACTTCCACGAACCGCGCGTGCGGCACGTAACGCAGCTGGCATCCCCAATTGGGGACCGTCGCCTCGCGGTACTCGTTGCCCGCGATGTTCACCAGCCGGGCGTCCTTCATCCAGCGGGCCGTGCGGATCATCTTCATGCCCCATTGGACGGCGTCGAAATCGTCGCCCGCGCTGATCAAGTAAACGCCGGGGCGCGTGTGGAGGGTGCGGATGTGGTCCGACAGCAGCACGCCCAGCGTGGCCAGCACAACGGCGGGCAGCTGGGTCTCGTCGATGATCTTCAAGACCAGGTCCCAGTGGCCCTTCTTGAACGGGATCAGCAGCAGTCCGTCGGGCGGCGACTGCTTCACTTCGGCGATGAAGCGGGTCGCGTCGGCCGGCGTGTCCAGCGCCGCGGCTTCCATGTCGATCCGCATGCCGAGCCGCTTTTCGATGCCGGCAATCTGTGCTTGGTAAGATTTCTGCCGGCCCTCGGCGTCGAACGTCGAGCCCGGCCAGCTCCAATAGCCTTCCTGCCTCAAACGCTCGCTGGGCGGATAGAGGAAGGCCCCGCGCACGGTCGGCGTTTTTTTCTTCGGAGCCGACGTCTGCGGGTCCGGACTAGCCGGCACCGCCGAGGCGCCCAGCAGGGCCAGCCCGCCGGCGCCCATCGCCTGGAGAAATCCGCGCCGACAACAACAGCACAGCACGTCGTCGAGTTGTTCATGGTCCATGATGGAGGCTCCCGGGACCGAAGGGGCATCGCCGCTGGCACGTGCCGGCGGCTGTTTTCCGTCGCGGTGCGCGATTCTAACCCCGGCCCGTGCCGTCCGCAAGTTTCCACCCGATCGGCACCGCGTCTTGCCAGCATGCCAGTCCCTTGACGATCACGGGAGGACTTGTACGATGCACCACATACACCACCGTCTCATGGAGATCCGCCATGTTGTTGCGATCGCTGACCGCCGTTCTGTTCGCCCTCTTGCCGGGTCCGTTCTTGGCTGCCAAGCCCGACCACTCGGGGGCTTACGCCGCCCGGTTTGCCGACGGACTCGTGACGGGGCTGCTTTTGGCTGCCGAACCTGACGCGGATCGGGACGGCATCGACGACGCCCAGGAGGACATTCTGGGCACCGATCCGCAATCGCCTGAGCGATTGCAGGTCGTCCTCGACGACACTCTGGAGTCGGCGGCGTCGCGAGCACGCGAGACCTATGACGGCAGCAAGGACTTCAGCCGGGTCGAGTTCTGCCACGTCGGCGGCGACCGCTACCTGTGGCGAGTCACCTTTGCCGAGCCACCCCGGCTGGCGGACACCGTGCTGCACCTGTACGTCGACGCGGACCACGACGCGACCACGGGGCGCAAGAGTCCGGGCAGCGGCATCGCCGGGACCGATTACATGCTGAGCGTGGTCGGCGGCCGCGGAAGCTCCAGCGCCTTTTCGGCCGATGGACAGCAAACACCGGGGCCCGCCGTGCGGCATGTGGTCAGCGGCAACGCAGTACTGCTCTCGGCCGATGTGTCGCTGGACCGCGATGCGGAGGGCGTCCGTTACGGCCTGTACGTACTCTGCCACACGACGACGACCGCCGACAAACCGTCGCCGCGGATGAGCGATTCCAGTGCCAAGGTCACCGTCGCCAAGATCCCGCTGTCGGAGCGACCGAAACTGATACGGCCCGTCGATCATCTGGAGAACCACGGGGTCTCGGCCACCTTCGGCGAGGACCTGCTGCACGCCACGCTGGCGGCCCCAGGGGTGATCGTGGTGCCGCACGACAAGCTCCAGACCGAGGGCTTCGAGGTCGATCTGGAGACTACGCACCGCTGGCCGCACCTGAAACTCACGGCTCCCAAGGGGTCGGCGTGGACGACCGCCCCGCAGGCGGGCAAGTATCACGCGGGCTTCCTGATGTACGACGACAGCAACCAGGAGCGGCTGGGCTTCTACGTTGACGGCTCGTTCCGGGGTGTCGCCGTCGCGCGCGAGAACAACAACCGCACCTGGCTGTACTGGCTCACCGAACCGCAGGAGTTCCGCGGCGGCGAGCGCGTGGAACTCCGCACGCTGGGCGGAGCGGGCAAGTTCGGCATCGCCAACCTGGTGTTCCTGCCGCAGGCCCCGGAGGTCCGCAAAGTTCGGGCCGCCGTGGAGAACGTTACCGTGGTCGCCCCCGTCGGCCGGCCGGGCGTGGTCATCATCTCCTGGACCACGACCTGGCCCAGCCCCACGCGGATGGCGTACGGACTGGATGGCCAATACGGCCAGACGCAACCACGTAGCCCGGTCTCTCCGAGACCGGATTCGCCTCTCGGCCGGATGCGATCACGTGAAGGCCCCGATCCGCCGTGCCTCGTCCATGGCGTGGTGCTCGAAGGACTGGACCCGTCCGTGACCTATCACGGCCAGGCGCTCGGCGTCGGCCCGGACGGCGCGGTCGTGGCCGGCGACGATTTCGTGTTCCGCGCGCAGCCGCCGGACCCGCCGGCTCCGCGCCAGGAAACTTGGTCGATGCCGCTGGCGGTTCGCAATCCGCACGACTTCGCCGTCACTCAATGGCCAATCACTACGGGCGTTCCCTTTGCCCAAGGCGCGCTGAGCAGCGCGGAACAGGTGCGATTGCTGTACGGTGAGGAAGAAATCCCGGTCCAGGTGCAGCTCACCGCCCGCTGGCCGGACGGCAGCGTCAAATGGCTGCTGGTCACATTCCTGGCCTCGGCCCCGGCTTCCGCGCAGGCGGATTACCGCTTGGAGTGCGGTCCGGCGGTGCGACGGGCCGAGGTGGCCGAGAGGCTGAGCGTCAACCAGACGGGCGATGGAGTGCAGATCAGCACGGGCGCGCTCAGCCTGCGACTGGATCGGCAGGGAAACCTTGCCGACGCCGGCACTGACCGGGGACGAGCGTTCACCGGCAACGCTCGGGCCACCACCGTGGCCGAAGATCCGCAGGGCACCACGTTTCTGCCCGGCGACGGCACGCTCCAGATCGAAGAATCAGGACCGATCCGGGCGGTTGTCAAGACGGTCTGCCCCTTGCGCGACGCGAAGGGCACGCATTTGGCGCGAATCGAGCAGCGAATCGAAGCCTATCGCGGATTGCCGTGGATTCGGCTGCACCACACGTTGGTCGTCGATGGGCCGGAGAAGTTCACCTCCTTAAAAAGACTGAGCTATCGAGTGCCCGTGGCAGACGGAGTCTGGACCGTGCCCTTGGCCGACGGGCAGTCAATCCAACTGAGCGCTGCCGCGCCCCGTGCGTATCAGATGTTCGACGACACGGTATCCGTGGAGTCGGCGGGGACCGAGTCGCGCAAGGGCCGCGTCGTGGGCAGTCTGGTCGGCTCCGGTCCGCACGGTTGCGCCGTCGCGGTGCGCGATTTCTGGCAGAACTACCCCAAGGCCTTCCGCGTCGCCCAGGACGCGATGGAGATCGACCTCTGCCCGGCGTTTCCCACAGGCACGTACGACGAGTTCCCCTTCGAGAAAGAAGGGCACCACCTGTACTATTACCTGCTCGAAGGCCGCTATCGGTTGAAGCAGGGAATGTCCAAGACGCACGAGTTGCTGCTCTCGCTGGCGCCGCGTTCGGCGCGGGTCTCCGACCCCGCCGAAACGGCCGACGGCAGGCCTCCAGAAAACGCGGAGACCTTCGCTCAGGCCAGTGGCTCGGTCGGGAGACCGGCCACAGCGGCGGTCTGCGCGTTGTTCCAGCGGCCGTTGCTGGCCACCGCGCCGGCCGAGATCTACTGCCGCAGCCGGGCGTTTTACGACGTCGCCCCGCGGAACACGGAGCGGTTCAAGATCTACGAAGAGGCGATCGACCGGAACCTGAAAGCCTACGCGCAGGCCCGCCAGCGGCAGCGCGATTACGGGATGCTCAACTACGGCGACTGGTACGGCGAGCGCGGAACGAACTGGGGCAATGTCGAGTACGACACGCAGCACGCGCAGCTCTTGGAATACGTACGTTCCGGGAATCCCGAGGCGTTTTTCCTCGCCCATGCCACCGAGTTGCACAATCGCGACGTGGACACGGTCCAGGCGGCGGCCGATCCGCGTCAAATCGGCGGCGTACACATCCACGTGATCGGCCACGTCGGCGATTATTATGACAAGCCCGTGCCCGGCTTCCTGGGCTTCGCGCACGGCGGGTTTTCCGTCTCCCATGCCTGGGTCGAAGGGCACTTCGCCCACTATTTTCTGACCGGCGATCGGCGTTCCTATGAGACCGGCTGCGCGGTGGCTGATTTTTTCGCCGGCCGCGACCTGGCCCGCCCGTACGACTTCTTCGATTGCCGCGTACCGGGCTGGTTCCTGATCATGATGGCCTCAGCCTATCACGCCACGGGCGACCCATACTATTTGAACGCCGCCCGCGTAGTGGTTGAGCGCGTGCTGGAGGCGCAAGACAAGGCGCCGCGGCCGCTGCCCGACTATCAGGCCGCCGGACGGAAGCCCTTCCAGCAAGGCGGCTGGTCGCGGATGATGGTGCCGGGGCACTGCGAGTGCGAACCGCGGCACCGGGGCAACGCCGGGTTCATGGTCGCGGTGCTGCTGTCCGGGTTGAAATACTACCACGACGTCACTGGCGACGCGCGGGTTAAACAGTCCATCATCGACGGGGCACATTACCTGCTGGACGAGACCTATTCGGACGAAGTCCGGGGCTTCCGCTACACTTCCTGCCCGAAGACCGGTTACCGTCCTGGCGCGTCGCCATTGATGGTCGAGGGGATCGCCCGCGCGTATCTCTGGACCCGCGACGAGCGTTTCCGCCGGGTGCTGACCGAAGCCCTGCCGCGCGAGGCCCGCGGCAGCAGCTACGGCAAGGGCTTTTCCATGTACTACCGCGTCGGTCCGCGGGTCCTGGCCGATCTGGAGGCGGCGGGACTGAACTTGGATGCGGCCAAGTGATCTTCAGGCGGCGAAGGGGATGGGGACGAAGACGGGGATGCAGGCTCGTCCGGCGGCGGCAGACGGCGTTGGCCTTCGAACGGCCGCCATCAGAGTTCCGAACGAGCGGAGCATCGGGAAGCGGCCGGAGGAAGACAACTCCCAGCCAATTGGCTACAATCCGTCACCTATGAGTCGAAACACAGCAACAGATGAGAGCGGTTCACCGCCGCCTCTCGAAAGGCAACCGGCGGTTGCGGCAACGAGTCCCCTGGCCGCTCGTGTCGTCGCGCTGGCGGCGATGTTGATGATTTACGGCCTGGCCTACTTCCAGCGGACAGGAATTCCCGGAACGATTTTCGACGAGCTGCAGTACGATTTTGGCCTGAGCGCTTCCGTCGTGACGGCCTTGGGCGCCGTCTTTGTCTACGTCTATGCCGGCATGCAACTGGTCGTGGGGATTGCGGCGGACCGCTACGGCGGCCGGCGAACCCTGTTGTTCGGCAGCGTCATTATGTGCGCCGGTGCGGTGCTGTTCCCCAGCGCACGTTCCACGACCATGCTGTTCGCCAGTCGCGTGCTGATCGGGTTCGGTTCGAGTTTCGTGTACCTGAGCATCGTCAAGGAGTTGGACACCCTGTTCGCCGCTCGCCATTTCGCGGGGCTGTTGGGACTGTCCATGCTGGCAAGCTACACCGGAAACATCGCCGCCACGTTGCCCTTTGAGCGGGCCGTACACCACTTCGGCTGGCGCGACACGCTGGCGGCGGTAGCCGTCGTGTCGGTGCTGGCGGTGGCCGTGGCGTGGGTCGTGTTGCGACGCCTGAAGCAGTTTCCGGTTCGCCGGGGAGGCCCTCCGGTGAAGCTGCTGTGGGACGTGTTGCGCAATCGCCGCAGTTGGGCGCTGCTGGTCTGCGGCGTGATCAATTTTCCCGTGTTGTTCGTGATCCAGGGCGTCCTGGGCAAGAAGTTCCTGCAGGACGTGGTGGGGTTGAGTTCGGCGGGGGCGGCGGCGTTCGTGGCGGTGCTGGCCACGGTCTGCGGGCTTGCCGCGGTCTCCGGCGGACCGGTGCTTCGCCTGACAGGCCAGCGTCGCAAACCGGTGATCTTGGGCGCCACCGGAATGATCCTGGCGTCGACCTTGCTGATGCTCCTCGCCGTACTCGCCGCCGCGCCCGGCTGGGTGTTCCTGGTGGGCTACGTGGTGTTGGCCCTGTCGATCACGGGCAGCCCGGCGACTTCGGCGACCATGAAGGAACTGAATCGTCCGGACGCGGTGGCCGTGACGATTTCCGTGTTGAACACCGTGTCGTACGTGGGAGTCGGCGTTCTGGGCAACGCGGCGGGAGCGATCCTGGACGCCTTCGGCGGCCAGGCAAAGGTCGCCGGGGCGCGCGTGGTGTATCCGACGGCCGCGTATGCCACCGTGTTCGCCTGCCTGACCGGCCTGGCACTGGTCTCCACCCTCGTCATCATCTTCCTGGTTCCGGAGACCCACGGGCGTGTGCTGGCCCTGCCAGAGATCGATCGCGAGCTGACGTAGATCTCTCTTGACCCAGTTCCGCGAACGCGCGTATACTCCCGCATCCCGCAATGCTCGGGGACTTCCCGCGCACGCAGGCAACCATTTCCTCCCGTCCAGATGGAGAAGGCGATCATGGCTGGCAAGGATGCTAGCGGCCGCGCGCCGCGCTTGGGTACTGCGCAATTCACTTCCCTCACGTTCAATGCCGTTATTGGGGTCTCGCTGGTGACACTGGTCGCGCTGGCTGTCCAGGCCGTCGCGACGGCATCAGCTCGCGCCCAGCAGGCAACGCCGGCTGCCGGGCCTGCGTTTCAGGCGAGCACGGCCAACGCGCGGCCCGCCGCCGCCGGCACCCAGAAGTCGCCGGTGATGGCCGTCGTCAATGGCGAGCAGATCACGCGGCAGAGCCTGGCGGACGAGTGTACTCGCCGCTATGCCAACGATGTCCTGGAGAGCATGATCAGCAAACAGATCCTGCTGCTAGCTTGCCAGTCGCGGGGCGTCACCATTACCGACAAGGACATCGAAGACGAAATCCGCAACGTGGCAACGAAATTCAGCCTGTCGGTCGACCGCTGGCTGGACTTGCTCGAAAGCGAACGCAACGTCGACGCGCAGCAGTACCGCAAGGACATCATTTGGCCGACGCTGGCCCTCCGCCGACTGGCCGCGCGCCAGTCCGCCGCGACGCCAGAGGAACTCCGCGAGGCCTTTGAATCGGAATACGGGCCGAAGGTCAAGGCGCGCCTGATTGTGGTCAGCAGCCGGCAGAAGGCCGATTGGGTGCTACAAGCAGCGCAAGCCAATCCCGACAGTTTTGCTCAATTGGCCAAGGAGCATTCCGAGGACCCTGCGAGCGCCAGCGCCTATGGTGTGATTCCGCCGATCCGCAAGCACGTCGGCGATCCGAATGTGGAACAAGCTGCCTTTGCGCTGAAGGAAGGCCAGCTCTCGCCGGTCATCCAAGTCGGGAACCAGTACCTGGTCCTGAAATGCGAGAGACAGATCCCGGAGACCTTTATTTCCAGCGAGCATCTGCCGCAGGTCGAGGCCCAACTCAAGGAGCGTCTGGCCGAACACAAGACGCGCGTCCAATCGGCCGAATTGTTCCAGCAACTGCAGGGGCAGGCCAAGATCGTCAATGTCTTCAAGGACGCCAAGCTTCAACCGCAGTATCCCGGCGCCGCCGCTGTCGTCAATGGCCAGACGATCACCGTCCAGCAATTGTCCGAAGAATGCCTGTCGAGGCACGGTAAGGACGTGTTGGAAGGCGAGATCAACCGCCTGCTGCTGATTCAGGAACTGCGGCGCGCCGCCAAGGCGGTGAACGAGCAGGACATTAACCGCGAAGTCGCGCGGGCGGCCGAGGCCTACAACTTCCTGAAGAAGGACGGCTCGCCGGATGTGGAAGCGTGGCTGAAAAGCGTCACTGAGAACGACAGCACGACCGTCGAGTTGTACGTTCGCGATGCCGTCTGGCCCTCGGTCGCGCTCAAAAAGCTGGTAGGGGAATCGGTCGAAGTTACGGCGGAGGACCTGCAGAAGGGCTTCGAATCGAATTTCGGCGAACGCGTCGAAGTGCTGGCCATCGTGCTTGGCAACCAACGCCAGGCTCAGACGGTTTGGGACATGGCCCGCAACAATCCGACGGACCAGTTCTTTGGCGAACTCGCGAACCAGTACTCGGTCGAACCCAGTTCCCGGTCGAACTTCGGGCAGGTGCCCCCGTTGCGGAAGCACAGCGGCCAGCCGTTGCTGGAAAAGGAAGCCTTCCGCCTGAAACCGGGCGAATTGTCCGGCATCATCGCCATGGGGGACAAGTACGTCATCCTGCGTTGCCTGGGCCGCACGCAGCCGATCGTCAAGGACTTCAACGCGGTCAAGGACGAGCTGTACCGCGACATCCTCGAAAAGAAACTGCGGCTGGCGATGGCCAAGGAGTTCGACCGCTTGAAGGGGACCTCGCAGATCGACAATTTCCTCGCGGGGACGTCACAAGCCGGCCGACTGGCAGGCGCAAACACCGCTTCCCCAACCAGTTTCGAGCAGCCCCTGACCCCGGCGGCCAAACCTGCGAAACGATAGCCTCGTATCCGTAGTGCTCTGCCACCAGGACCCGATCGGCGTCCGTGGTGACGGGCGTAATTGGCGCTGGAAATGGACATGCAGATGATCACGCCCGTGGCCGTCGATTGGGACGGCGACGGCCATGGGGACCTGATCTGCGGCGAAGAAAACGGCCGGATCGCCCTGATCGAGAACACCGGCCGCCTGAAGGACGGGATGCCGTTGTTCCAGAAGCCCGCATATTTCCGGCAGGAGGCCGACGAGCTGAAGTGCGGGGCGCTGGCGACGCCGTTCGCCGTCGACTGGGACGGCGATGGCGACGGGGACATCCTCTGCGGCAACTCGGCCGGCTATATCGTGTTCTTCGAGAACCTCAGCGGTCCCGGCGTCCAGCGCCCCAAGTGGGCGGCTCCGGTGTCGCTCCAGGCCGCCGGCCAGACGATTCGCATTCAGGCCGGCGAGAACGGTTCCATCCAGGGCCCTGGAGAAGCCTGCTTCGGCTACACCGTCCTGACGGTCGCCGACTGGGACGGCGACGGACTGCTCGACATCGTCGCCAATTCGATCCTGGGGAAAGTCGTCTGGTACAGCGACTGGAACCAGGACGGTCTCACCGATCTGGTTATGCTCGACCAGGAAGGCTATCTGGCCCTGTTCCCCAGGGCCAAGAGCGGGGGCACGTTGAAGTTGCTGCCTCCCCTGCGCGTGTTCTGCGGCGCGGATGGAAAACCGCTGCAACTCAACGCCAGGAAGGCCGGCGCAAGCGGTCGGCGCAAGTTGTGCGTTGTTGATTTCGACGGCGACGGCAAGCTGGACTTTCTCGTCAATAGCTCCAACGCGAGTTGGCTGCGCCAAACCGAACACCGCGGCGGCAAGTGGTATTTCGAGGACCGCGGACCGCTCGATCCGCGGCGGCTCGCGGGACACACGACCTGTCCGACCGTGGTCGATTTCGACAACAACGGCATTCCGGACGTCGTGATCGGCGCCGAAGACGGGCATTTCTACTACCTGCGCAACCCGCGCGCCAAGCCGTAGCAAGGCTCACGAAAGAACTTCCCTCCGTGTCCTCTGTGGCTCCGCGTTCTTGTTCTCCCAAGAAGATTCGAAAACTTGAATGTCGCTGCCGCTCCAAATCCAAAGCGAGACAACGTCAACGTACTGCATGACCGGCCTGATCGACGCGCTCAATTGGTGGGTGTACAAGACGATGGCCAGGTCGAGACGGCGTTTGTAGGCGACCGTTGAAGATTCCCTGGATGTTGCAGTCCCGCGCCGCGTGGTACACTGCCGCCTGCGGCCGGGCGAGTCGGGGCGGTCACCGGCGACGCCGCGCAACAGGAAGCCGCGGCCGGCTTGTGGCTGCTGAAGTAGACGACCTCTCAAATCAAGGAGCATTTTTATGAGTACATCACGACGGCGATTTCTCCGCAATTCCGCTCTTGCCGCCGCAGCCGCTTCGGTTGCACCCCTTGCGGCCGCGGACAAGCCCGCGACATCCGCCCCGCCCTCGACCCCCGCTCCGAGCGACGATCCCCGCATGCTGTATTACGACCAGTTCTACTTCAAGGAGAAACCGATATTCCGCTTCGAGTATCCATTCGACGGCGGTGTGCTTCAGGAAGGAACCGGCTATCCGATCCTTGGCACGGAGACGGGAGCCGACGGAGTCAAGCGGTTGCGGATTCACGTCGTCGTCCGGCCCGGTGACGTCGGGAATCTTCAGGTCTTCGATCCCGAAGGTACCGTCATCCCGATGGAAAACATTTCCGGCGCGCTCATGGGTACCGCATTGCTCAAGGACCGTTTGTCCCTTCTCAAAGCGAGTGGCACAAGGAACGGCAAGCCGGTCGAATTCACCTGTCGCGTTCTGTGGGCGAAGAACGCTTGCAAACGCTATCGTTGCTATATCGACGACCACAGCTTTTGCTTCCGAGATATTCTGCAAAAGCAGTGCAAGAGCATTTTCGACTGCTTCTATTTCGCGAAACTACGCGAGCTGCACAAACGCTATCAAACAAGAATCGTCTTGAACTGCTTCAACTCGACGCCGGAACGCGATTTTACCCTTTCGATGTTTCCTGAAAAGTACAAGCCGGAATTCGAGGACAATGCCGATTGGCTCCGACTGGCTTTCCACTCGGAAAACGAGTTCCCCGGTGAACCGTACCGCAACGCGACACCGGAAAAACTAGCCGCCGACTTCGATCTGACCGCGACGCAACTCAAACGGATCGCGGGCAAAGCCTATACGGCGGGGCTGCAAATCCACTTCGCCATGGTTCGCGCCGATTCCTATCAGGTCCTGGCCGATCGCGGGGTCAAGATGCTTCCGACCGGCGGGAGCAAGCATCCCGGAACGGGCGACAAATATTGCGATTTCATGCTCCCGAACCATATCACGGCCTACCTTCGGGAACATCAGGGCTGGATGGACCCCGACTCCGGCATCATTTTTTACAATGGGGCCATGCCGACGACCGTTGAATGGATTCCGACGACTCAGACCGCATGGCTCTATCATCGTAAACTGGACAACCCGAAGCAGAACCTGCTGATCAATATCGCGGGCCACGAACAGTACTGGTGGCCGTTCTATCGCAATTACAAAGCGGATATTTTCGAACGTTGGGATACCGCGTTGCGTCACGTGACGGAACACGGGTACAAACCGATCTGGATCGACGACGGATTCTTCGGCGGTTGCGATTGATGTTTATCGACAGGGGCTACACCCTGATGTGACCAGACACCCAGTACTTCGTGTGGAGAAGGAGGCGCGCGTCATGCCGACTTCCGAAACATGGGCCGATCGCTGCCGAGAGCTGGCACGCCGGATCCGCGAGCATTGTCTGCGGATGACCCACCGGGGCCACAGCGGACACGTGGGCAGCATGCTGTCGATGGCGGAGATTCTGAGCGTGCTGTATACACGGGTACTGAACGTCGATCCCGGGGATCCTCGCAAGCTGGACCGCGATCGCTTTGTGCTGAGCAAGGGACATGGCGGCTGCGCCGTCTACGCAGTCCTGGGCGAGTTGGGTTTCTTTCCGAAGGCCTGGTTCGAGGGCTACTACCGCGACGAAGGCCGGCTCATGGGCCACATTTCGCACCACGTGCCGGGCGTGGAATTCTCGACCGGGTCGCTGGGGCACGGATTGCCC
Organism: uncultured Pirellulaceae bacterium; assembly: GCA_964486845.1. GTDB lineage: Bacteria > Planctomycetota > Planctomycetia > Pirellulales > Pirellulaceae > Anammoximicrobium. Next base: position 14,452 of record CAZAQY010000143.1, read on the forward strand.
GTGGCCGCGGGGATGGCCTTGGCGGCCCGCCGGACAAAGCAAACGCACCGCGTGGTGTGCCTGATGAGCGACGGCGATTGCGACGCGGGGAGCAGTTGGGAGGCGATCCTGTTCGCGGCCCAGCACCGGCTGGACAACCTGACGGTGATTGTCGACTATAACCGGGTTCAGGCCTTGGGCTTCTCCCGCGACATTCTCGATCTGGAGCCGCTGGCCCAGAAGCTGGAGGACTGCCATTGGGCGGTCAAGGAAGTGGACGGGCACGATGTCGTGGCCCTCGACAACGCGCTGGCCAAGTTGCCGTTCGAGGCGGGCCGACCTTCGTGGCTCACCTGCCACACGGTCAAGGGAAAAGGGGTGAGCTTCATGGAGAACACCGTCTCTTGCCACTATGGCTCGGTCGACGACCGGCAACTGGCGCAGGCCCTGCGGGAACTGGAAGCGGCGCCGTGAGAAGTCTGTTCAACAAGGTCCTGGTGGACACCGCCAAGACCGACCAACGGATCTGGATGATCCTGGCGGACATCGGCTACGGCGAGATCGAGCCGTTCCGCGATGCCTTCCCCGATCGCTGGTACAATTGCGGCGTGGCCGAGCCGAACATGACCGGAGTCGCGTGCGGCGTGGCGCTGGAAGGGAACATCGCGATTACGTACAGCATCGCCATCATGCGGGCGCTGCCGAACATGGTGGTCTTCTGCCCCTGCCATTTTGCCGAGGCGAAAGCGGGCGTCCACGCGATGATCGCCGACGACGGACCGTTCTACTACCGTTGCGGCTACAAGCAAGAGCCGCCCGTGCACCAGGACCGGATCGCGTTCCGGCTCGGCCGGGCGATCCAGGTCCGCGACGGGCGCGACTTGACGTTCATCTTCACGGGCACGATCGGCAACCAGGTGACCGAGGCCGCCGAGGCATTGAGCCGCGAAGGCATCCAATGCCGCGTGCTCAGCATGCACACCGTCAAGCCCATCGACCGCGCGGCGATCCGCGCGGCGGCCGAGGAAACAGGGGGCGTCGTGGTGGTCGAAGAGCACCAGCTCAGCGGCGGGCTTGGCGGCGCCGTGGCCGAGGTCCTGGCCGACGCCTGTGTCGCCCCACGGCGGTTCCTGCGCATCGGCCTGCCCGACGTCTACGTGTCCAAGGTCGGCGAGATATAAGTGGCGTAAGCTTCCAGCTTGCGATCCCGCTATCTGCCGCAAGCTGGAAGCTTAGGCCACGCAGAAATCGGACAGTTATTTCTCGAACGATGCTTACGCCAACGGCGCCATCGTCCGCGCCGACGGCGGCATCACCATCGCCCCGATCGCCTGATCCTCCTTATCTCAGCGCTTTCAACGCGAACCATCGCCCGTTAGTCGGCGCTCGGCCAATACCACGCCCGACAAGTCCTGGATCGCGACGCGCAGTGTTTGGGCGTCGGCTTCCAGAACGATCAGCGTGGCTTTGGGAGGCTCGGGGCCGCCGCCGACCACCTGCATCGGCAAGCCTTCGGCCGGGTCGTCCACGCGCCAGGCGTGCATGTGACCGCTGACCACCAGCGGGACGCGAGCTTCACGCAGCGCGGGCACCCATGCCCTGGCCCCGTCACCTGACCAGGATGCAAAGCCCTCCAGGCTCAGCCCGTCATTCTGCTTCGGCAGTCCACGCAACGGGATGTGGCAGAAGACAACCTTGAACGGGGCCGAGACAATTTCAGGCCGGCGCAGAGCCTCGCGCAGCCAGGCGGCTTGTTGCACGCGGTACGGCTCGTAGGCTGCTGTCCCGGCGAATACGGGGTGGGCATCGGGCTTGTCTTCGCCCGTGTCCAGGGTCAGCAGGGCCAAGGGCCCGTAACGCCGGGCCACGTTGTAGGGCAACGACGCATCCGGGCCGGCTGCCAGACATCTGGAAATCTCTCGCGCACAGGCTCCGCGCACGTCGTGATTGCCCGGCACAAACATCAAGCACCGGGTCGCGGCCCAGCCCGGCTTCAACAGCACGCGCGGCAGGTCCGCCGGCGCATCAAAGGCCGAACCGCACGTGTCGCCATTCCACACCAGCACGTCGGGCTGGACCGCGTCGATCCGCGCGCCAAGGGCTTCGATGGTTGGCCCGTGTTCATGCGTGTCGTTGACGACGGCCACGCGGACCCGGCTGGCGGTCGGGTCTGGGATCACGAGGCTCTGGGTGGGCCCGGCCACCGGTTCGCCGCGGCTCAACTTATAGGCGTTCTGGTAACTCAGCGCCTGTGCGACCACGCGATAGAAGATTTGTTGCCCGGGGACGCCCCGGTCACCGAGCGAGACTGGCACCACCAGCGCCCGGTCCGACGCCTCGACCAGCCCGGCGCGACTGGCCACCGCTCGCTGGTCGAGCCGTTCGGCCGATAGTCCCCATTCAATCCAGCCCGTGGCCAACTGGCCGACAGCAAAGCTGACGGCGAACCCCTCCGTCGTGAGATGTTGCACGACCGGCGGGCCAGCCAGCAGTGGGGCTGCATCGGGGCGTGGGGCTGGCGCGGCTTGACCGGCCCCAGCCCCCTCCAACCATGCCAGCGACGATGCGGGAATCAGGCGAAGTACATCACGACGGTTTAACATGAATAACTCCTCGGGCAGCAGCCCGCGTCATAGCCGTACCGCGGCATGTCCATGCCGAACCCGAACGGCTGGAGGCCTGCGGAAGTCTCCACTTTAACCTTGAAGGCCAAGACGTTCCAGACGTCGGCGTTGAAGGGGGAAGTTCAGCTGGATGAGGGGACGCGTCTGGCAGGTGCCGCGGGTGAAGGTGAATTGCACGGCGGGAAATGGCTGGCCCCCGATGACGGCGTTGGTCCGGGCGATGGCGGCGTCCGAGGTCGATGCGATCTGATCTTCCGGCTTCTGCCCCGGCCAACCGCAACTCCTGCCCGAGTTGCTCCGGCCCCGTCTTCAACGCCAGTAACGAGGTGTCGGGGATGGAAAGCGTGATCTCGCACATGGGTCTGGTTCCTTGGTTTCGCTCGAAGCTCAATCAATTGTATGGCACGGCCCGCGTCCCCGTCTACGGCTGCGTGTCGTCCAGCACATGCACGTGAGAATCTCGCCGTCGGTAGTCAACGTCACGACGTACTTCAAGCCAGATTCTGTCGGCCGGCGAAACGACGGTCTCAGCCTTGGCCGTCTTGCCCATGAAAGCCGGTGACAACGCCGCTCGACTGGCAGACTGCATCGCCCTGGAATGTCGTGGCCACCAAGCGGTGTATGTGACAATCAGGCTGCCGGCAGTCAACGCGGTTGTGTCGGTCAAGCTCTCGGGCGATAGGGTTGCCATGTCGAAAAGCGATGCCGTTTGCGAAGCCGCAGTTGCATTCGAGCGGAAGTGAACGACAGAGCGCACACCCAGGTTCGGCATCCGCAGTCAACGACCGAACGCCAGTTTGCGGGCGAAGGAGCGGCACCGGCGGTCGTTCGCCGCCGTGGAACGAGCTGTCAGCAGCTCCTCTAACTCCGGCAGTACCACGGGACGAAGGCAGACCGTCGCGACATGGACTCCGGTCAACGGATTAGACACGGCCAAGCGGCTTTCTCGGGCGTCTGCCGCACTCGGCGGATAGAGAATGGTGGCCTTACCTTTGGCGTGGACTGCCCCGTAGATGGCAACTTGGTAGAGCATCTCACGCGGTAAGGATTCCTCCCAGAGATCCCGATACTTGGCGTCCAGCACCGCTACCGGAGTGCCACGCTCGACCACCATGATGTCGGGACGCCGTCCTGAGCTTCCAGAAGCGATGCCCCGAACGACAGCGCTTGTCCCGCAGCGAAACCCAGCGCGACGCGGCCTCGCCCCCGCCACGCACCAGACGGTCATGCAGTGCGCTTACGCTGAATGCGGACACGAAAGCCGAATACGATGCGAGCCTGCAATCCGTGATGGCCGAACCGCCAGCAGTGACACCCGCGCCGCCCGTGGTTGTGGCCGCGTCGCCAGGCGAGGAAGCCAGCGGTCGGGGCAGCAGGACCGGCGCGCCGCTGGGCGGAGCGTCCTCGGCCGCGGTCAGCCGGGTCTGCAGGTACACTTCGGTCACGGACTGCTCGACGCGGGGACGGTCAAAGCGGCCATCCACCCCCCGGCGTCAAGGTGTCAGTGAACATGGCGTACGATTTCCCAGCAAAGGCGATCCCGTTTCAAGACGTACTGCCCGGACAGAGCCCCCACGGTCCGTGTGATTTTACTTCTTGCGGAAAGTGTCGCCAACGCTGAGAGCACGTGGGGCCGACTCACGAGTACAGAAACAAGCTCGAAACCCCAATGTCTTAACCAAAGAAGTCCCGACGCGTTGCGTGTTTCCCGCGTTTAGAACATTCGAATTGCGGGTTTGTTTCGTATTTCGTGTTTTCGTCTGCCCGCATGTTGCCACGGACTTCACTCCCGCTTTTCGATCGCCAGGCTGGACAGCGCCCGCCGCGCGACAGTGTACTTGGCGACGGCTTGGCGGACTTCGACGGGCAGCCGGAGGGTTGAGATGTCCTTGTCCGGGGAACGGCCGGCGTAGACAATCGCCTCCGCGACATCGTCGGGGAGGATCGCGGGCGCCCGCTCGAACAGGGCACCGACGCGATGTGCGAGGCTGGGATAGAACCGCTTCTGCAATTCCTGGCGGTTGGCCGAGATCGTTTTCAGCAGTTCCGACTCGGCCCGGACCAGGCGTTCCGCCGCCGCCTTGGCGGACGCATCGCCTTCGGCATACAAGGCGACGACAAATCTTCGCCGGCCGCAGACGACCTCCTCGTCCAACGGACCCAACAGACCCTGGGCGGCGGCCGAGGCGGTGCAGGACAGATGGGCGTAGTCCGCGCGCCAGCTGTGGGGCACGCGCAATACGAGCGTGAACGGGCGGGCGCCCTCCAGCGACGTGCTGCGAGACGGCTTGAGCTTGAAATACACGCTGTAGCCGCGGTCCAGCGTGCCGCTGGCCGAAATGGCCGTCATGGGCGGCACCAGTTCGTACCGCGTGGAATCCAGCGTTTTGGCGGCCAGGTCGCCCGAGCCACTCAGCTTGGCCGGCCACTCCAAGGGCGCGGTGACCGTCATCCCAATCCCCTTGGTTGTCTCTTTCTTCTTCTCGATGGTCACGTTCCCGGCCACGTCGCTGGCCAAGGTCGTCTTGGGGGTATAGTCCACGATCCGCATCGTTCGCCGCGGGCTGTCGAAGCGGTAGAAGTACTGCAGCAGGTCCCCCTCGTTGCCTTGGCGGATCAGCGACGAGACCTCGACATGGGCCTCGATCAGCCTCTCGTCGGGATTGGCTTCCGCGAACTCGGCGGTCGTCACATCGCGGCAGCCGACCGCCGGCGTCACATCGAAAGAGACTTCCAAAGACGCCGCCTGGACAGGCTGCCAGGCGATGCTAGCAGCGGCCCCCAGGATTATGGCAAGCAAGGTTGGGAAGAGTTGAGTTCGAGGCAAGAACGACGCAGCGACTGTGCAAACCCGATCCATCTGCTGGCAACTCCGTCAACGATGGCACGGGCTTCCGGCCTGTGCAGCTTTCCCTCCCTCATCCCGTCGGAGGCCGTGAAGACAAAACACTTGTTAAGGAATAGTAGACGGGACACGCGCCCGGTCAAGCGTGCCGGACCGACGGGCTACCTGGAATTTCGCCACGGCAGAAGCCCGGCTTTTTCGATACAGCCGGGCTGCTTCTCAGCCGCAACCGCAGGCGTGCGATCATGATTCGTCCGGACGCAGCATCGTGTCTTCGTCGGAATAGGTATCTTCCTCGTCCTCGTTGGGGCCATCGCTGGAACTCGATTCCGAACGCGAACGATCATCCGGCGCAGACTCGTCGGGGTGCGGTTGCGATTCTTCCTTCGCAGGCTCAGGCGGCTCAGGCTCGGGCGGCTCGGCCGCTTTGGGCTCGACAGCGGCCTTGGCCTGCCGGGGAGCAAAAATCAGGACGGCCGCCGCGCCGACGATGAGCACGATCAGGCTAGCCAGAAACAGCGGCGAGAGGCCGCCGTGCGCGCCTTCCGCCCGCACGGCGGTGAACGTGTTGACCACCGGAGCACCGCCGAAGACCAGCGGCATGACGTAGACCGGTTTGCCGCCGAACTTGAAGGCCAGGACGATGCCCAAGCCTCCGATCGCGCCGGCCGCGCCGCCGGCCAAAGACCAGGCGGTCCCGGAGAACGTGAAGCCTCCGGGCTCCCGGAAAACCTGGAGCAGCGGCAGGGGCAGAAGGACGGCAATCACGAAGTACGCCAGCCCGACGCACAGAAACGGCCGCAGATGGCTGCCGGCCATCCTCATCTGCCCTTTGTGCAAGATCGGTCCGTAACTGCCCCAGCACAGCGCCGCCAGGGCGATGCACAAGGGGATTTTAACCAGTTTTTCCATCGCCGACGCTTGGCTCCCGGCGGCCGCAGGCTCGGTTGCCAGGGCCGCTCCGGTCCCGGACTCGTCAGATGCGGGAACCGGCGGACGCGCGGCGTGTGCAGGTTTGAAGCTTAACACGCCCGCCGCGCCGACCGCGACGAGGATCACTCCGGCGAAGAACAGCGGGCTCGCCTCCTTGAGGGTCTGCCCCAGCCACATCGAGACGAACGTCGTGACGACGGGCGCCAAGCCAAAAACCAGCGGCATCACGTACACCGGGCTGCCGCGAAACTTGAAAGCCAGCACGACTCCCAAGGCCCCCAGGGCGCTCACCGCACCGCCCAGCAGCGCCCACACGGCCCCCATCACCGTCCAACTGCCTTGCTCTTCGTTGGTCCTCAGCGCGATCAGGGGGACCACCACGGCGATCAGGAAATACGCCAGCCCGACGCAGATGAACGGCAGCAGACTGGTGGGGTGTACCCCGTCGCCAAAATGTAGCTGGCCTGCGTGCAGGACCGGACCGTACAGCCCCCAGCTGACAAGCGTGAGCACGACAAACGACAGGATGAGCAGCAAGCGGCGCATGGAAAGGGACCCGTTGTGAAGAAAGAAACCGGCGAACAAAAAGACGGCGGGCAAGTATACCAGCTTTGCCTCGCTTTGGGCAGGCCGCGAAAAGAAGCCCGGGCCTTTAGCATTGCACTTTAGGACAGCCTACCATTGGCCGCTTGTTCACAAACAGAGGCCA
>CAZAQY010000144.1:0-21426 GCA_964486845.1 uncultured Pirellulaceae bacterium
TCCACGCCCGATACTGGCCTGACATCTGGTTAATGTAACGAGGATCGCTGTCTGGTGAATTTGCCGGTCCGCTCCACAAGTCTTCCTGTGACGATCCTCGCCGCTTGCCGGCGAGTTCTTCAGGCTCGTTGGCCCCGTGCATCCTGAGCCTCTCGCCGGCAAGCGGCGAGGATTGCCGAACCAACCTCGACCATCCGGCGTCGATTTCTTATTCGCAAGTATTCGCCAGCAAGCTATCATGCGGTTCAAGTCCACGCAACAGCAAGCGATCTGGCCCCACCTGGCCGCCGGATTGAGAGCAGGAGGCGCGAAAAACCGGCAAAACGTCTGGTCCGACTGCTGAATCGCCAGATCTGCTACATGAATGCTGTAGGCCCCCTTAAGCCTGCCGCTGGCGAAGCTTCTGCTGATGGCCCTGAATGTGCTGAGTTTCGTGTTCCTGTGCCTGTTCGGTTGGTCGTGGCCGGTCGGCCCGAGCACGGGTTTGTTGAGCGTCCTGTTGTACGGCTTCTCCCACGCGGGCTTCCGGCACTTGCTGTTCAACATGTGGGCGTTACGGGTGTTCGGAAACCCAGTGAATCGCCGGCTGGGCAACGGCTATTACCTGCTGGGCTACTTGGGCACGCTGCTGGGAATGGCCTGTGGTCTGGCCTTCGTCTTGTTGCTGCCGCAGCGGATCAGTATGCGCAAGCGGGTCGCGGCGTACAGCTTGGCCGAAGAGTGAAGCGGCGGGGCTCATTTGTGCATGGCCGCGATCAGGGTGGCGGCCGTGTCTGCCAGGGTCTTGGAGTCTCGGGACGGCCGTTCCGCGGAGGTCATGCGCTGGTGACAGGATCGCACGGCGTTCTCGATTCCACCGTGTGTTTTCAGATAGGCGGAGATCTGAGTCCACTCGGCGCGGAATTCGTCGTCCTCGTCCCCTTCGCTGCAGTATTTCCGCACGTGCTGGCGCACCGCCCGCTCCAGTTCGTTCGCCAGGCGTTTCGTAGCCGCCTTGTAGTAGTTCTCCGCCGTGGCTGTGGGAATCTGCAGCATTTGGGCGACCTCGGGCAGCGACAAGCCCTCGCACAGCCGGCCGTACAGCACGCGGAAGCAATCGCCCTTTCCGACGCGGTGCAGGTCGGCCAGCAGCGATTGGACGCAGCGGTCCAGCAGATCGTCGATCCAGGCCCGATAGAACGTATCGTCCTGCTCCTCGGATGGCTCATTCGCCCAGATCGAAGGCGGCAAGTCGTCCTCGGAGCGCTGCGCCAGTCCGCGCAGGATCCGGTTTCGCCCTTGCTCGACCCGCGCCCGATTGGAAATGGCATTGCGGGCGACCGAGCAAAGCAACGTCCGCAGCCGTGCCGCCCGATGGGCCTGCCAGCGCGAAAGCAGTTGATTCTTGACGATCGCCTGCAGCGTTTCGGCCGCGATGTCTTCCGCATCGGCCAGCGACAGTCCGCCCCAGCGCATGGCAAATGCGCAGAGGGGCGGCCAATAATCGTCAAGAAAATCCCGCCAATCCACGTCGCTGCCGCCGTTGGACAGGCGTCGAATCAACGTCAGTCGCGTTTGGGGAAAGGTCATACCGAGAACCGATATCGAAAGTCCGTAGGCTGGCAAATTCTGCTACCCGCAGGTTCCGAATACCAATGTCTGGGCTTGTAGGCTCGCAACGCGGCCTCGGCGAGCCGATCGAGTTCAGCAGGGGTCTTGCCGGCGGGATCGGGCAGGCCGCAGACATAGAGCATGTTGGCCTTGACGGAGAATTCGTCGGCGCCGACGCCGTCGTCGTGCATCTTGAGTTGAGCGACAACTTGCCCCTGGCCGTTGCCTCCCTGGGCCGCCACAGCCTGGAACAGCCGCCAGACGTTCGTCCCCCTCGCTTTTCCGCCGCTGTTTCCCGTGCCGTCCGAACAAAGGATCAGCCGCTTCGTGGTCACTTGAACACCTCCAGTTTCTGCAGTTGGAAGAAGCAACGCATGCAGGCCTTGGCGTCGGCCAGGGCGCCGTGTGCGCCCTCGAACGGCGCACCAAACAACTTGCGGTGCAGTTCGGCGAGGCTGGGCCACTTGTAGCCGTATTTTCCCGGCAGTTGGCAGTAGTCGGCCGTTTCCTTCATCGTACAAATCCGCTTCTTGCGGGCGAACGCGTCGGCCATGCGGGCGCGGTGCAATTCGGCCCCCACGACTCGCTGGTCGAAGTCCAGATTGTGCGCCACCAGCACACGAGAGGCGCGGACGGCGGCCGAGAATTCCTCCAGCACGGGTCTCAGATCCACGCCGTCGCGGAGCGCGACGTCCGTCGTGATGCCGTGCAACTGGGTGGCTTCACGCGTGATCTTAAAGCCCTGCGGCTTGATCAGGTACTGCTGCGACCGCAGCAACTGCCCCGCGGCGTCACATGCCACCCAGGCGATTTGCACCAATCGCGGCCAGTTGCCGGCGTCGCTGGGCGGCGCGGACCAGTCCCGCGGCAGGCCCGATGTCTCGGTGTCGAAGAAGAGATACATGGCGTCACGACCCTTGACGAGAAACCTTGAAGATGCCCGGATTCTCCGAAAAGCCGGACTTCTGACTCACTCCGCCTCGATCGCCTGCTTGACCGATTTCAGCGTCTCCGCTCCCGGCAACTGTTTGTAGTAGTCGTCCAGCGGATAGCATCCGGAGACCAGCCCATGGCGCGGCCCGGTGGTGCAGTCGCTGAAGGTGCGGCAGACTCGCTTTCGCTGCAGTTGCCCTCGCTGCAGCGCGTCGGCCGGCATCTCCGGATATGCCAGCACCATCCGCCCGATGCCCACCAGGTTGATCCAGCCCGCTCGAACGACCGCTTGGGCCACGTGCGGCAGATAGTCCTGCAAATAGGTGTAGCCTGTTCCCACCATCGGCAAGTCGGGAAACGCCTGCTGGCACGTGCGTGCGGCACGAATCTGGCGAGCGACGCCGGCCAATGGGTCTTCGGGCGGCTGGTAGCCGTCGCTGGGCGGGAAGATCGCCGGCCGCTGGATGTGCGGATTGTAGTAGGGACTGCCGCAGGTGAGGTTGATCGCGGCCACGCCCAACTCGCGGAGGACGCCGATCAGCCGCAGCGGTTCGGTCAAATCGTATTCCAAGGGATTGTCTTCCCTGCAGCCAAAACCGTACTGGTAGGGCAGCAGGTCCTCGTAGCGCATGGGTTGCCCCACTTCGCGGCTGGTCTTGAACGGCGGAATGTCGAACACGCTCAGCCGTACGCCGACCATCAAGTCCGGGTACACGTCGCGAATGCGGGCCACGATCGTGCGCAGGATTCGCGTGCGGCCGTCGAAGTCGCCGCCGAACCGGCCGGGACGAACCCGAGCGCTCAAGAACTCGTGCAGCAGATAGCCGTGACATGCCTTGACGTCGACAAACTGGAAGCCGACCTCCAGGGCCAGGCCCGCTGCGGCGACGTAATTGTCGATCAACCGCTCCAAGTCGTCATCGGTCCAGACGACGGAACCGTCCTGCGGAGCGATGCCGAACTTGGCGTCCAGCAGCGGATGGTGATACGCGATTCGCGGCTCCATCTGTTTCGAATTCGGGCGGCAGAACCGGCCCGAATGGGTCAACTGCAGCCCAATCAGCAGATCGTCGGTCGTGCCGAAATGCTGGCGGTGGGCGGTGGTCAGTTCGCGCAGCAGCGCAACCAGGCCGTGGCGGTTGTCCGGCGTGGCCAGAGTCTGATTCGGGTTGGCCCGGCCATCGCCTTGCACAGCCGCCGCCTCGCCGCCCCAGATCAGCTTGGCGCCGCTGAGTCCGAAATGGCGCCAGCGGCGCAGGGTGTGCGGCGAAGGCGATCCGTCACGATTGGCGTCCCAACCTTCCATCGGATGGACGCACCAGCGGTTGCCCACACGAAAGCCGCCGATCTGGATGGGAACCGCCAACGGCGAGCCCTGCTCGGCCGTCAGAATGTCGTCGTCGACAGGCAGATCCAAGGCCAGTTCCTGGAGCCGCGCGCGAAAGGCCTCGACCGTCTTCAACTGGGCGATTTTCGGGTACGATTCTGCCATCTTCTAAGCTTTCGGTTCGGCTCCTAGCCGTCTCAATTGTGCACATCCAGCGGCGAGGTGAGCAGGGGTGTCGCAAGCGAAGGCGGGGTCATGGTTCAAGTCCTGGAGCAAGCGTCCATGTTCGGGTGGCAAGCACCACGCGAGCCTGCCAAGCGCACGGTGCCATTGTAGCAGAGAACCGCGGTAGCCGCCTAGCAAAGACCGGAGGAAACCCGTAAGCTTTCTTGCCCCCACGCGGCCGGCGTCCGCAGCCGAATCCATCCCAAACATGGAACAGGAGGGAACAGAGGCAACGGCGTGGCCGCTCTTGCTCGGCTGTGCCCGTTTTCTCCTGTGCAAAACGCCCGCAGGAAAACATGAAAACGCCGAATCGCAGTGCGAGGTGCGCGGCGACAACTCCGGACCAAAGAAGACGTCTGAGGAAATGCCGAACAATCGAGACAGCTGGTGGTCCCGGCCCTGCGGCGCCCGCGAGGTGCTGGCGATCGCCCTGCCGCTGTTCATCTCCACGGGCACCTGGTCGGTGATGATGTTCATCGACCGCATGTTCCTGATGTGGTACTCGACCAATGCGATCGCCGCCGCCATGGCGGGAGGCATGCTGTACTGGACGATGATCTGTTTTCCGGTAGGCGTCGCGGGGTACGTCAACACGTTTGTGGCCCAGTACTTTGGGGCCCAACGCCCGGAGCGGATCGGGGCGGCGACGTGGCAGGGTATGTGGATCGGCGTGTACGTCACGCCCTTATTCTTAGGCGCCATTCCGTTGGCGCCATACCTCTTCCATTGGGCGGGACACGACCCGCAGGTGATCCCTTATGAAATCGCCTACTTTCAGATCCTCTGTTTTGGCGCGCCGGGGGCGGTGATTGCCGCGGCGCAGGAGGCCCTGTTCACGGGCCGCGGCGTCACGCGGGTGGTCATGCTGGTCGACATCGCGGCGTTGCTCGCGAATGCCGTCCTGGACTATGCCTGGATTTTCGGCAAGTGGGGATTTCCGGAGCTGGGCATCGAGGGCGCGGCGCTGGCAACGGTGGCCAGCGGCTGGCTGCGCGTCGGTGTGTACGGCTGGCTGATGCACCGCGAGCCGGTGCGGCGGGCGTACGGCCTGGCGACGGCCTGGCGCGTGGATCGCCCACTGCTGGGCCGCATCCTGACGTATGGCGGACCGAACGGATTTCAGTTTCTGGTGGATGCGGTGGGCTTTGCCCTGATGATCATCCTGGTCGGCCGACTGGGCAAGACAGAGATGGCGGCCACCGCGTTGGCTTTCAACGTCAACACGGTGGCCTTCATCCCCATGCTGGGCGTGGGCATCGCCGCCAGCACGCTGGTGGGCCAGCAGTTGACGCGCGGGCGGCCGGACCTGGCGGCCCGCGCGACCTGGACGGCGCTGACCTTTGCGCTGGTCTACACCGGCCTGTGCGGCGCGTTCTTCTTGCTCACTCCGGATCTCTTCCTGATGGGACATCAGGCCGGCGCCGATCCTCAGGAATTCGCCCAGTTGCGCGACGTGGCCGTCGTGTTGTTGCGGTTCGTCGCCGCTTATTGCCTGTTTGACGCCATGCAGATCATCTTTGCCGGCGCGATCAAGGGCGCGGGCGACACGTGGTTCGTGTTGATCGTGACCTTGTTGGTGTCGGCAGTGGGCGTGGCCGTCTGCTGGCTCGGTCTGCCGCGAGGGCTGTTCTGGTGGTGGTTCGTGGTGACCGGCTGGATCTGCGCCTTGGGGATCATTTTCGGCGTGAGGTTTCTGCGCGGGCGCTGGCGCGAGATGCGAGTGATCGAACGAGAACCTTCCGGGGCCGATCCGCAGTCCACCTCGACCACCTGTGACTGACGGCCTTGAACCCGGCAAACGGAAAGAAAGAATCTACCAACATGATAACACTGGAACGTGATTTGCCGAATGGTGCTTCCGCGCCGTCTTGGCCTGTCCTCACGCGGAGCGTGAGGGCTACTTTTTCCGGCCGCAACTCTTCTTCCGGACTCGCCTGCTGTGCGGGTTGTTTCGTCCTCCGGCAAAACAGGCAAGCAGGCCGCCTCCTTTGGACGATGTTGCCGATGGGGCCGCGCTGTAGCCGCGCGAGGAGGGGGAGGCGAAATGTTCAATCGCAAGTACATGTTGCCGCTGGTCGTGGCCGCCGCAGCGGGCGGACCTTATCTGCTGACAGAACGAGACTGGTCTCAGTCGGCATTTCAGGCGTTGGATCGGGCGGTGACTTCCGATGACGGCAACTCCGTCGCCACGCCCACGCCGGTGCCGGCGGTCAGGGGCGGCGTCCCGTTGCCCGACTTCCGCTCCGAATTCAGTTTTGGACGCGATGCGCAGTACCCGCGCACCAACGTGGCGGCGGATCTCGTCGGGCCGCCGGTGGCTCAACTCGGCGAGTTGCTGCGGTTCGATGTGACGCCCCAATGGGTCACCGCCCGTTGGCCGCGCGTCACCGCGACCTTGGCTGAAATCGGCCTGGAAGGCATGCGCGTCCCCGTCGTCACTGGGACCAACGTCGATGATCTGGCGGGCTCGCTGACCTACTATTTCAACCGCTACCAGCAGCTGCAGCGGCTGTCCTTCGAAGGCTACACGGGCGACGAGCGCAAGCTGGTGGCCACGGTGACGCAGTACTACGGCCTGCAGCCGGAGCCGACGCTGGATGCCGGCATGTACGTCGCCCGGTGGAACGGCCAGCCCAGCAGCCTGCTGCGCGTGGTCCGCGCCCCGATCATGACGCACGACTCGCCGCATTCGCAATTGCACGTGCTGCTGGAACTGAACCGGCCCGGCATGGAGTTCGGCCTGAGCCCGCAGGCGGTGGCGATTCTTGACCGCGACCGCAATTCGCGGCGGTGGTGAACCGCCGGCCCTGGAAGCTCATCACCAAGGATATCCGCGGAAGCCGAAATCGCCCGGCGGGCCGAATTCGTAGATCTGACGGTAGTGGAAGCCGCCGTAGAACTGCGGATAGATCTCTCGCCAATAAGAGTAACGGCTCCGCGGCGATTGATCGAGCTGATAGCTCTGCTGTTGCTCGAGGGGCCGAGCCGCCGGCGGCTGGAACAGGCGGAGTCGTCCGGACCGAGGCCCGCGCTGCTCCGCCTCGGCCATGCTGCACAAAAAAACCATGCCCACCAGAACGACAAGCGACAATGCGGTGCGACGCAACATGCTCATCCCCTTTCGATAACTTTTAGCTCGCGGGAACATCAAGTCAAGCCGTTGGGACCGTTGACACCGCATTTGCCGACTTGCTAGCTTCGTGAGTATGCGTCGTACCAGCGATCCCTCATTCCGCGTAGACCCACGCTTTCTGATCGAGCCGTTCGAGCCAGCGTACCTCGCCTTGGCCCGCACCGGCGGTTTGCCCGCACGCGCAGCCGCGGCACGACGAGAACTGGAAGATTGCTGCGCGTGTCCCCGCAACTGCCACGTCAACCGCTGGGCGGGCGAGACGCGCGTCTGCGGAACCGGTCGTTATGCTCGCGTCTCCAGCGCCTTTCCGCATCTGGGCGAGGAGAATTGCCTGCGGGGCTGGAACGGATCGGGCACGATTTTCTTCAGCCTCTGCAACCTGCACTGCGTCTTCTGCCAGAATTGGGACATCAGCCAGCAACCATCGGGCGAGGAATGTACGGCCGACGAAATCGCTGGTATGATGCTGGCCCTGCAACGCAGGGGCTGTCACAATATCAACTTCGTGACGCCGGAACACGTCGTGCCCCAGGTCATCGAGGCGATCGTCGCCGCTGTGCCGGGAGGACTACGGCTGCCGATCGCCTACAACACCAGCGGCTACGATAGCCTGGCATCGCTGGCGCTGCTGGACGGCGTGGTGGATATTTACATGCCCGACTTCAAGTTCTGGAATGCGGAAAGCGCTCGCCGGCTGTCCAAGGCCAAGGACTACCCGGAGCGGGCCCGCGAAGCCATCGCAGAGATGCACCGCCAGGTGGGACCGCTGAAGTTCGGACCGGACGGAGTCGCGCGGCGCGGTGTGCTGATCCGACACCTGGTGATGCCGGGCCAGGTTTCCGAGTCGGCCGAGATTCTCCGCTGGCTGGCGCGCGAGGTCTCGCCCGACACCTATGTGAACATCATGGGCCAGTATCGACCAACCTACGAAGTCGGTCGCATCGCGCGCGACGGGGAACCACAGTATGCCGACATCAACCGCCGGCCCACGCCGGAAGAATTGGCCGCCGCCCACCGCGCCGCCCGCGAAGCGGGCTTGTGGAGGTTTGATGAGAGATGAGGATGCGAGATGCGAGATGCGGGATGCGAGATACGGGATACGGGATGCGGGATACGGGATACGGGATGCGAGATGCGGGATGCGGGCTCACGAAAGGTGCCTGCGTCCTTTCTGTTCGAGCTTGCGGATCGCGAACCGCTGCTGCCTACCCTTTGCGGCAGATCACCGACCACCGATCACTGACCACTGACCACCGACCATGCCCATTCAAGAACAGTTCCTCGATGTCATCGACCGCGACGAGGCGGAACGCAGGTTTCGCCGCGTGGTGCGTCTGGCGCCGCTGGGCGATGAAATTGTGCCGTTGGCCGAATCGTTGGGCCGCGTGCTGTCGCGCGACGTCGCCGCCGTGGTCGATGTTCCCTCCTTCGACCGGTCCAATTTCGATGGCTTCGCCATCCGCGCGGCGGATACGTTCGGGGCCACGGAAGAAGTCCCGCGCCGCTTGCGACTGTTGCCCGAAATTATCGCCACGGGCGTCGTTCCGCAGCTGGAAGTTGTCGCCGGCGCCGCGTCGGGCATTGCCACCGGAGGCATGCTGCCGCGCGGCGCGGACGCCGTGGTGATGGTCGAGCACACGGACGAGGAAGGCGACGTGTTGCTCGTGCGCCGCGCGGTGACGCCGGGCGCGGGCGTCTCGTTTGCCGGCACGGACATCGGCGCGGGCGAGACGGTGCTGCGGCGCGGCGACGTGCTGACCAGCCGTGAGACCGGCGTGTTGGCGGCCATCGGCGTGAGCCAGGTCGCCGTCTGGAGGCGGCCGCGAGTCGCCGTCCTTTCGACCGGCGACGAGATCGTCGCTCCGGGCGAGCCGATGCAACTCGGCAAGATTTATGACTCCAACGCCCGCATCATCGCCGATGCGGTCCGCGAGTTGGGCGGAGAGCCGATCGAAATGGGCATCGTGCCTGACGACGTCGATATCCTGCGACAGGCCCTCCGCCGGGCTCTGAGCATCGGTGACGTGGTGCTGCTGTCCGGCGGCACCAGCAAAGGGCAAGGCGACTTGTCGTATCGCGTGGTCAGCGAAGTGACGGATCCGGGCATCGTCGCGCACGGCGTCGCGCTAAAGCCGGGCAAGCCGATCTGCCTGGCCGCCAGCGGCACCAAGCCCGTCGTGGTCCTGCCCGGCTTCCCCACGTCCGCGATCTTTACGTTCCACGAGTTTGTGGCGCCCGTGATTCGAGCCTTGGCGGGCCGGCCGGCTGAAGCGCGGACGGTGGTCCAGGCCCGTCTGGCTGTGAAGATCAACTCGGAGATCGGCCGTACCGAGTACATGCTGGTCGGATTGGTCGAGCGCCCGGGTGCCTCCGCGGGCGACGTCGCGCTGGCAGCGTATCCGATGGGCAAGGGCTCCGGGTCGGTCACCACGTTCAGTTGCGCCGACGGTTTTGTGACCATCGGACGCCACGTCGAGATCGTCGCGGCCGGCAGTATCGTTGACGTGCATCTCTTGGGCCGTGATATGCGATTGGCGGACCTGGTCGTCATCGGCAGCCACTGCATCGGACTGGATTACCTGCTGGGCCGCATGCAGGATCTGAGGTTTCGCACCAAGTTTCTGGCAGTCGGCTCGACAGCGGGCCTGGACGCCGCTCGCCGCGGGGAATGCGATTTGGCGGGCATGCACCTGTTGGACCCGCAAACCGGCCAGTACAACCGCCCCTTCCTGACCGACGACTTGGAGTTGATTCTCGGCTACGGTCGCCTGCAAGGAGTCTTGTTCCGCCGAGGCGACGATCGGTTCGAAGGCCGCGAGGCACGGCAGGCCGTCGCGGCCGCAGCCCAGGACCCCTCCTGCGTCATGGTCAACCGCAACCAGGGCAGCGGCACGCGGATCCTGATCGATCGCCTGTTGGCCGGGGCTCGCCCGTCCGGCTACGCGATTCAGCCCCGCAGCCACAACGCCGTCGCCGCCGCCGTCGCTCAAGGCCGCGCCGATTGGGGCGTCGCGATCCGCCGCGTCGCGGATCAGGCCGATTTGGGCTTCCTTCCCCTGACGCATGAGCAGTACGATTTTGTCGTTCCCAAGTCCCGGACCCAGCGGCCGGCGGTCGTCGCGTTCCGGCGGCTGCTGGAAGAAGCGGAAGTGAGACAGAGCCTCAAGGAGTTGGGTTTGGAAGCACAGACAGATTAGCGCGTACACCGGGCTCAGGCCACGACATTCGAGGAGCAACTGATGGATCCATCTCTGACTGCAACCTACGACCAATTGTGTGCCTTCGTCCGTCAAACAGCGATGATCGAATCGATTCAGGAGTTGTTGGGGTGGGACGAGCGGACGATGATGCCGGCGGGGGCGGGACCGTACCGTGCCGAGCAGATCACGTATCTGTCCGGCCTGGTACACAGCCGGCGCACCGATCCGCAGATCGGCGCGTGGCTCGGCGAGTTGGCCGACAGTCCTTTGGCCTCCGACCCGCACAGCCCATCGGGTACGACCATTCGAGAAGTGCGGCGGGACTACGAGAAACGTTGCAAGCTGCCGCGGAGTCTGGTGGAAGAGCTGACTCGGGCCTGCGTCTTGGGCCAGCAGGCCTGGACCGAGGCTCGCAGGAACGACGATTTTGCGTCTTTCCTGCCGCACGTCGAGCAAATCTACCGACTGAAACGTCAGCAGGCGGAAGCCCAGGGCTATGCAGACGAGCCCTACGACGCGTTGCTGGACGACTTCGAACCGCAGGCCCGCACGGCCGAGGTGGCCGGCGTGCTGGCGGGAGTGCGCGAGCAACTGACTCCGCTGGTGGCCGCGCTGGCCGGCAGCGGCAAGAAGCCGAATCGCGAGATCCTTCGACGCCGCTATCCCGTGGCGGCCCAGGAGGCGTTCGGCAGGCAGGCGGCGACGGCCATCGGGTTCGACTTCCAGCGCGGGCGGCTGGACGTGACCCATCATCCGTTCTGCGCCGGCATGGGCCCGCACGATTGCCGGATCACGACGCGGTATGACGAGCACTTTTTCCCGAGCGCCTTTTTTGGAATCCTGCACGAAGCGGGACACGGCATCTACGATCAGGGCCTGCCGACCGAGTTCTACGGCCTGCCGCCAGGCACGTTCGTGTCGCTGGGGATTCACGAGTCGCAGTCGCGATTATGGGAAAACGCCGTGGGCCGCAGCCACGCCTTCTGGCGGCATTTCTTTCCCCTGGCGCAACAGCAGTTCCCCGATGCGCTGGCCGACGTGTCGCTGGACGATTTCCACTTCGCCGTGAACGACGTGCGGCCGAGCTTGATCCGTGTGGAAGCGGACGAAGCGACGTACAACTTGCACATCATCATCCGCTTCGAACTGGAGCGGGCGTTGCTGAGCGGCGAGCTGGCCGCGGCCGACCTGCCCGGCGCGTGGCGCGAAAAGTACCGCGGCTACTTGGGCATCGAACCGCCGAACGATGCCGACGGAGTGCTGCAGGACATCCACTGGAGTGCCGGCCTGGTCGGCTATTTTCCAACGTACACCCTGGGCAACCTGTATGCCGCCCAGTTCTTCCAGCAGGCCGACGCGGACTTGGGCGGCGTCGAGCCACTGGTGGCCCGCGGCGAATTCGCGCCGCTTTGGCAATGGCTGCGGGACCGTATCCACGCTCGCGGTCAGTGCTTCACGGCCTCCCAGTTGGTCACCGGCGTCACTGGCCGACCCCTGTCGCCCCAGCCGCTGCTGGACCAACTGCGGCGCAAGTTTGAACCGCTGTACGGGATTGGTTAAGGGTTCGTTTCAGGTTTCAGGTCCGATATCTGGGATTTCAGATTTGCGATTTCAGACTTCTAATTTGGGATTTGGGATTTGGGATTTCAGATTTGCGATTTCGGATTTACGATTTGACATCTGGCATCTGAGACCTGAGATCTGAGACCTGAGATCTGAGACCTGAGATCTCAGACCTGAGATCTGAGATCTGAGATCTGAGATCTGAGATCTGAGATTTGAGATCTGAGATTTGAGATCTGAGATCTGAGATTTGAGATCTGAGATTTGAGATCTCAGATTTGAGATTGAATTGCGGCCGTTGCCGCGCTGGGAGATTGTCTCACATGACTTCGATCCTCGTTCGCCGATTTTGGATTCCGTTGGTTTTTGCGGGCCTGCTCGCGTTGTTCGTTTGCGTCAGCATAAGCCGCGCCGGCGATTGGCCGCAGTGGGGCGGGCACGCCGAGCGGAACATGGTGTCTGACGAAACCGGCTTGCCGGAGTCGTTTTCGCGCGGCACGCGGGAACGCGCGGGCGGGATCGATCCGGAGTCGGCGAAGAACGTCAAATGGGTCGTCAAGCTCGGCTCGGCCACCTACGGCAATCCGACCATCGCCAACGGTCGCGTGTACGTGGGGACCGACGATATGAACCTGGCGGGCGACGAGCGGCTGAAACGGACTCGCGGCGGACTGGTTCAGTGCTTCGACGAGGCGACCGGTAAGCTGCTCTGGCGGCTGGCCGTGCCGCAACGGACCAAGGTGCCCCGCGGACTGCTGTACGGCCACCAGCACCTGGGCGTCTGTTCGTCGCCTACTGTCGAGGGCGACCGGGTGTACGTTGTGACCTGTGCGTGCGAAGTCCTTTGTCTGGACGCCGGCGGACTGGAGGACGGCAACGACGGGCCGTTCATGGACGAGGGGCAGTACCTTGCCGGGTCAGACGCGCCCGCCGTCAAGTTGGACCCGGCGGATGCGGACATCATTTGGCGCTGCGACTTGATCGACGACCTCGGCATCCGCCCCCACGATACGGCCAGCTGTTCGGTGCTGATTCACGGCTCGCTCGCCTACCTGTCGACCTCCAACGGCGTGGATCCGGCGCACGACAAAGTGCTGGCTCCGAAGGCGCCCGCGTTTGCCGCGTTGGACAAGAACACGGGCCGCCTAGCGGCCTATGAAGACGTCGGCCTCAGTTCTCGCCTGTACCACTGCCAGTGGTGCTCGCCAGCGCTGGGGCGCGTCGGGGACGCGACGCAGGTGATCGTCGGCGGCGGCGACGGCGTGTGTTACGCTTTCGAGGCCGTCGAGGGCCTGCCCAAAGAGCCGGTGCCGCTGAAAAAGCTCTGGTCCTACGACTGCAATCCGCCCGAGTACAAGTACCGCGACGGCAAGCCGATTCCGTACTATGCGGGGGACAAACGCAAGAAAGACAGCCCGAATAAGAACGACGGCACGTACATCGGACCCAGCCAACTGATCGGCACTCCGGTGTGCCACGAGGGCCGCGTCTTTATCGCCCTGGGCCAAGACCCGGCGCACGGACGCGGCAAGGGGATGTTGCACTGCATCGACGCGACGAAGCGGGGCGACATCACCACCAGCGGCAAAATCTGGAGCTACGACGGTCTGGACCGCACGATTGCCACGGCCGCCGTCGCCGGCGGCCTGGTCTACATCGTGGACATCGCCGGCCGGTTGCACTGTCTGGATGCCGGCACCGGCACGTGCCAATGGGTCCACGAGACCAAAGCCGAAACCTGGGGCGGCCCGCTGGTGGCGGACGGCAAGCTGTACTTCGACAGCCAAAAGATGTTCTACGTGATGGCCGCCGGCCGCGAGCCGAAACTGCTGAGCGAGATCAAGCTCGGCAACCCCATGTACACCACGCCCGTCGTGGCCAACGGCGTGCTGTACGTCGCGTCGCAACACTACATGTGGGCGGTGGAGAACAAGGCGGGGGAGTGAAGTCGCCGAACCGCGAGGCACGGGCCACCGCGTCAGGCGGGGCCCTGCGCCGGTCTCCGCTACGGCGCCGTGCTGGTGGCTTTGGCCGTGGGGAAGTTGGCGGGGATCGGCGTCATGCACTGGCCCGTCGCCGCCCACTCGCAAGCGCGGCAGAGCACCGTTTGGAAACCCACACATTCCATGCTGCCCAACTGGCCGACGTGGCCCATCAGGTTCGTAACGGCCCTGCCTTTGCCGTACGGGATCCACCACACGATGGGCTCGTTCTTGCCCGTGCCGCCGCGCCCCGGCGCGGGATCGGAGAAGGCGGTCAACAGGATATGCACGTTTTCCGCCGGCCCGCGCTGGCCGTGGTACAGTTCGTCATGCTTGTGCATCCACGTGACCGGCATGCCGCGGGTGATCGGGTGCTCGGTGTCCCGCACGGTCATCACCCAGTCGTACTGGCCGCCATGTCCCATGCCGCGGCCTTGGCCCGGTTCCTCCCGGACCAGCTTGCCGTCGTCGTCCACATACAGGCTGGCGCCATCATCGCGGCCCCGCCACAGCAGGCCGACCATCTGTTCGAATTCCTTCCAGCCGCCGAAGGAGTTGTTCGCCGCGTGGATCACGACCACGCCGCCGCCGTCACGCACGTAGTTGACGAAGTCTTCTTTTGCGCGCTGTGGCCACATCTGGCCGTTGTAGTCCAGCACGACGCAAGCAAAGTCGGCGAACTTGGGTTGCCACGCATCCCAATCCGCTGGCGTGGCGTCTCTTCCCGGCGCGTTGCCGACGGTCGCTTGGAAGCGGCCTGAGCGGTTCAGGACTTTTTCCATGTAGGGCGTGGATCGAGCCCAATCATGGTTGTTCTGCCCGCCGATGATCAGCACCTTCAGCGGCGTTTCGGCCGCCTGGGCCACCTGGAACAGGGCCAGCGTCGCGACGGACAAAACGAGGAGAAAAGACCGACGTCGTTGCATGACAGCTAACCTTCCTTTCTGTTGGAAAACGGTGTTGATTTTCAGAAGTCCGGTCACCTGCCTCCGCCGGTCCCGGAGTTTGGCGCCGCCCGTGCCTCCCAGGCGGCGCTTTGCTCCTGGAGGATGGGCTGCAATTCATCGACGAAGTCTCGAACGTCCTTGAACTGGCGATACACGCTGGCAAAGCGGACATAGGCGACCTGGTCAAGCTTCCGCAGGTGCTCCATCACCATCTCGCCCACGGTATGGCTGTCCACTTCCACGTCGAACCGGTCGGTGACCCCGTGCTCCACCGCGTTGACCACCATCATGATCTGCTCGTCGCTCACCGGGCGCTTCCAGCACGCCTTCTCCAGGCCACGGCGGATCTTGTCTCTCTCGAAAGGCTCCCGCACGCCGTCTTTCTTGACGACCTTCAGCGTCGTCGGCTCGTAGCGTTCGTAGGTCGTGTATCGCCGCAGGCATTTCGCGCACTCCCGGCGGCGGCGGATCGCCGATCCGTCTTCACTGGGCCGCGTGTCGATCACTCGATCATAGTCGACTTGGCAGTAAGGGCATTTCATGGCGGCCGTCCCTTCTCCGCCGCTCAGCGGCGCGTGGCCTGAAGTATAAGCAACTTGCAGGGCGGCAGGCTAGTAGTTCCCGGTCTTGATTCCCTCGCTTGATTGCTCGGAGACGGCTCAGTGAAGGAAACGCCAAGAGCGATAGCGCGCTTGTGATCGACCGTAAGCCTGATTGTGGCCTGACCACGATGACCATCGTGTTGGCCACTCTCCGCCTGGCTACACCGTCGCCAGTTGCACGCGGGCGCCGTCCAGACGCGCGGCCAGCAGTTGGGTGACGGAGATCAGCATGCGGTAGCCCAGGTCGTGGTTCTTCTCGCACAACTCACGCAACTTTGCGCCGTTGATCGAGATCAGCTTGCAGGGCTTGCGGGTGACGCCGGTGGCCGTGCAGCGATGGGGCTCGACCAGCGTCGACCAGACGACGATGTCCCCGGCCACGAGCGTGTCGATGGTCCGTTGTTCGCCGTTGCCAAGCGTGTACTTGATATCGACCTCGCCGTCCACCAGGATGTACATCGTATCGGCCCGGTCGCCTTCGCTGAACAACGTTCTGCCTGCCTCGGCGGTCACCTCGTCGGAGATCATCGCGGCTTCTTTCAAAGCCTCCTCGCTGATGCAGCAAAAGAACGGATAACGCCGCAGTTGTTCGGGGGAAATCATGGTTTCTGTCCTTCCAGCATGGAGTCGAGTTGTTGGAGCACTTCCTGGACCGCGTGGGGAATCGCCGCCGTCACCGCCGGCGTACACTCATCGCTAAAGTTGATTAGATCGTCGGCCTCGATTCCGATCAAGCGGACATCTTCGTCCGCCGGCAAGTGAACGCCAGCACGGCGGCCGAATGCCAAAGCCGTCGGCAAGTTCACGTCGTGGGCCGAAGCGCTTTTCTGCGTGGGCACGGACGCCGTCGTCAGGTGGTGAATCGTGCCGGGCGGCGCGCCGGTGCGGATGGCGTCGATCACGATCGCCCGATCGTAGCCGATCATCCGTTCCATCAGCCGCAGTCCGCCCCAGTAGTCCTCCGTCACGTCCACGTCCGGCCGCCCGGTCAGGAGCGACCTAAGTTCCGCCGCGACGCGCAGGCCCACGCTGTCGTCGGCCACAATCGGGTTGCCCAGGCCGATGATTAAGGTTTTGCCCGTCGCCGGATATTTCGATGGCACAGCCAGCTAGCCCATGTACTGCGTGAGCCGGTCGAGGACGTTGCCTTGCGGATCGCGCAAGCGGACCTCCAGCGGCATCTGGCCGGGCAGGCTGTGCGTGGCGCAGCCGAAACAGGGGTCGTAGGCCCGGAAGGCCATCTCGACCATGTTCAACAGCCCCTCGGTCACCTTGCCCTTCTTGATCAGGCCCTGAGCCGCCTTCTTGACCGACATGCAGATCGGGGCATTGTTGTTGGTCGTGCCGACGATCAGGTTGACCTTCTTCACGATGCCCCGTTCGTCGGTGACGTAGTGGTGGGTGAGCGTACCGCGCGGCGCCTCGACGCAGCCCACGCCCTCGGTCGGCGTTTCGGTCGGCAGCACCCGGTAATCTTTGCTGGTCACCTCCGGATCGGTCGCAAGCCGCACCCAGTTCTCGGTGGCGTAGAGGATCTCGATCAGCCGGGCCCAGTGCGTGGCCAGCGTGGGTTGTACCGGTTTGCCGCCCAGCGTGTCGTAGAACCGCTGGTACTCGGCGTTGGCCAACGGCGTGGCCATGCCGTCGGCCGCGTTCAACCGCGACAGCGGCGTGGCGCGGTAGACGCCCGATTCGACTCCGTCGACGAAGCCCTTCCAGCCGACTTTCTTCAAGTAGGGGAACTTCAAGTACGACCACGGCTCGACGCGTTCCGCGACATAATCCCGGTAGTCCTTGGCGTCGTACTTGAACCGCTCCTTGCCGTCCGGCCCGACGACGCGGATCTTGCCGTCGTAGAAGTTGACGTGGTTGTTGGCGTCCACGGTGCCCATGTTGTAGACCTGGTGAGTGTACGCATCGCTCTTGATCAGTTCGACGTACTCCGTGTTCTTCAGCACCACGTCGGCGAACAGCTGCAGCGAGAACTTGGCGAACTCGATCGCGTCGCGGCCCAATTGCTCGATTTCCTTCCGCTGCTCTTCGTTGATCCCGCGGCTCACGCCGCCCGGAACGCCCCAGTTCGGGTGGATGGCCCGGCCGCCCATCATTTTGATGATGGCGTGGCCGTCGCGGCGCATCTTGAGCACTTTGCCGGCGATTTCCATGCCGACTTTGTTGATCACGCCCAGGATGTTCCGTTCGGCCTTGGGAGCGGTGGGGCCGACCACGAAGTCCGGGCCGCCCAGGGCGTAGAAGTGGGTTGTGTGGTCCGTGGCGCAGAACACGCTGTAGAGCAACTCGCGGAGCTTCTTGGCCGCGGGCGGCGGATCGACGCGGAACACGGCGTCCAGCGCCTTGGTCCCCGCCATGTGGTGCGCTTCGGGGCACACGCCGCAGATGCGCTGGGTCAGGTTCGGCAGGTCTTCGACCTGGCGGCCTTCGCAAAATTTCTCGAAGCCGCGCAGTTCGGGGATCTGCAGATAGCAGTTGGCCACGTCTCCCTGGTCGTCCAGGAAGATGTCGATCTTGCCGTGACCTTCCAATCGCGTGATCGGATCGATGGAAATGCGTTTCATGATCTGGTCCTTACGCCCATCACTTGAAGTCTGAATGTCTTCTTTTTCGTTTAACCGCGACCGGGTACCCGTCGCCGGGTGTGGGAGCGCGTGGGTTGGTCCGGACATCCGCGACGCGCTCCCCGCTGGGTCGCGGTTAAACGACTCGTCTTAGCTCGCCGCCACCCGCTTGCTCCGCCGCAACTGGCTGCCGGCCAGGCTGAACCGGTAGAACGTACCGACCGGATCTGGGATACCTTTCTGGATGATCTCTTCGATTTCCCTGGGATCTTGAGAATCGATCACGGACGCCAGCGCGCTGAACAACCGCGCCCCGTAGTCCTCGACGTCGTCGTTGGGGCCGTAGCAGCCGATGCAGGGCGAGTTGACCTGCGGGCACAGGGCGCCGCAACCGCCTCGCGTGGCGATGCCGCAGCAGAGGATGCCCTGTTCCAGCAGGCACGTTGTTTCGTCGGGGATCACTTCCCAGGTCCGCTTGAATTCTTTGATCTTCTTCTCGCTGCGCGTCCGCGGGCAGGAGTCGCAGACCGTCGTGTTGGCGCCGATGACCGTGCCCGGCGGCGGCAGTTTGCCGCCTATGACCGCTTGCAGCGCCTCCCAGATTTTCGGCGATTCCGGCGGGCAGCCCGGCAGGTAGTAATCGACCTTGACGGTCTGATCCAACGTCCTGAGAGTCTCGTAGAACAGGGGCAGGTGCAGCGCGCCTTCCGGAACCGGGGTCTTGGTTTGGGGCCGCACCCGGTCCGGGTTCTCCGTCGAGAAGCTCTCTTGATACGCATTGTCGAAGATCGCTTGGCGGCTGTGCAGGTTGCCCAATCCGGGGATGCAGCCTTCGGTGGCACAGGAGCCGAAGGCCACCAGGACTTTGGATTTCTTGCGCAGCAGCTGCGCCATGTACTCGTTTTCGCTGGTGCGGATTCCGCCGTTGAACAGGCAGACGTCGATTTCGCCGTCCGCCATCTTCTCGACGTCCGACACCTTGCCGTCGGCGATGCAGGGGCAGAAGACGATGTCGAACGCCTTGGCGAGTTCCAGGATCTTGTCGTCGATGCCCAGGATCGAGATCTCGCAGCCGCCGCAGGACGCCGCCCAGTAGATGGCCAGCTTGCCCTTGCCGTTTGTCCCACTCATACCGGTACCTCCATCGCCTCTTGATGTTCGTGAACGATGTCTTCCAGGGCCTTCAGCCGCTGGCCGTTCTCTTCCCAGTTCTGGGACCAGCCCAGCGGTCCCAACTGCTTGATCTCGGCCACCATCTTGTCGATGGCGTCGGCCAACTGCTGGCCTTCGGCTGCGGAGGCCCAGACCAACTGGACGCGCTGGTCTTCCACGCCCATCGCCCGCAGGGTGTGCCGCAGCATGTGGAACCGCCGCATGGCCTTGTAGTTCTGCTCGATGTAATGGCACTCGCCGGGATGGCAGCCGGCGATCAGCACGCCGTCCGCGCCCAGCGAGAGGGCCTTCATGATGAACGTCGGATCCACGCGGCCGCTGCACATCACGCGGATCGTGCGGACGTTCGGGGCGTGCGTGATGCGGGCCGAACCGGCGAGGTCCGCCGCCCGGTACGAGCACCAGTTGCAGAAGAAACCGACGATCTTCGGTTCAAAGTTGGGGTCCACGTTACTCATCGATCATGATCCTCCGTTGCGCGGCGTGATCACCGCGACCCATGTCGGACGGGTTTGGCGACCCGTCCCGGACGGCTCGGAGAGCCATCCTACTAGACTGCTACCGTCTCCGGTTGGGAAGCCGCGGCGCCGGCGGGTTGCAGGGCATCCCACAAAGCGCCTTCGATTTCCGCGCCGATCTGTTGGTTGTTGAAGTGCGCTCCCGTGATCACCCCCGCCGGGCAGGCGGAAACGCAGGTGCCACAGCCCTTGCACAAGGCCGTGATCACGTGGCTGACGCCCCGGTCCTCCAGGAACTCGATGGCGTTGTACGGACACATATTGTTGCAGATCTTACAGCCCGAACAGGCATCGTCGTTGATCGTGGCCACCACCGGCTCGATCATCACTTTGCCCTTGGTGATCATCCCGGCGACGCGGGCGGCCGCCGCAGCGCCTTGCGCCACAGAGGCCGGAATGTCCTTCGGGCCCTGGCACACGCCGGCCACGAAGATCCCGTCGGTCATGGTGGCCACCGGGTCCAGCTTCGGATGCCGCTCGGTGTACCAGCCGTCCATGCTGCAGGAAATGCCGCACTTCAGGCCCATCTCGCGGGCGTCCGCCTGGGGCTCCAACGCTCCCATCAGGATCACCATGTCCACCGGGAACCGCTGCTGCTTGCCGATCAGCGTATCCTCGCACTGCACGATCAGCTTGCCCTGCTCGGACGGCAGCCGCGCAGCGTCGGTCACTTCCGAAACCTTGCCGCGGACAAAGTGCATCCCTTCGCCCAGCAGTCGCTGGTAGAACTCCTCGTAGTTCTTCTGGTTCGTCCGCATGTCGATGTAGAACGAGTACACCTCGGCTTGCGTTTTCTCCAGCACCAGGTGCCCGAACTTAAGCGAGGCCATGCAGCAAATGCCCGAACAATACGGATTGTGCCGCGTGTCGCGACTGCCGACACAGTGGATGATCGCGATCGACTTCGGCTCGGTCTTGCCGTCCCGCAACACGATCTTGCCGTTGGTCGGGCCGGCCGCGTTGCACAACCGCTCAAACTCCAGGCTCGTGTACACGTTCGCCAGCCGCCCATAGCCGTACTGCGGAATGGTCTTGCAGTCGAACGGCTTCCAGCCCGTGGCGATGATAATGTTGCCCACGTTGACTTCGATGATTTCGTCCTGCTGATCGAAAGCGATGGCGTTGGTCGGGCACAGTTTCTCGCAGGCCCGGCACTTCTGCCGCTCGAACCAGATGCAGGATTCGGTGTCGATCACGGGGATCCGCGGAACGGCCTGTGGGAAAGGCATGTAGATCGCCTTGCGGTTGCCCATGCCGGCCTCGAACTCCGTGTCCAGCACCTTGCGCGGGCACTTTTCCACGCAGATTCCGCAGCCCGTACACTTGTCGTAATCGACGTGCCTGGCCTTCTGGCGGATCTTGACTTTAAAGTTGCCCACCGAACCGCTGACTTCTTCCAACTCGGCATACGTCAGCAACTTGACGTTCTCGTGTTGACCCGCCTCCGACATCTTGGGCGTCAGGATGCACGCCGAGCAATCCAGCGTGGGGAAGGTCTTGTCGAACTGCGCCATGTGGCCGCCAATCGAAGGTTGCCGTTCCACCAGGTACACGGGATAGCCGGCGTCGGCCAGTTCCAGCGTGGCCTGCAGGCCCGCGATGCCGCCGCCGATGACCAGCGTCGCCTTGTTGACGTCGACGTAGAACGGTTCCAGCG
>CAZAQY010000145.1:0-21419 GCA_964486845.1 uncultured Pirellulaceae bacterium
GCAGCTTTTGTCCGGGGCTGGAGAAAACTCCGGAGAAAAGTCTCGCTGCCGGAGGAGCGGGCTGTCTGTTTCTGGACAGGCACTTACTCCTGTGCCGGCTGCGGTTCGATGGTCTCCTTGGGTGGGCCGCAGCAGACCTCGACATGGGCGGCGTGAGGACGCCCACACGGGCCACACGTCATGCTAGTGGGGCAGTAAACTTTGCACTTGTCACCGCTCAGCTGCAGGACTTCCACGACCTCCAACGGCCCCAGCGATTTGTTTACCGCACGTTTGGCGAGGGCGTGCAGCGCCTTGTCCCTTTGCGGGACGGGCACCATCACCGGCTTGGCGCAAGCAGCGGCGGGCAAGAATACCTCATAGAACGGAAGCCATTCACAGGTGGGTTTGCACTTCTTGAGTTCGCCTTCATCATAGGCCTCGTACACGTACATTGCCCGCACGGCGACGACTCGCACAAAGGGCATCTTGACTTCGGACAACGTGGCCAGAACTTTGGACGGGTCGGTCTTAATGAACTCCTCGTAGGCGGCACAGACGGGACTGTTCTTCGGCACGGGGAAATACACGGGGATGTCCGCATGGGCGCCCTTGATGACAACCTCAAATTGCAGGGCCTCCGGCAACGGTTTGACGTCCTCTGCCAGGATTCCCTGACCTTGGCGCTTCAACTGCACCGGCGTCTCCATCTTCAGGTCGTCAATCGACAGGTTCAGCAACACGTCGCGAACCACGGGAGCCGGCACGACCTCAGTGGCCCAACCGGTGATCGGTACTGCAAAACACGTTGCCACCATAACCAACGAAACAACAAGTCGTAACATCGTGAAGTCCTCCTCAAAGTAGGCAAAAACCAAGTTGCGAACGTGACGTTTTGCGCCAGAAGGGGATTGCGGTGGCCGGTCGCGTGCTTCCCGGTGGGCTCAGCCAAGTCCTGCGACTTACGGACCCGCGGCGCAGACTTGAATCTCAAGCGCAGACCCGCATCAGGGAACGTTTGGAGAAACCGCGCGCAGAGATTCAATGCGAACATGCCCAGCAACCCCTCTGGACAAGCTGCGGCGAGGCGTCATTCGCGGCAAAAAACGGCGAACACACCGATCAGATGCGCGAAGAATCGCACGGTAGAAACCACTGCCCCTCGAATTGCCGCCCCAGTTGCCCCAGCTGTCCACAGTTAACAAAGTTAACGCAGGTTAACAAGTCCCGAAGGAAATGCAAGTAGGGGCACGGCAAATGTGCATTTTTTAATTGAACGCGCAAAAAAGTCGAGGGATCACAAGCCAGGACCTCCAGTTCGTGCGGCAAGCTGGGGACAAGGCGGTCGACAAGGTTGCCATCCGCTTTGGTTGCAGCCGGTGGTCGCGCTGGGCTAGAATCACGGCTGACGTGGGGACTTGGGATTCCAAAAAATGGCTCGCACCCGTTCGCACATCGCGGGATTGTCGCGGCTGCTGGCATCGGCGCCGCAGCCGGTGTACGCGTTGGACGCCGCGCGCACGATCGTCTATGCAAATGACGCTTGTTCGACCTGGACGGGGCTGAACCCTGACGCCCTGTTGGGACGTCGCTGCGATTACCAACCGGGTTACCGCAGCGACGGCAGTGCTGATTCGGTCCACGGACTGTGCCCGCCTCCCGAGGCTTTTCAAGGCCGGCCAACGACGTTCGACGCGGCTCGACTTGATTCGGCCGGTCAATGGCAGACTCGACCGGCCGATTGTCTGCCGTTGGGCGACGATGCGGCGGCCTGTCTGGGCGTCGTGGTCGTCGTCCACCATCCGGGTTCGGCGAGTTCGCCCCCACGGGCCGGCGGCGAAGTCGGCGATTTGGAACTGCACCGGCGTTTGCGAGAGGTTTTGCAGGAGTCCTTCGGATACGCGCCGCTTAGCCAGATCGTCGGCGAAAGCCCGGCCATTGTTCAAGTGCGGGCGCAAGTCCAATTAGCTCGCAGCGTCGACGTTCGCGTGCTGATCGTGGGACCGCTCGGTAGCGGCCGCGAGTACATCGCTCGGGCAATTCACTACCGCGGCAGACCGGCTTCGCCACTGGCCCCGCTGGCCTGTAGTCTGCTGGACGCGGAACTGCTCCAGACCACGATCAGTTCGTTCGTGGCCAGTTGCGCCCCGTTGCAGGTCGAGCGGCCGGCGGCCCTGCTGCTGTTGGAAGTCGACCAGTTGCCTCCCGACGCCCAGATGACCCTTTCTGGGATCCTGAACATCGGGGAACTCGGCGTCCGCACCGTGGCCACGGCTCGCCGGTCGCTGACGGACCTCGCCGCACAGGGCAAGTTCCGCGACGACTTGGCTTTTGCGCTCAGTACGCTCGAGATCCGCGTTCCGCCCTTGGCGGACCGACTGGCAGACCTGCCGCTGCTGGCCCAGTTCTTTCTGGAGCGTTGCAATGCGGAAGGCGGCAAGCAGCTGTCGGGATTCACTGCCGAAGCCTTGGATCAGCTCGCGGCTTACCCTTGGCCCGAGAACGTGGACGAGTTGGCGGACGTGGTTCAAGCGAGTTGCGAAGCCGCGGCGGGTCCGCTCGTCCAGCCCGGCGACTTGCCGGAGAAGATCCGCGCCGCAGCAGGAGCCGATTCCCATCCATTTCGCTCCGACGACACGATCGTGATGCCCTTGTTCCTAGCGGAGATCGAGAAAGAGTTGCTGCAGCGCGCCCTGCGCCGCGCGCGGGGCAACAAGGCCAAAGCCGCCCGCCTGGTCGGCCTGACCCGCGCGCGGTTCCTCCGCCGATTGCAGCATTTTGGGATCGAATGACTCAGATGCCGGGCCGAATCAAGGAGAGGCCGCGGGACGGATCTCGAGCGTCTGCTGGTCGATCCGATAGGTCAGGCCGGCGGGCTCGAGCAGAATCCGCAGCAGTTGATCCAAGGTAACGTCCTGCACCTCGATCCACACGATCTTGTCCCGCAACTCCTGGACGCGGGGATCAAAACGAAGTTCCAGCCCGGCTTGCTTCGCCACGGCGTCGGCCACCGCGCCCAGGGGCGCCGTCGTTTTGCGAAGCGTGTAGCGTTTCTCCGCCTTGGCCGCCGCCGGCGGCGGCTTGGGCCGGGCCGAGGAGCCGTCCAGCAGGCGTCGAATGGCGTCGGCGACTTCGATCGTGGAATCGACAACGAGATGGCCGCCTTCGATCGTGAACTGCACGCCGGGGAAACGCCGCCGGATTTCGGCGGCGACCAAGGCGGGACTGCCTCGCGTCGGGATGCGGCGCGTGATGGACGCCTCGGCGGGCAGGGCGTGCAAGCGAATCGACGAGCCCTCCGGGGCGTAATCAAAGGTGAGCCCGAATCCCGCCAAAATCAGGCTCATGGCTTGAGGGAAATTCAGTGGCGGCAGATCTACCTGAGGCCACAAATCGTGCGGGACCTGCTCCAGCCCATCGACTTGCAGACCCGCGTCTGCGGCCAGTCGCACAATCAGGTCCCGAGGCGTTGCGAGTTCAGGCCAGCTCAACTTTTCGGTCCGCCGGAGCTTGCTGCGCAGGGCGGACGGCAAAGCCTGGTCTTCTTCTTCTTTGAGAGCCGCCACCGTGCCGAGCACTTGGGCTGTCTCGGGCGGTCCCAGGTAGAGGACCGGACCGACGCGTCCCACGCCGAGTTTCAAATGCTCCGCCAGTCGCCGAACAAGATCCCGCAAGGGGACTTCCTCCGTCGCCAAAGCCACCGGCTGATCGGGATCGACTCGTCGATCAAGGAAAATCGCCACGCGTTGGTTGGCGGCCAGGCTCGCTAGCACGCCGCGGAGCGTGTTGGCGCCGGCCCAGCGGACCTTCGCCGGCAAGTCGAGCTGCGAGTCAAACTCGGCCCCCGACTTCCAGCCGTCTTCGGCAGCCGCGCACGCGATAGCCTGTGCCGAAAGTAGCAGGTGAAAGGGCGCTAACAGAATCAGCCACTGCTTCGCGACGTTAACGCGCGGGGACGTCGTCAAGCCTTCTCTATGCGGCATACTCTCTGCCTCCTGCCCAGAGGTCACAGACCCGTTGGATACCGCTTTCATTCTGACCGAAACGGCGCGGCAAAGAAAGTGCGGAAATTGTTCGATGCCTCGAACGCCAACCGTTGTAACCACGAGCCGCTCGGACTAAACTCGACGAGAGTTGCCTCACACGCGGACACGCCCAGCCCAAAGGGAATACATACGGTGAGTGACAAGCGTCGTCATCCACTCTTGGATCGACTGTATCAGCGCTACTTGGACGACGAGGAATCGGCCCGCTTCATTCTTGCCCTGTCCAAGTACTACTCGATCTCCACCCTGGAGCGACTGGCGGTATACGGCCAGTATCTCTCGCGCCGCGGCGCCATCTTGGCGCTCGGCTACTTGGGAGGTTTCGGTTCGAGCCCTACGGTGGCCCAGGCGCTGCACGATTCGGATCGCGTCGTCCGCATCCTGGCCGAGAATGCAATTTTCGACCTGTGGTGCCGGGACGGCAGCGATCGCCAGCAGCAACAGATGCGGATCATCGTCCGCCTGAACGGCGCACATCAGTTCGACGAAGCCCATGCCCTGGCCTCGGAATTGATCGACGAAGCGCCGCGTTTTGCGGAGGCCTGGAACCAGCGGGCGATCGCCAGTTACCGGCTTCACCGCTACGAAGACGCCGCTAACGACTGCCAGCAGACCCTGGAGTTGAATCCCTTTCATTTCGCCGCCGCTTTGGGCATGGCGCACTGCTATCTGGAACTTGGCGAAGGGCTGGCCGCGCTGGATTGTTTCCGCCGCGCACTGGATCTGAATCCCAACTTGGATTCCATCCGCGGGCAAATCGAGTACCTCGAACGGGCCCTGGAAGAAACCTGAGATTTCCCGGTACTCTGGCGTTGCCCCAAAAGGCCGCTACAATGGCCCGCAGTCATTTCCTCAATGCTTGCGGCGGGCCTGAACATGGCGAACCAAGAAGCGACATCCCACTCCGAAGAGCCGATTGAAATCGATCTCCGCAATCCCGTCCTTGCCGCGCTGCTGGCTTGGCTGTGGCCGGGCGCCGGGCACCTGTATCAGGGGCGACACGTCAAGGGCGTGTTGTTCATGGTGTGCGTACTCAGCACCTACTGCATCGGAATGATTCTGGGGCAGGGGCACGTGGTTTACGCTTCGTGGGCCGAGAACGATCGCCGCTGGCAGTACCTGTGTCAAGTGGGCGCAGGACTGCCTGCACTGCCGGCCTTGGTCCAGAATCGACTCGTGCGGTCCGGCCGGCAACCATTGTTCGGTGGCCGCATGGCGCCTCCCGTCGAGGTCATAGAAAATGCGGAGGACGAGCTGGCGGGCTGGCACGCGAAGCTGGCCGGCCAATTCGATCTGGGGACGCTGTACACGATGATTGCCGGTTTGCTGAACGTGCTGGCGATCTGCGATGCCTTCGCCGGTCCCTTTGTGCCCGCTCCGGAAGAAGACAAGAAGAAAGCGCCCGACAAGACGCCGGCGCCGAATTAGACCTTGCCGGCTGAACATCGACCATGAATTGTCGGTGTTGCCTGATGACGCCGAAGAGGACTTTTTCAGTCCTCGACGGCAACCCGCTCGCGGCGGCGTGGGCGGCCCTCGTCCCACGCCTCGTCGCGCTCCCGGCGGCGTGGCGGCTCGTAGGGCTGATCGTCATCACTTTCCTCGGCCATGTCGAGATAGCGGCGGTAGACGTCCACGGCAATCCAGCCCATGTACAGGTTGCCTCCCATCGAGGCGAACAGGGCCAACATGGCCAACGTGAGCGGCCACCAGGGCCTGTCGGAATCCGCCAATTCGCTCACGACGCTGCCTTCGCGCAGGAAACCGAAGGCCGGATCATTCGCCGATGCCGCCAATTCGTCCCAGAAGTCGGTGGATTTCTTCTTGGACGCCTTGCCCAGAAAGACCGTGTCATTGAAGTCCAGTTCATCGGCGCCGGAGGTCCGCTCGGTCGAGGCTTGCGACGATCCGGACCGACGATCGAACCCTGCGGATGTGGCGGCGAAGGGGGAAGCCATTTCGCTCTGGGCCTGAGAGCGACCGATGGAAGGCGGCCACGTGGACGGCTGGGAGAACGACGAGGAAGGCGGCTGAGTCGGCGCGGTAGCCTGCCCCCAGTTCGAGGACGCGGCAGGTGAGTAACCGATCGGCGGCTGACCTCGCTCCGCCGCGTAGCGATCGTCCAGCGAGCCCCAAGGCGGAGATGGGGAGACAGGCGGTGGAGCGCCCGCGTAGTTGCCTTGTGGCGCAGACCAGCCGTCCCTAGGGCGATAACCGTTGGGATCGCTCATCCCCGGTTGACCAGACGGATCGGGAAGCTGCTGAAGAGACGCCGACGAGGCGGGGACTTGGCCGCCCGGCGCCGTCCCTTGCCCGGCGGGCCACGAGGGATTCTGTGCGGACGCTGTCTGCCACGAGGGGGCTGACGGCTGCCAATTCGAGTTTTGGCTCGGGGGCGGCTGCCAACCGTTCGCCGGATTCAGTGGCGCGGAGGGACGCGAATAATCAGGGCTCGGAGAAGAAACGGCTCTCGGGTCCGCGGCCGGCGACATGGCGGGCGGATTGTCCGGAAAGTTGTACCGCGGCGGGTTCGCCGCATCGCCGACCGTGGCGGACGGCCAACCGCCGGCGGTGTTCGCGCCGCCGTTGGGGTTGTTCGCGTTGATCGCTCCCGCCACGTTGCCTGCACCACTGGCCCCCGCCGGATTGTTTGTCATGTTCGCCGGCTGGCCGCTGGGCAACGGGGCGACGGGGGCGTTGGCAGATGGCGGCAGATTGCCTTGCGGATTTCCTGGAACCGCAGTGCCGTACGGCGTTCGGCCTGAATCCGCCGTGGCGGGAGGGAAAGCTGCTTGCGGGTTCTGACCGCTGGCGGCGGCGCCGGCCGTAACGGGTGGTCCGACCTGCGGCACGTTCTGCCGAGGCAGATTGGCGGTGCCCGACCGGATGCGCACGCGGGCGACACTTCTCAACTCGACGGGAATCTCACCCACGACCGGATCGTTCTTCAGGGACGCGAGCCGTTCCGGCGAAAGCTGGACGATCAACTCCACCTGCTGCTCGTTGACCGGCTGCCAACCGTACGTCACTCCGGGCGGCGGAACGGAAGCGGCAGCGGAAAACGTCGGGGCGGCAGCCTGAACCGGAGTTCCCACGCGCGGCACGACTTCCGTTCCCACGCGAATGCGAAATCGCCGGACGTCGCGCACCAAAGGATCAATCTGACTGACCACCTCCTGACCTTCGCGCAAGGCGATCAACGTGATCGGTTCAATTTGGATGATGTACTCGAGCCGTCCGTCGCTGGCTGGCTGCCAACCATAATCCACGCTCAAGGCGGCCATGGCGAGCAGCAACGCGAATCCGTTCATCAGGGAAAACTCCTGCGAAAATGAGATCGGCTCCGATCGGAGTCATCGGCGCGGGGCTCGTTTTCGTGCGTCGGGCCAGACAGCAGTCAGAAAGTCTCCGCGGGAACCTATCCGTAGTCCTTGCTGCGGCATCGTAGTGTTTTTGGCCAGCTGGCGAAAGAGCGAAATTTCGAGTTCCGCCGCAGGGTTGGGGGGATTGGGCAAAACAGGCAAACGGCGACAGGCCCGACGCAGCGTTGATCGCAACGCTCCGAATTGCTTTCCCCACCAGCGTCCCGGCGGAAGTCGTGTAACTTGTTCTGGTCCCCAAGCGGAGCTTGGGAACTCGAATCGAAAGTCCCACGACTTCGGCGACGACTCGACGACCCTATCAATTGTTTCCAACCCGCGTCCGAATGCCGTCATGCCAGACTCGGGGCTGTCGCTGAGGGGGCTCCTGCCGCTGTTGCCATGAGTTGCCGTAGGCTTCGGCGTGGTTAAAGGCCGGATAGCCCAGCGGCTGATTGTTCGTCTGATAGCCGGACGGCGGCGGCCACGGTTGAGTCCGGCCGGTATTCAGCTCATACGTGTAGACGGGGCCGACGTTGGAGAAGAACGGATTGATCGCGGTGCGGACGTAGCGACCGTCGGGCGAGATGGTTGCGCCGGCGCTAAACGCAGTGCCTTCCGGCAGCCAGGTGATGACGGGCATGTGGCCCACGCCGTAGCCCGCGCTGCGCCACCACAACTCGTTCTGCAAGGCTTGGCGAAGGTACTGCGCCCGCGCCAATTCCTGATTGGCTTGCTGCAACAACTGCTGTTGCTGCTGGTCGAACTGCAGGAGTCCCTGCTGGACCTGCTGTTGCCGGTCGGCGGCGGGCAGTTGCTGGGCCAACACTGCCTTGGTGAGCACGTCCACTTGCTGCGGCGTCAAGCGATCGACTTGAGCCCGCAACTGCTGGGCCTGCCGCCGATCCTCGACTCCGTTGGCCGCCTGCTCTCGCAGCCAGCGGCGTTTTTCGGCAAGGCTCCGCAGCGCCGGTTGCCCCGCGGCTGCTTTTTCCTCCGCCACGTTGGCGGCCGTTCCGCGTCCCACGATTTCCGTGGTTCCGCTCACGTCTTGCCCGACCACCTTGATCCCACTGCGGTCCGTCCGGCAAGACGTGCAAGGCGCTGCGGACCCGCTGTTGGTTTGCCCCGCCGCTTCCGCCGCGCCGCACCCCACGGGCACCAGTAACGCGGCTACTGAAGCCAACACAGTCATGGCGGTCATCAGGCGTCTCATGTCCTTGTCCCCTTCCGAAAATTCAGCCCCCAAGGCCCCCCCGCCGTTTCAAACCGGTGATCGGTTCGCCCTTTTGCCGGCGCCAACTCGTGTCGCCTCAGATGCGGTCACTCGTCCACCACGGACAGTCTCGTGAACGACAGCAGAGATTGCAATGGGCGTGCCCCCGGCTCCTGTGACCGGAAAATTCGTCACACTCCTACTTATTCTATCGACTTCTGAACCGCTTGGCAAAAGCCTGGCTGACGCGCGTCGCGAAATTCGGATGCGCTTTTGACGACCAGTGAGGCTGATTTGATGACAGCCCGCTAGCGTCGCAGCCCCGTCCGGCTTGCTGCCCTCACCGGGAGCCACTACATTGGCAGTGCAGTCAACAACAGCGATGGGAAAAACCCGCTTCCCTCTTGGAGACCGAACCCGATGATCCGCCCCTGCAAGAGTGCTACGTTCCGGCCTGCGATCTTGGTTGTTGTGCTATTTGGATGGGGATGTCATGAATCAGGGACGGCCCCGGGCGTGGTGCGAGCACCGAAGCCTGCCGATACTCCGGCCCAGATTCGTTTGGCTTACGTCACCAACGGGATCGCTTCGTTTTGGAACCCGGCGGCGGCGGGGGTCAAGGCTGGCGAGCGCCAGTTCGGAGTCCGCTGCGAGGTGGTCATGCCGCCCGGAGGCGTCGCCGACCAGAAACGCATGATCGAGGATCTGCTGGCGCGCGGCATCGACGGCTTGGCGATCAGCCCGATTGACGCGGCCAACCAGACCCAGCTCATCAACGAAGCGTGCGAGCAGACCATTGTCATCACCCAGGACTGCGATGCCCCGGATACGAATCGGTTGTGCTATGTGGGCACCGACAATTACATGGCCGGTCGGATGGCCGGCCAGTTGGTCAAAGAGGCCCTGCCGGACGGCGGCTCGGTGATCATCTTCGTCGGTCGCCTGGAACAGGTGAACGCCCAGGTGCGCAGGCAAGGCGTCATCGACGAACTCGCAGGCCGCTCACCCGATCCCTCCCGACGAGACAAGTTGGGCGACCCCGTCCGCGGCGAGAAGTACGTGGTGCTGGACACCCGGACCGATCAATTCGACTTTGGCAGGGCCAAGGCGCTGGCCGAGGACGCCATCGCCAAGTATCCCGACTTGGGCTGCATGGTGGGGCTGTTTGCCTACAACGCTCCCCAGTGCCTGGCGGCTGTGGAGGAGGCGGGCAAAGTCGGGCAAATCAAGATCGTCGGCTTCGATGAAGAGGATGCCAATCTGCAAGGCATCGCGGACGGCAAGATCTACGGCACCGTGGTCCAGAATCCCTACGAGTACGGCCGCAAGTCCGTGGAGATCCTGGCCGCCTTGGCGCGCGGCGACAACAGCGTCATTCCACCAGACAAGTACATCGACGTCCCCGCCAGGCAAATTCGCCAAGACAACGTCCGCGAGTTCTGGGAGGACCTGAAGGCCAAGATGGCGGCGGCGGAAGCGCCGTAGACGTGAGTGATCGGAGGGCGGAAGTCGGAGGCCGGAAGTCGGAGATCAGAAATCGGAGGTCAACTGCGAGTCCTACGTCCTCTAACCCGCGTCCCGTATCTCGCATCCCGTATCCCGTATCCCGTATCCCGCAACTCGCATCGCGTATCCCGTATCCCGCAACTCGCACCCCGTATCCCGTAACTCGCATCCCGTAACTCGCATCCCGAATCCGAGTCCCCGATGACCGTCTCCGGCAACCTACCGCTGCTCGAAGCCCGCCAGATTTGCAAGCAGTTCCCGGGCGTTCGCGCGCTGCACAAAGTGGGTCTGCGGGTCGGCCGTGGCGAAGTCCTGGCGCTGCTGGGCGAGAACGGCGCGGGCAAGAGCACGTTGATGAAGATCCTCGCCGGGATCATGCCGCCCGACTCGGGCCAACTGTTTCTCGACGGGCAGCCCTTGCGATTGGACAGCGTGCGGACCGCCGTCGCGCGGGGAATCGCGTTGATTCACCAAGAGTTGAACTTGGCGGACAACCTGGACGTCGGGGCCAACATCTTTCTGGGTCGCGAGCCGCATCGCCTGGGCATTCTGAATCGCCGGAGCATCAACCGCCAGTCCGCCGTCGTGCTCGGCATGGTGGGACTGGATGTGTCTCCGGCCGCGATCGTCGGCACGCTGCCGATCGGCAAGCAGCAATTGGTCGAGATCGCCAAGGCTTTGTCGGTCAGTGCCCGGTTGCTGATCATGGACGAACCTACGTCCAGCCTTTCGGCCAAGGAAACCGAGACGCTGTTCCGGGTCGTGCGAGAGGTGCGGAGCCGCGGGGTGAGCGTGATCTACATTTCACACCGTTTGGGCGAAGTGCAGGAGTTGGCGGATCGCGTGGTGGTGCTCCGCGACGGCGAAAACGCGGGGGAATTGAAACGAGGCGAGATTGACCACGATCGGATGGTGCGGCTGATGGTCGGGCGGGAGATTTCGCAGTTCTACGGCCGGCGGCCTCGCGGGGCCGGTCCGCCCGTCCTGGAGGCCGTGGACCTAACGACTCCAGCGCATCCCGCCCAGCGTCTGAACTTCTTCCTTCGCGCGGGCGAACTGGTCGGGTTGTCCGGACTGGTCGGGGCGGGCCGCACCGAACTGCTGCGCGTCTTGTTCGGCGTGGATCACGCCCTGGGAGGCGAATTGCGGATCGGCGGCGTGCCGGTCAAGTTCAGCGGTCCCGCGGACGCGATTGCGGCGGGCGTCGCCTTGGTGCCCGAGGACAGAAAGCAGCACGGCCTGATCGTCGATATGACCGTCCGGCAGAACATCAGCCTGGCCGGACTGCGCGGCCACTGCCGGCGATGGGGGGTGTTGAGTCGCCGCTACGAGCAGTCGGTCACCGACGAGATGATCCGGCAGCTGAATATCAAGACGCCTCACGCCGCCCAGTTCGCCCGCTACCTGTCCGGCGGCAACCAGCAGAAGGTCGTGCTCGGAAAATGGCTGTCCATGCAGCCCCGCGTCCTGCTGCTGGACGAGCCGACGCGGGGGATCGACGTGGGTGCCAAGGAAGAGATCTACGAACTGATGGAACGACTGGCGGAAAGCGGCGTGGCGATCTTGTTCGTGTCGAGCGAACTGGAAGAGATCTTGGGCATGTCCGATCGCGTGCTGGTCATGCACGAAGGACGTCTGAGCGGCGAACTCCCGCGAGAGGCGCTCAGCGAGGAAGCGATCATGCACTTGGCGACCGGCGGTTCTGCGGCGGCGAGGGGATCATGAAGAAAGCGTTGGGCATCTTCGCCCTGCTGGTTTTTGTCTACGCGCTGGCGTCGCTGCTGAATCCCGACTTTCTCAGCGCCTACAACATCCAGAACACGCTGCGCCGCACCTCCTTGTTCGGGATCATCAGCATCGGCGTGGCGCTGGTGATCATCACGGGCGGCATCGATCTGTCGATCGGCTCCCTCATCGGGCTGATCGGCTGCCTGCTGCCGATGGGCCTGCACGCGATGGCCGAAGGTCCGCCCGGACGAGTCCTGACGTGGACGTTGATCGGAACCGGTCTGGGCGTGTGGTGCAGCGGCGCCGTTTGGCTGCACGGCTTGGCGTTCCAGGAGAGCCGGCGCCGCGGCCTGCAGGCGCTGTTCGTTCCCCTTTACTTGCTGCCCTACGTCGCACGCCGGTATCACGTCTGCAAACGGCCGGCCTTGCTCTACGGCGCCGGCTTGTTGTCCGTCTTGGCCGGTTGGCTGCTGCCCGAGGTGCCGCTGCCCGCTTGGGCCGAGGTGACCTTGGTCGTGTTCTGGATGCTGGAGATCTGTGCTGCCATCGGCCTGCTGCACGGCGTGCTCATCACGCGCGTCGGCCTGCAGCCGTTTGTAGTCACACTGTGCGGCCTGCTGCTCTATCGCGGTTTGGCCCGCTGGGTCACAGACGACCAGACCCAGGGCTTTGGCACGGGCTACGAGGGGTTGAAGTCCCTGGTCACGGCCCGGCCCTGCTCGCTGGCGTCTCTCACGGCAGTCGCGGGGCTGGTTCTGGCTGCCTGGGGTCTGTTTCGCTGGAAGGTCCGGCGCCCGGCAGAGGATGACCAAGACGGGGTCGTGTCGCCCTGGTGTCTGACGTGTGTGGGATTGGCGTTTTTGCTTTGCAGCGCCGTGTCGTGGCTGCCCGGTCTGGCTGAAGCGGCGAGGAGTGCACCGAGTTGGACGCAAAGGTCCATGTTTTGGGTTGGTTTGCTGGGCTCGGCCGGCGGTGCTGCGGGGCTGAGCCTAAGGGCCTTGCAGCGGAAATCATGGGGCGTCTTATGGGCCGAGGCGCTGGCCGTGACGGGCCTGCTGGTGTTGTGGCTGGTCGCCGGGTTGGGCTATGCCGGCTCGGGCGATCGCGACCTCGCTTGGTGGAAAATCGTGTTGGTGGCGGTGCCACTGCTGGTGCTGATGTTTGGCGTCGCCCGCTTCTTGACCGCGAATTGGACGGCGGGGCTTGGCCAACGGTCGGCGACCTTGTTGACCGCATCGGCGGGCGCGCTCCTTCTGCTGGGGATGGTTCCCTTGGATCGCGTCCAGGTTCCGGCGCCATTGCTGGTGATGCTGGTCATCGCGGTCCTGGCTGGGCTGTTTCTCAATCAGACCATTTACGGGCGCTACCTGCTGGCGTTGGGCCGGAACGAGGAGGCCGCGCGGTACAGCGGCATCAACACGTCGGCCATGACCGTACTGGCCTACGTGCTGTGCGCGCTGCTGGCGGGCGTGGCGGCCATCCTGTTTTCGTTGGACGTGAACGGAATCCAACCGGCGGGGCATGGCAACTTCTACGAGTTATATGCGATTGCCGCGGCCGTGCTGGGAGGCTGCAGTCTGCGAGGCGGCGAGGGATCGATTCTGGGCGTCGTCATCGGCACGGCGGTGATGCGAGTGCTGTACAATGCTATCACCATGCTGGGAATTCCGGACAAGCTCGAGTTTGCGATTATCGGCGCCGTTCTGCTAGCAGGCGTGATCGCGGACGAGCTGATGCGGAGAGCTGCGGAGCGGCGCGACCGACGGACGTCGTCCTAGAGCAGCTCGCGGAACGAAAGCAAGATGGGGCATTTGGATTAGCTTGCAGATCTCCAATCCCAATCGTATCTCGCGCTGCCAGCTGCAACCCGCAACTCGCAATCCGTATCCCGCCGCGGAGAACTCCGGCGCCTCTGCCTTGCCGTCGGACATCCGGTTCAACTTGCGGCATGAACAAGCCGATTCAATCAACAGACCCAATCACTGCGATGGCGATCGCGCGGCAGTTGAAAACGCCGACCGCGGACGAATTCAGCCTCCAGCGTGATCGCTCCTGATCGCCGTTTCGACCCAAACGGCGGACCCAAAAAGACTCGTTCGTTCCAAATTCATGGCTTCTCGATCCCGCGATCTTGATTCGACCGCGAGGGCCGCCGCTTTTGCGCCTTGGCTGGCCTCCATCGGCAACTGGCAGTTGGCCGAACTGCTGGGGGAGGGCCGCTGGTGC
Source organism: uncultured Pirellulaceae bacterium (assembly GCA_964486845.1). Classification (GTDB taxonomy): domain Bacteria; phylum Planctomycetota; class Planctomycetia; order Pirellulales; family Pirellulaceae; genus Anammoximicrobium. Next base: position 14,061 of record CAZAQY010000145.1, read on the forward strand.
CGTGTGTATCGCGCCCGGCCGGCCGCCCGCGACGCGGGCACGCCGGCGGATTATGCCGTCAAGCTGGTCAAGCCCGCCACCGCCCCCGACGCGCTGGCGATCCGCTTGCTGCAGCGCGAGGCCGTCGTAGCGCGCCAGGTCTCTCACCCCAACCTGACGTCCATCCTGTCCGCGCGGCTCCATCGGTCCCCGCACTACGTCGTGATGCCTTACCTGGAAGGCCAGCCGTTGGAAACGGCGTTGGCCCCCAAGCGGCGACTGTCCTGCAGCGACGCGATCAGCATCGCGCGGCAGACGGCCGAGGCGATGACTGCCCTGCACGCGGAGGGATGGGTGCATTCGGACGTCAAACCCGGAAACATCTTCGTGGGCTCGACCGGCCACGTAACGCTCCTCGATTTGGGACTGGCGCGAAGAATCGGCCGGACCGACGAGGCCGAAGCGCCGGCGCTGGCGGGCACCTTGGCGTACAGCGCGCCCGAAGCCTTTGCTTCCGTGGACGAACTCGGCCCGGCCATGGACGTCTACAGCCTGGGCGTGACGCTGTACCGCATGGTCACCGGCGTCCTGCCCTTCCCGCAGACCGACCCTGCCGCGCTGGTCACAGCCCAACTGCACCACCACCCGCCCAATCCGCACCCCTTCAATCCCACGCTCGACGACGGGATCCTGTGCCTCTTGGACGCGATGTTGGACAAGCACCCCGAGCGCCGACCCGTTCTGGGCGAATTGGTGCAGTGGCTGAATGAACTGGATACGGACGATCGCGAGCAGCGCGTCGCGGCGTAGAGGCCCGCTGGAGGTCCCGGGATCTCAGAAGCCAGCCTTCGCCATCGCCCTCGTTCCGACGCCCTCATCTCATCAGCAACGAATCCCCTTAGCAGCGTTCGAGAAACAACTGTCGCCTCGTCAAAGCAGCCATCACACTCCGTGTGATGATCGGCAAGAAACACAGGGCAGTCATTTCTCGAACGCTGCTTACGGCTTCCAGTTGCGGAAGTGCGCCGCGAAGCGGGCGTCCAGGTCGGGCAGACGCTGGCGGAGACGGAGGCTCAGCAGTCCCGGCGGCGTGAGGGCCTGGATGTCGGCCAGAAACAACTGCAGTTCCTCGCGGGCTTCGGACGGACCGTGCAGCAGGAAGTGTACCCAGGCCCAGGCATGACGGTATCGGCTCCGCGTCATTTGGCTCAGGTCGCGCAGCTGTTCGAGATCTTCCAGACTAGGCGTCTGCCCAAGATACGCGTTGAACTTGACGTACTTTCCGTGCGGATGCCCGTCCGGACGCTCTTCGGCGGTGACTTCGAAGTACTCCGCCAGGCCTTCGTCCAGCCACAGAGGCGTTACGGGAAGCATGGCGTTCAGCAAGGCGTGCGTACACTCGTGCCGCAAGTCTACCTCGAACTCGTCGCCCACATGCGCAAAAACCATGCCCAGCCCGCGATCCTTGATGAACAGCGCCTTGCGCGACGGAGCCTCTGGAAAGTACTGCCTCAGGTAGGCTTGATAGGTCTTCTTGTTGTGGAACAGGAAGACGTGAATCAGAGTCCGCGAGGGCTGGAGCCTCAATCGCTGGATCAAGTCCTGCTCCAGGGACGGCATGCTGTCCAGCAACGGCCGATGGGGCGTTAGGGGAAAATCCGCGTGGCACAGAAATTGGCCGACTTGGTACTCGTCGGGCCAGCGGGCAGACTGCGCGGAGGCGTGCAACGGCCCAGCGAGCAGCAGCAGCAGCGCAGTCAGACGCCAGAAGCCCGGCTTCCTGGAGAAGCCGGGCTTCTGCTTGTCGAAGGACTTCTGAGTGGACACTTAGGCGGCGTTCCGACGTTTGAAAAGACTGGCCAGGAAACTTCGCGGCTTGGGCTGGTAGCGTTGTCCGGCAACGTCAGCCCCCTCCGCGACAGCGGCCGGATTGTGGCAGCACAAATCCATGGCGATTCCATCGCCCACCATCTGTCTGGCCCGCTCGAAGGCGAGTTTCATCAACGGGCGCCGCGCCTTGTGCCCGTGCGCGTCGGTCGCCAAGAAATGGACCAATCCCTGATCCAGCATCCATTCCGACATCTGCAGCGAACTCGGCCCGAAAGCCCCCAGCAGACTCCCACAGGTGACTTGCATCAGGCAACCGCGATCGACCAGAGGCGGGACCAGTCGCGGCTGTTTGAGCAGACCTTGGTTACGTTCCGGGTGCGACAGGATACCGACCAGCCCCGCACGTCGCAGACTGTCCAGGATGTCTTCCAACGGAAAATACAGTTCGTGCGGCAGTTCCAGCAGCACGTGCTTGCACCGATCAGCTAGCGTCAGCACCTCTCCGCTGCGGATTTTTTCCAGCATCCCCGGCTCGATCCGCACGTCCGCGCCGGGCAAGACCCGCAAGGCGACGCCGTGATTGTCCAAGAATTGCTGCAATTCGCCAGTCCGGGATCGAATCGTCTGGCCGTTGTTGTGCGCAAAACTCCCCAATTGGTGCGGCGTCGTGATGATGGTCTTAATCCCGTCCGCCACCGCCATGGAGGCCATCAGCAACGATTGCTCCCAGGATTTCGACCCGTCATCGAGTCCCGGAACCAAATGGCAATGAATGTCGACAAAGTACCCGCTGTCGGTCATCACGCTTTTCGCCTCCTGCGCACTCCGTCCACCGGGGACGAGGCGGGGGGAGTATAGCGGGTCTCGAAACCCAGTCAAGAGAAATTTCGCCGTCCCAGGCACTTGTACGAAAATGCCACATCTGCCGCGATGCAATGCCGCAAGAAACGGCCAGGGCGAGTGTCCGAAACCGGGAAATCCCGGAACCGTGAACTCGCCCTGGACGCTCTGCGGACGCGTGGTGTGTCCGAAATGCGTTGCCTTCTTCTCTGTTTCGGCCCGCTTCCTGTCACCAATTACGAGCTATAACTCTCTTTTATAAAGCGAGTTATGACGCAATGAGAACGCTCTGCTGACCACCCGCGACCGTTGCCTCTTTTCTCGTGCCGGCCCCGACAGCTCACGCCATCCTTCATCCGGCCGATGGAACGAGCTTACGGGGTGCAACTGTCATGCCATGGGCAACGATCCTGCGACTTGGTCTTCGTGTAGTCATGATGACTTGGTAAAGTGGCGAAAAACTTGCCCCTAAACCGCACTGCTAGGTATACTTGAGAGCTGGGTTCTGGGAGCGATCAGGCATCGTAGCGCAAATGCTCGTGCCATCCGCTCACTTTGGTCGCCAACGAGGACAGGATTCGCTACCTGTCGATCCGGGGAGGCACACGTCGCTTGCCATGTTCCACCACCGAACGCTTTTCTTCGTCGTTTTCGTAGTCGGACTTGCGATTGGTCAACAAGACGGTCAGGCACAGACCATCAGGAAGCTGGCTGCGGGCGTCTTGACCGTGATCCCGCCAGAACCGCTCGAGCAGGAGACCTTCCAGGGTCCCATTCCTCTGGCCAACGTCTCCAAACTTGATTGGACGCCTCATTTCACACCCAAGACCCAGACGTTGCGGGAAAAGTCCGCCCAGGTGATTCTCCGACACAACATCTGGAACCTGGAGTTGGCCTTCAAGCCCCTGCGCATGGTCTATGTGGACATTCCGCAGCCCACCGGCAAAATGCAGCGAAAACTAATCTGGTACATGGTTTATCGCGTGCGAAACCTGGGTGGCCACTTGAATCCCGTGCCAGCCGAAGACAAGACGCACAAGCCGGAGCCCGTCGATGAAGTGCTCAACATCGGTGCAGCCCAGCCGAGCAATTCGGTTCGCTTTTTCCCGCATTTCGTGCTGGAAAGCACGGAGGTTGGAAAAGCCTATTTGGATCGGATCATCCCGGCCGCGATTCCGGTGATCCAACTGCGGGAAATGCGTGGAGCCAAACTGTTGAATTCGGTGGAGATTGCTCGAGTTTCGATCCCAGTGGTCCCTCGCGATGGCGGTCCCGGCGTTTGGGGCGTCGTGACTTGGGAGGATGTGGACCCGGAGATCGATTTCTTCTCGATTTACGTTCAAGGCTTAACCAACGCCTTTCGCTTGGAACCGTCTCCAACGGGCGGCGTGACGCAACGGCTAAAGACGCTGCAACTGAATTTCTGGCGTCCGGGCGACGCGGAAGACGAGCACGAGGAAGAAATTCGGTACGGAGTGCCTTCTGTGACCGATCCCAGCGAGCAGGCCGAAATCTGTGCCCGATATAAGATCTCGCAACGGGTTGATTATCTTTGGGTTTATCGTTAGAAATACGGCCTGCGAAGCTAAGCAGAAGTTGGTTTTTCTAGCGAGGTAGGTGCTCGATGGCTCATAAGAAAGGTCAAGGTTCGACTCGAAACGGCCGAGATTCCAACGCTCAGCGACGAGGCGTCAAGCGTTTTGGCGGCCAAGCGGTAAGGTCCGGCAACATCCTCGTCCGTCAAGTCGGCACGCGGTTCCATGCCGGGCGCGGCGTCGGCATGGGGAACGATTACACTTTGTTCGCCTTGGTGGACGGCGTGGTGGAGTTTGACCGCGGCGGGCGGCGAGTGAACGTCGTTCCCAACAATTGACGCCTGTTCGCGCGGGACAGAGAACCACTCTTCGAGGACGCCCGGTTGGGCGTCCTTTTTTTCCACGAGCCGGCTCCGAGTGCGCCATGTTCGTCGACCGCGTCGAAATCGAAGTCCATGCGGGCGATGGCGGCAGCGGCTGCATGAGTTTCCGCCGCGAGAAGTACGTTCCGCACGGCGGGCCGGACGGCGGCGACGGCGGCAATGGCGGTAGCGTGGTGGTTGTCGCCAGCGAAGGCGTGGACAGCCTCACGGCATTGGCTCACCGCAAGTTCTGGCGCGCGGAAAAAGGCGGCCGCGGCGAGGGCTCGAACCGGCACGGCCGCAGCGGCCGGGATCTGACCATCCTCGTTCCGCCGGGAACCGTGGTGATCGACGTCGAGAACCAGTTCGTCCTCAAGGACCTGGTCCGCCCCAAAGAGCAGTTTGTGGCCGCGCGGGGCGGCAAGGGCGGCTGGGGAAACGCGCATTTCAAATCGTCCACCCATCAGGCGCCGCGCGAGTTTACCGAGGGCGAGAAAGGGGAACGCCGCCGCCTGATCTTCGAGCTGAAGCTGATCGCCGACGTGGGCCTGCTCGGCAAGCCGAACGCGGGCAAGAGCACGCTGCTGAGCCGGCTGTCGAAAGCTCGTCCGGCCATCGCCGATTATCCGTTTACCACCAAACATCCCAACCTGGGGCGCGTGCAAGTCGATATCGACCGCTCGTTTGTCATGGCGGACATTCCAGGGTTGATCGAGGGCGCCCACGCGGGCGTGGGCTTGGGCCTGGAGTTTCTCCGGCACGTGGAACGAGCGGGAATCCTCGTCCACCTGATCGAACCGTCGCCGCTGGACGGTACCGACGCGATCGCGAATTATCGAACGATTCGCAACGAACTGCGACAGTACAACGAGCGGCTTTGCGAACGTCCCGAAATCGTCGCCGTGACCAAGTGCGAGTTGCCCGGGGCCGCTGAAGTCCGCCAGCGATTGGCCGAGGAACTGCAGCGCGAAGTCTTACTGATCTCCGCGGTCACCGGCCAGGGATTGAACCAACTGACCGGCGCGATCGCTCGGCAAATGGCCGGTTGCGAAAACGAAGGCCAACGACCCCCAGCCGTTGCGGGTTCAGCACCCGATCATCCGCCGAGCATCGAACAGGATTGACCGGGATGGTTTTCGAGGGAGGGTGTGGAGCCTCGGAGGTTCTCGTCACGGCGAGACCGGCCACTCGCCTTCCGCCAGCGTGTACTGGAACGAGCGGCCTCGATGCACCCGCTGCACGACGACTCGGACGCGTTCCGTTGCCTCGTTTCCCGTGGCGGCAACCCGCAACCGGAACGGGGTCGGCACCCACGGGGCCAGGCTGAGATCCTGGCCGGGGAAGACGGCCTGCTCGGCCTGGCCCAGCGTCCGTCCGCCGCGATCCAGCAACTCGACGGCGACGCGCAGTTTTCGGTAGCCGAATTCGCCGGACGGGATGCGGTGGCCGGCGCCCCGATTGGCCAGCGTGAAGGTGACTTCCGTCGGACCGTTCTTGGCGCGGGTGACTGAGGGCTTACCCACTTCAACCGCGCCGGCCTCGCCCAGCTGATGGCAAGTGCGGCATTCGACGCCGAATTGCCGGTCATGATCTCGCAGGACGGCCGGTTCGCCGGGCGACTGTTCCAGCAGCGACTGCGGGGCGTGGCACGGCAGACAGCCGGTGGCTGAACGCTATTCCGTCTCGCGAATGAACGCTGGATCGCTCCAGGCCCTGGCATGGGCCGACCGTTCCCACTGGCCGGCGATGTTCGTGTGGCAATTGGCGCAGCCCTGTGGCGTACGATCCTACATCTCGCGTTGAGCCAAACGGCACGCGGGCAGCCCGGCGCTGAGTCCCAAAAGGACTGTGACACACGCCCATTTAGAAACCATAAGCGCCGCTGAACTCAAAGGTGACCGAGTCGCCTGTGGCGTATTTCAGATATTCCGTCGACCAGTAACTGATCTCAAAACCAAGGTTCATTTTCTTGGTCACGTCGATCATCAGATTGGTGAACAGGAAGCTGTTGCGGGTGCGGCCGGCCGCCGCCGTGATGTCCTCGTTGAAGGGATCGTCGATGCCGTAGCCTAAGTGGGTATGAAGCGCCGGCGACAAATCGTACCAGACCTCCGCCCAACCGCCCGTCGAGCGGATGCCGCGGCGCGTGGTCAAGTTGACTCCCTGGGCCACACCGCCGAAAAACGTGCCCAAATCCTGTCCGGTGAAGAACTCGCCTTGGACACCAAAACTGCTGGTGAACGGGATTCGCGCGTCAACGTTGAAGGACCACGTGAGAATGCGGACATCGTCTGCCGGCACCTGGTACGGAATCCCGTCCAGCGAGCGGTTGAGGAAGTCGAAGCCTTGTTCGCCGATGTGTCCGGACACACCGAACGCGATCGGATGGCAGCCGGGCCCCTGCTGGCCCAGCGTGCAACCCACGCGGCCCTCCATCACGGGCCAGGCCGCCGATTCGGGTTTGATCACTCGATCGTAGGTTTCGAAGTCCTCGTCGGGCTTGTTGGGATCAGGCCCGGGAAGACTGTAAACCCGGTTCAAATTATCGGGAATAATGTCTTGAGAGGCGGCGCCCTGCAGGCTGATCATCACCGTATCGCTGACGTGCAGATAGCGTTCCAGCCGCAGCTGCATCCGGCGAAAGCCGATATTGCCGCCGGCCCAGCCCACGGAGTAGTTCACGGTGGACGGCAGCAGCGGCGACATCAGGTCCCAGTTCTGCCCCGCCATGACCCGCCAGTTCTCGTTCTTGACTTCGGCGTAGGCGTGGCGGATTTGGATGGTGCTTTGGTTCTCGGTGAGGAACTGACCGT
>CAZAQY010000146.1:0-5524 GCA_964486845.1 uncultured Pirellulaceae bacterium
ACTGATCTTGCTCAAGAACTGCCATTTTTCCATCGAGTATTGTGCGCAAGCACAAGGGGGAATGTTTCTTTGGTGGCCTCGCGTGCTCCAACAGACCGATACCGCCTGGCCTTTCCAGATTGACAGCGGTCGTCGGGTTCAGGAGAGGGCACTATAATTTCCCGTGTCAAGCCCGGCTCTGCCGGGCGACTCGACCAGTTTGACGGGGAGTGTATAGGGGATTGAAGTATGGCTAGAGATCCCATCTGTGGCATGACGGTGGACGAAGCGTCCGGCCTGCGAGTTGATCGCGACGGGCAGACCTTCTACTTTTGTTGCGAGCACTGTCGACGGACGTTTCTTGCCCAAGGGACAGCCACGATTGGTGTGCAACACGGCCGCTCGGAAATGAAACCGCTCGCAACTGAGAAGTATTACTGCCCGATGTGCGCCGGCGTCGTCTCCGATACACCGGGCGCGTGCCCGAAGTGCGGGATGCACCTGGAACGGAATCCTGCCTGGACCGCGCCGGAAAGCGGGCTCTACACGTGCCCCATGCACCCGGACGTGAGGCAGGACCAGCCGGGCACTTGTCCGAAATGCGGGATGGACCTGGAGCGAGAGCGCCCCGAAGCCGGGCACGAAGAAGACGACCACGAGCTGCGCGCCATGACGCGGAGGTTCTGGGTATCGGTTGTGCTGGGGCTGCCCGTTCTGTTGTTAGCGATGCTGCCGATGCTGGGCGTGCCGGTGGATCGGTGGATCGGACGATCGGCCGTCTCCTGGATTGAATTCGTCCTGGCCACGCCGGTCGTGCTCTGGGCGGGCTGGCCGTTTTTCGAGCGCGGCTGGCGGTCGCTGGTCACCTGGAACCTCAACATGTTCACCTTGATCGCCCTGGGAACGGGAGCGGCGTACTTCTACAGCGTCCTCGTCGTCTTGTTTCCCGGCGCGATTCCCGAAGCGTTCCGCCAACACGGGCAGGCAGAACTTTACTTCGAGGCCGCGGCGGTCATCACCGCGCTGGTCTTGCTCGGGCAAGTCCTTGAGCGTCGAGCGCACCGCCGCACAGGGAGCGCACTTCGGGAACTGCTTTCCTTGGCACCGCCGACTGCCCGAATCGTGACGGATGGACAGGAACGCGAGGTGCCACTGGCCCGGGTGAAGGAGGGGGACGTTCTCCGCGTCGTCCCCGGCGGCAAGATTGCCGTGGACGGGGAAGTCAGCGAGGGCCGCAGCAGTGTTGACGAATCCATGATTACCGGAGAGCCCCTCCCCGTCGAGAAGGCCCAGGGTGACAAGGTGATCGGCGGAACGGTCAATCAGACCGGCTCATTTCTGATGCGAGCCGAACGGGTCGGGCAGGAAACGGTCCTCGCGCAGATTGTGCGGATGGTGGGCGAGGCGCAGCGAAGCCGCGCACCCGTGCAACGCGTTGCCGACATGGTCGCTTCCTATTTCGTGCCCGCGGTCGTGCTCGTCGCCGTCATCACCTTCGTCGCTTGGGCCTGGCTGGCACCCCAGCAGCCGGCACTCTCGTATGCTCTGGTCAACGCCGTGGCCGTGCTGATCATTGCCTGCCCCTGTGCCCTCGGCCTCGCCACGCCGATGTCCATCATGGTGGGCGTCGGGCGGGGGGCGAAAGAGGGTGTCCTGATCAAGGATGCGGCAACGCTGGAGCGGCTGGAGAAGGTCGATACCGTGGTGGTTGACAAGACGGGAACTCTCACGGAAGGCAAGCCCCGGTTGACCGGGGCGATAGCCGCGGGGCCGATCTCCGAAGCGGAAATGCTGCAACTCGCCGCTTCCCTCGAGCAGCAAAGCGAGCATCCCTTGGGACGTGCGATCGTGCAAGGCGTCCGAGACCGGAACATCGAGTTGCGGCCCGTCGAAGGATTCGATTCCGTGACCGGCGGCGGGGTTCGAGGCCAAGTGGCCGGACGCGCGGTGCTTGTCGGCAAGCGAGCCTTCCTGGAGCAAAACGACGTGGCCGGGATGTCGGCATTGGACCAGCGCGCCAGTGACTTCGAGAGACAAGGCCGCACCGTCATGTTCGTGGCGGCAGACAAGAAGCTGGCCGGTCTGCTGGCGGTCTCCGACACGATCAAGTCTTCGACGCCCGAAGCCGTCCGCACCCTTCACAACCTCGGCCTGCGGGTCATCATGCTCACCGGCGACAATCAAGAAACGGCCAGAACGGTGGCCGAGACGCTCGGCATCGACCGGGTCGAGGCGGGAGTCAATCCTCAAGAGAAGAATCAGAAAGTGAAGGCGCTGCACTCCGAGGGGCGAGTGGTGGCGATGGCAGGCGACGGGATCAACGATGCCCCGGCCCTGGCGGAGGCCGACGTGGGAATTGCGATGGGCACCGGCACGGACGTGGCGATGGAAGCGGCGGGCGTCACGCTGGTGAAGGGCGATCTGCGGGGCATCGTCAAGGCCGTCCGGCTCAGTCGCCGCGTGATGCGGAATATCCGGCAGAATCTGTTCTTCGCCTTCGTGTACAACGTCCTGGGAGTGCCCATCGCGGCCGGCGTCCTGTATCCGTTCTTCGGGGTCCTGCTGAGTCCCATGATTGCCGCCGCCGCCATGAGCGCCAGTTCGCTGTCGGTGGTGAGCAACGCCTTGCGGCTGAGAAGCGTGGCGCTTGGATAACGCACGCAAGGGTGCGGGCTGGCGGTTGTAGCCGGCCCTCCGGTGGTCGCCGAGTCCGCAGAATAAGGAAATCTGTATTCCGCTATTTGCGGCGGAACTCCACGACGCTCACTCTCTTGTCCAATCAACCTTCCCAGGAACTTCCAGGCCGGCCTGAGCCCAGGCTCGGGCCAGCACCACCGTTTCGCCGGTGAGCTTCTTCCGTGAAGTCGATTTCCTCTTGCGCTTCGTGCGTGACCCGCTGGGCCGCTTTCAAGCCGAATTTCCAGAACATCGCCGGCCGCACCAGGAACTCCAAGGCCGTACTGGTGATCAGACCGCCGATAATCACCGTCGCCACCGGGTAGAGAATCTCCTTGCCTGGTTGGCCGGCCGCCAAGGCCAGCGGAACCAGGCCGATGCCCGAGGTCAGTGCCGTCATCAGCACCGGCGCGACACGTTCTTGCCCGGCCCGCACAATCATCGCGCGCGACCACGTTTCCCTCTCGTGCTGGACCAGGTGCAGATAGTGGTTGATCAACAGAATCCCGTTCCGCGAGGCGATGCCGCACAGCGAGATGAACCCGACCATCGCCGCCACGGTGAGCGTCTGGCCGGTCAAGCACAAGGCGGCCACGGAACCGATGAAGGCCATCGGCAAGGCCACCAGGACTTGCAGCGCCAAGGTCGCCGAACGGAACATCGTGAACAGCACCAGGAACATGCCCACCAAGGCAGCGGCGAAACAGACCGCCATCACGCGCGAGGCGCATTGCTGACTCTCGAACTGGCCGCCGTACTCCACAAAGTACCCCGTGGGCAAGGCGTTCTTCACGGGCCGCAACCGGGCCTTGATATCCCGGACGATATCGACCAGGCCGCGGCCCGAGGCGTTGCATTGGATCACGATCCGCCTCCGCACCTGTTCGCGGTTGATCGTGTTCGGACCGCTGGCCTCGTAGACGCGGGCCACCGAGCCGAGATTGGTCGAGCCGCCGTCGGGCAGGTCGAGCGTCAATCGCTTGACGGCCTCGATGTCCTCGCGAAACGGCTCGTCCAACCGGACCAGCAGATCGAACGTCCGCTGCCCGATCAGCACCTCGGAGACCACCGCCCCGTTCATCGCCGTCTCGACGAAATTGTTGATGTCCCGGCGGCGGAGTCCGTAGTTCTGGAGTTGCCGGCCATCGATTTCGATCCGCAACTGGGGAATCTCCACCTGCGGCTCGACCTGCAAATCGGTCACGCCCGGCACGCCGGCGATGGCATTCCGCATCTGGCTGGCCGAACGCCGCAGAATCTCCAGGTCGTCGCCGTACAGTTTGATGGCGATCTGCGCCTGGACACCTGACAGCATGTGCGAGATCAAATGCGCCAAGGGCTGTTCGACGCCGGCCACGATCCCGGGGATGTCGGCCAACGCCTCGCGAATCTCGTCCAGGATCTCCTCGCGTCCGCGCGGCGAGTCCGCGTCGATCGTGGCCACGAATTCGGAGATGCTCACCGGCACGGCGTGCTCGTCCAATTCGGCACGTCCGGTCTTGCGGATCAGCGCCAGGACATCAGGAACCTGCTGGAGCCGGGCTTCGACCTTGCCGGCGATCTGAGTCGACGTTTGCAGCGACGTCACCGGCGGCAAGATCACGTTGATCTGCACCGCCCCTTCGTTGAAAGGCGGCAGGAAATCGCTCTCCAGGCGGAGCACCGCCAATCCGCTGACCAGGACGGCGGCCAGGGATCCGAGAAGGACGGGGACCGGCAGACGCAGACTGAACGCGATGACGCGGCCGGCGACCGCCTTCATGAATCTCAGCAGCAGACCTTCGCGCTCCTGCTCGGCGAACCGATCCGCCCAGAGCATCGCAGCCCAGACCGCCGGCGCCGCGATTCCGGCCGCGGCCGGATGGAGCCAGAGGGACGCCCTCGACCACCATTCCGCCGCGCCCTCCCTTCCCAGCAGCGACAGCACGGGGGGAACCAGCCAATACGATGCGGCGAGACTGGCCGCCAGAGCCAGCGCGGCCGCCAGCCAGAACCAAACCTTGCCTCCCGCCAGCAGCCAGTAGGAGAGCACGGGCGTCAGGGTCAGCGACACCACGAGCGAGGCCATGATCGACACCACGTAAGCGACCCCGACCGGCGCGAACAACCGGCCCTCCATCCCGCCCAGCGCGAAGACGGGCGTGAATGCCAGCACGACGATCATCGTGCCGAAGACGATCGAGTTGCGGATCTCCGCGCTGGCTTGGAACACGACCAGCAAGGCAGGCTTGGGATGAGCCGCATGCCGGTTCTCCTTCAGCCGCCGGAAGATGTTCTCCACGTCGACGATCGCGTCGTCGACCAGTTCGCCGATGGCCACCGCCAGCCCGCCCAGGGTCATGGTGTTGATCGACAGGCCAAAGGCAGCGAAGACCATCCCCGTCATCACGATCGACAACGGGATCGCCGTCAACGTGATGAAGGTGGTGCGGAAGTTCAACAGGAACAGGAACAGGATGATGACGACCAGCAGACCGCCGTCGCGCAGCGCCTCGATCACATTTTCCACCGCCCGGTCGATGAAGTCCCGCTGCTGGTACATCTCCGGGTGCAATCGCACGTCGGCAGGCAAAGTGCGTTGCAACTCGTCGAGCGCCGCGGTCACCTGTTCGGTCACCGTCCGCGTGTCCGCGTTCGGCTGCTTGTTGATCGTCAACACGACGGCGGGACCGCCGGAAAAGCGGAGGGCGGAGAGCGGAGAGCGGAGAGCCGGGGAGGAGCGGAGAGCGGAGGGCGGAGAGCGAAGAGCCGGGGAAAAGCGGAGAGCGGAGGGCGGAGCGCGAAGAGCCGGGGAAAAGCTGAGAGCGGAGGGCGGAGAGCGAAGAGCCGGGGAAAAGCTGAGAGCGGAGGGCGGAGCGCGAAGAGCCGG
>CAZAQY010000146.1:5624-21345 GCA_964486845.1 uncultured Pirellulaceae bacterium
GAGAGCGAAGAGCCGGGGAAAAGCTGAGAGCGGAGGGCGGAGCGCGAAGAGCCGGAGTCGCAGGGCCCTTCTGGCTCTCTGCTCTCCGCTCTCCGCTTTCCGCTTCCTTCTGGCTCTCTGCTCTCCGCTCTCCGCTTTCCGCTTCCTTCTGGCTCTCCGCTCTCCGCTCTCCGCTCCCTTCTGGCTCTCTGCTCTCCGCTCTCCGCTCTCCGCTCCCTTCTGGCTCTCCGCTCTCACAAATGCTGCGGCGTCGCCGCGTTTAACCTGTGCGCCTTCGATCACGCGGGCGACCTGGCTGATCAGAACCGGCCGGCCGTCGCGCGTGGCGACCACAATGCCCTTCAACTCGTCCACGGTGCGAATGCGGCCCAGCGAGCGGACGAGGTATTCGTTCGGCCCCTGTTGATCCAGGTAGCCGCCGGTGGCGTTCTCGTTGCTCTCCGCCAAGGCGGTTTTCACGTCCTGCAGACTCACTCCGTAACGCAGCAACTCGTTGGGGTTCACCAACACCTGGAACTGCTTGCGCTGGCCGCCCATGGCGAACACCTGGGACACGCCGTTGATGGTCAGCAGTCGCTGGCGCACGACCCAGTCGGCCAAGGTCCGCAGCTCCATCGGGGACGTCTTCTGGCCTTCGCTCCACATGCCGATGATCATGATCTGTCCCATGATCGACGAGATCGGCGCCAACTGCGGACTGACCTTGTCCGGAAGTCTCTCGGAGGCCAGCGCGAGTCGTTCGGCCACGACTTGGCGGGCCTGGTAGATGTCGGTTCCCCAGTCGAACTCGACGTACATGACCGACAGCCCGGTCGCGGACTGGGTGCGGACCGCCTGGACACCCGTCGCGCCGTTGATCGCCGACTCCAGCGGAAACGTAATCAGCGCTTCGACCTCCTCTGGCGCCAACCCGGGCGCTTCGGTCATCACGGTCACCCGGGGCCGGTTCAGGTCCGGGAACACATCGATCGGCAATTGGACCATTTGCCAACTGCCGTAGGCCATCAGGAACAGCGACAGCGCCACAACGAGCAACCGCTGGTGCAACGCGAGAGCAATGACTCCGTTCAATAAGCGACTGAGCATGCGAAAACCTCCCAAGAGCGGAGGGCGGAGAGCGGAGGGCGGAGAGCGGAGAGCGGAGGGCCAAAAATGCCCCAACTACCGTCTGCACATCGCTCCGCGCGTTCTCCTGCTCTCCCCCTTCTTTCGGGCTATCCGCTCTATTTCACCAACTTGGACTTCAGGCCACTGAGCATGCGGCCCAGTTTTTCGGCTTCTGCGTAGAGCGACTCGAAGGCGGCTTGAGCCAGGAACGATTGCCGCCGAGCCACGTGCGATTCGGAGACAGCTTCCATAAGTGAGCCATACGCGATTTCCACAAACCGGCCGAAGTCCTTATCCGACGACCGGCTGCTCCCTTCCGCGACGTTCGAGGAAACGGAAACCGCCGCGCGTCGCATCTGGCTCGTCAGCCCATATCGCTCCTCGGCAGGAAACGACCGCGTGGCCTGGTACACGTGGTCCGCAAACTCGACTCCTCGATGCCACACATCAAACTTCTCGAATCGAAACATGACCTTCACCTTTCATCAAAGCCTGATCAAAAAACTCTCCGCTCTCCGCTTCAGTTTGGCTCTCTGCTCTCCGCCCTCCGCTCTCCGCTCTCCGCTTCAATTTGGCTCTCTGCTCTCCGCTCTCTGCTCTCCGCTCTCCGCTCTCCGCTATTCAGTGGTTGTGTCCTGCGTGGGGATCCGGGCCCCCGCCCGCCTTGTTTTTCAGAGCCAAGTGGATCTGATACGCGCCTTGGACCGCTACCGTGTCACCCGGAAACAGCGTTCCATCGGCTTCGATGACCGCCCAGCGTTGATCGCGGTGTTCGACATGCACCGGCTGGCGCGCGAACTCGCCCCGGACCTGCTGGTAGACGTACGTTTCGGCCCCGTCCTGAACCACCGCTTCCACAGGCAACACGATCCGACTGGCCCAGCGCTCGACCGGCACCAGCAGTTCCACGCGCTGTCCGGGCCGGTAACGCCAGCTGATGAAGCGGTGGCCGTCGGGCGTCTGTTCGTTGCGCACCAACTCGTTCGGCAGGGCGACATAGAATTTCAAGGCCCGCGAGTCCCGTTCGACTTCGTTCTCGACGTACAGGATCTTCAAGCCCGTGACTTCGCGCGTCCCCACACCGTTGGCGCCGATCAACGCCGTCAGCTCCGCGCCCGCATTGGCGGCTTGGTTCAGCGCCTCCGCGTCTTGGGCAAAGGCTTTCCCCTCGATGTACAGTTCACAGTGGTCGCTGAGCACGGCCAGGACCGTGCCGGTGACGATGTGATCGCCCGGCTTCACCGCCAGTTGCGACACCTGGTAGAAATCGTCGTGTGCGTGACCGGCCGTATGGTTCGCGGACGGCGGAGCGGTCACCGTCACGTGTTGCAGCAAGCGGCGCTGCTGGACGATTTGTTGAATCTGCTCCTCGCTCAACCCGTGCAACAGCAGGGCTTGCTTCTCGGCCTCGATCGAGGCTTCGATTTTCTGCTGTTCGTATTGCCGCTCCAGGAGTGTCTTTCCCGCAATGGCGCCGCTGGCCGTCACCCGATCCAATCGAGCGACTTCTTGCTTGACGACATCCAACTGTTGGATGTCGCGGAGCAAGCCACTCTGCTTGTCCACCAGATCTTCATGGGTCAACCGCAGATCGAACAGCGGCATCCCGGGCGCGACGGCTTCGCCGCGAATAGGGTAGATCCGCGAGACGATGCCGGTCATCGGCGCCGAGACGGTGACCTGCGATTGCCCCGGCCGTCCGACCAGGACCGCCGGGACCGTGATCGTCCGCTGGAAATCCCTCAACTCGATCGTTGCCAACGTCAAGCCGATGTTCTTGCGGCCCTGTTCGCTTAACGCCAGCGTCGTGCCGGCGCCGGCAGGGCCCGGTTCAGCGTCATGGTCGTGGCCGGCATGGGCATCCGTCTCGGCCGCAGGGCTTGCCGATGCCGTAGCGCCACCGGTCTGCGACGCCAGCCAAGACGGCAGGTGCGGCAACCACGCGTCTCGCGTGACAAAACCTGCCACGGCCACTGCACCCACCGCGACGAGAAGGACCAGCCCGCGCAACACTGGCCGCCACCAACGTTTTGGGACACGGGAAGCGGTTGGCGGCTGTTCGCTGGCCGCGTTTTCGGCGGACTGGATGCAGTTCAACGGCTGAGCAGGATCGGTGCCATGGGCGGAATCGGCCCGCTGCGATACCTTGAGGGCACTCACGGGAAGGTCTCCTTGGAAGCGGGTGAAGGGGGGAATGGAACTTGCCTTCGAGGCTCTGACAAAACGACTCCCCCTTAATCTCTCACCCTGATCTCACACCAACGGTGCCGACCGCTGGTCAGGGTGAAAGACTAGGAGATGCGCGGCGCAAAGACATCAGGCGACGACGGCAAACGCGACCCGCGTCAGAGCAGCAGGGTCCGATTCAAGAAATGCGATCGCGGAGCGAGAAGACGTTCGCCGATCGGAAGATCATGCGCCAGGGCCACCGCAACCAAGGACGATGCATAGTCCACGACGGCGGGGACGGCGCAATCGCAGCAGAGATCCATCCCGGCACCGACAGGGTTGCTCGGCGCCACATACACGCAAGGTGTTTTGTGGCACTTCTGGGGCCCCGGCTCGCCATGGTGGTCGCAAGCAGTTCGATTCGCGTGCGAGACGAAACTGCTGAGCGTCGTCTCCGCGCCCGCCGAGGCTCCATGCTCGTCACCCTGACAGCACGCCTGCAATGACGCGGCGTCTGGCTCGTTCCCATGCGTATGATGCGCGCAGCAGCCTAGCGTGCCATGGGCAACGAGGGCGAAAAAGCTAATGAAGGCGGCGATGCGGTGCATGCACGTATCCAGCCGTAGACAAGGGACCCGTTACTTAAACATATCGAATTCCTCCCGCCCGGCAAGGGTCAATTCGTGGGGGAGGAGAACAGGCGTCAGAAATTGCTGACCGCGACTTCCGCGTTGTAGTCGTCGAATTCCTGCAGCCGCTCGGGGGCCAGATTCTGGAAGCGGGTGTATTTCTTCTCCCAGCGCAGCTCGACTTCGCCCACCGGGCCGTTCCGCTGTTTGGCGATGATGATCTCGGCCAGGCCTTCGTGCTCTTTCTGCTCTTCGCCGCGCAAGTAGTACTCTTCGCGGTGCACGAACATCACGACATCGGCGTCTTGCTCGATGGCGCCCGACTCGCGGAGGTGGCTCAGTCGCGGGCGATGATCGCGCGTGTCCTCCGCCTGGCGATTCAACTGGGCCAGGCACAGGACCGGGACTTGGGCCTCCCGCGCCAGTCCCTTCAGACGCCGCGCGATGCGAGCCACTTGTTCCTGGCGGGAATCGTCCGGGTTGTCGGGCTCGATCAGCTGCAGGTAATCGACCGCGATCAGCCCCAGCCCTCCCTCACGGCGCTTGATCCGGCGTGCAGCGGCGGCAATCTCGCTGACGGTCCGTGAGGGGGAATCGTCCACGAACAGCGGCGCCTGGCTGATTTCGCCCGCCTTCTCCACCAACCGCAGTTTGTCAGCGTTGGACAGCGTCCCGTTGCGGAGCCGATGGCCGTCCACTTGGGCCGCCGAGCACAGTAAGCGGTCGGCCAATTCGACGGAAGCCATTTCCAGACTCACGAACAGGGTGGGCCGGCGGAGTTCGACGGCCACGTATTCGGCGATATTCATGGCCAGCGCCGTCTTGCCCATGCTCGGCCGGGCCGCCAGGATCACCAGTTCCGAGTTGTGCAGTCCTCCCGTCAGCCGGTCCAGTTCGGTGAATCCGGAATCGACGGCATCTTGCGTCTGCTCGCCGCGCATGCGGGCGTCCAGGCGGTCCATGGCCTGGTGCAGGATGTCCCGAATGGAGTTGACCGACGAGGCGGAACGCTGGTCCAGGATGGAGAAGATCTTCTGCTCCGCCTCGCTCACCAGGTGCCGGGCCTCGTGCTGCTCTTCGTAGGCTTGCCGCAGGATCTCGGTGCTGGTGTTGATCAGCGACCGGAGCGTGGATTTTTCGCGGACGATGCCGGCGTAGTAGCGGGCGTGGGCGGCGTTCGGCACCGCCTGGCTGATCTTGTACAAGTAGGCCGCGCCGCCGATAGTCTCGTAATGGCCGGACTTTTTCAGCCGGTCGACCAGCAGCGTCACGTCGATCTTGCCGCCCGCGTCGTGCATCGACTGCACGTGCGTGAACAGGCAGCGGTTCGCTTCGTCGAAGAAGTCGTCGGGCCGCAAGACCAGCGACACCTCGTCGCACGTCTCGGGCAGCAACAGGATGCTGCCCAGCACGCCCTGTTCGGCGTCCAGGTCGTAGGGCAGCCTGCGATCGAGAACGACCGAGGCGTTTCCGCGGCTAACCATCAGCGCTCCCTCCGTGAAAGAAGAAGACCTACGAAACGGCGTCGCCTGCAGGTCTCCGATGGTTCCAGCGTGCCGCCGGCCCGGCCCTACTTCTTGACCTGCGCGTCCTCGACGGCCGTGGGCACCACCCAAACCTTGAGTTCGGTTTCGATATCCTGGTGCAGGTGCACCTTGACCGTGTACAGGCCGAGTTCTTTCAGCGGGCCTTCCAGCCGGATCTGGTTGGTGGCCAGCGTGATTTCATTCTGTTTCAGCGCGGCGACGATCTCCGGTGCGCCTACGCTGCCGTACAGATGGCCTTCGTCGTTCGCATTGGCTTCGATGGTCACGCTTTGTTTGCTCAGCAACTCGGCCAAGCCGCGCAGGTCCGCCAAACGCGAGCGTTCAATTTCCATCAGCCGAGCCTTGTGCTTGTCCACCATCCGCTTGTGATGGTCCGTGGCAATGGTGGCCAAGCCTTGCGGCAACAGGTAGTTGTTGGCGTAGCCGGGCTTTACTTCGACCACATCGCCCTGCCGGCCCAAATCCTGCACCGACTGGATGAGCAGCAACCGAATCCCGTTGCTCTTTCCCTTGGGCAACCGCTTATATTCCGCCCGGCGTGCCTGTTTGCGAACCTGCGTTTTCGACATGCATCCACCTACAGTTCCAATGATCTTCGACGTTCCCGATACCAGCACGTTCTGCAGCTGCAACCTACCCAATAGGCACCCCTGCACGCTTGCCGCGAATCGAAACTCAAAACGGCAAGTTATCCTCCGGCGGCGGGGCCGCCGCACTCGGCGTTGGGGCTCCCCCGTTGCTGCGGGGCGGCGCCGTTTCGGCATAAGACGCCCGACTGCTGTACTCCGACTCGTCGTAGGTGGTCGGATCTCGCCGGCTGTCCGGGACCTGGTGCGAGGAACCGGACCGGCTCCCCAACATCTGCATCCGCTCTCCGACGACCCGCAACCTGGAATACTTCTGCCCCTCCTTCTCCCAAGTGTCCAGCTTCAGACGGCCTTCGATGAAGATCGGCGAACCCTTGCTCAAGTACTCGCTGGCGACCTCAGCCGTCCGTCCCCATAAGGTCACGTCGACGAAGGTCGTCTCTTCGACCCACTCGCCGGCTTGGTTCTTTCGACGATCGTTAATCGCCATCCCAACTTCGGTCACCGCCAACCCACTTTGCGTGTACTTCAATTCGATGTCGCGCGTCAAGTTGCCAAGCAGGACTACACGATTGTAACTGGCCATGCTTTCGCCCTTATGTTGCAAGTGAACTGAAACCGCCCCTGCTCCTCACTTCCTACCGTCTAGCGATCTTCCGCCTCGACGTCCTCTTCCTCCGACCCTTCCTCGGATACCCATTCGCCACCTACCGCTTCGGCCCCCGCGTCTTCCTCTTCCGCAGGTTTGACCGCCGCGATTTCTTCGACCGGCCGCGGCATGAGCCGCTCGCCCTTGGCGTGCGCCACGAGCGTATCCACCAACCGCGGGTCGACGCGCAGGGTGAGACTGCGGACGATGTCATCTTCCAGGCGGCAAGCCCGATTGAACTCCGTCAATTTCGTGCTTTCCAGCCGGAAGTAAGACAGCCAGTACGTGCCCTTGCGGTGGCCTTTGATCGGGAAGGCCAACTTCTGCTCGTTCCACAAACGGCTGACGAGCATTTCCCCGCCGCAATTGCTGACCATCTTGGTGATCTTGTTGCCCACTCCAGCCGGATCGCGCGCGTAGCTGTTGGAGTCATAGATCAACATGCATTCGTAAACGTTCTGAGCCAAAGGCGTGTCTCCCTGTCACTGTCCGATGCCGTTGTACTGATTCATACAGAATTCCGTGCCGTGCAGGACCCAGTCCTGCAACGCTTGAACCGCCGTCGCAATCGCTGCGTCGACCGCTTTCCGTTCTTCCGCCGTGAACTTGCTCAACACAAAGTCCGCCGGGTCCCACTGCGGTGGAGGCGTTCCGATGCCAATCCTCAGTCTTGGAAACTCCTCGGTGCCCAGCCGCTGAATAATGTCCTGTAAGCCTTTTTGGCCGCCGGCCGAGCCCCGCGCTCGAAACCGCAATCTCGCCAACGGCAAATTAAAGTCGTCACAGGCGACGATCAAGTCCTCGTTGTCGATCTTGTGAAAATCCCGCGCCGGCTGGACGCTGGCGCCACTGCAGTTCATGTAAGTCAGCGGACACAACAGAAGGACTTTCTGGCCTCCGATGTCCACATCCAGCATTTCCCCCTGAAACCGCTCTCGCGGAGTTCCCCCGCCGCAACGGCGAGCCAACCCGGCCAACACCTCCCAACCGACGTTGTGCCGCGTAAAAGCGTACTTTCGGCCGGGATTGCCGAGACCGACGATCAACTTCATCCATCCGCCCTTCGCCAGGACTCCCGCCGGACGGATTGCCAATCCGTCCCATTTCGGCCGCAGCCGCAGACTGCGTCAGGACTCTTCCTCTTCCTCCTCCGCCTTGCCCTTGCGGCCGATCAGTTCGGGCTCCGCAGTTTCCGCCGCGGCTTCCGCCGCGACTTCCTCTTCCTCCAAAGCGCGACCCACGCAGTGAACCACGATGATGTCCGGGTCCGCGAGCAAACTCGCCCCTTCCGGCAAGGGAATCTCACCAGCCCTCAGCGAATGCCCCACGTGCATCTCATGGACGCGAACCTCGATCTTGTCCGGAATCGAACCGGCGGGGCACTCGATCTCGATCTCGTGCATCACCAACTCGACGATTCCCCCCTCGCGCGTCCCGATGGCGGTGCCGCGTGTCTCCAGGGGCACGCTGACACGCACCCGTTCCTCGGCGCTAACCCGCGCTAGATCGACGTGCAGAACGTCGGTCCCGTAAGTGTTCCATTGGAGATCACGAACCAGGGCTGTATCGGTCACGTCGCCCTTCAGATCCACCAATCTGGCGCCGTGACGGAGGACGGAGTGCAACTCCTCGGCACACAGCGACAGATTCACGTTCTGTTCGCCATGACCATACAGCACAGCCGGGACCCGCCCCGTCTTGCGGACCTTTTTCACTCCATTGGAGCCAACCTCGGTCCGAACTGATGCGTTCAGCACCGCTCTCATGCCTGTACCTCTGTATTTCACTCAGTGGAAAGCCCATGATTTTGGCAGAATCGGGACCGAATTCAAGCCCAAATCTGAGAAATCCCTTCCGTGGAAAAGCCCAAGGAAATGGGGCTGGAATAAGGTCAGTTAGAAACCAGAAACCCGACCTCTTAGGAAAAGCCGCGTTTTTCCCGATCACGAGTCGCCAGGCGGTCACGGTTTGACGCCACCCGATCTCCAGTCTCGAAGTGTCTGAAATAGGCTGTTCCGCTGATCGGTCCACATCAACTTCCGGTCCGGCGGTGCCCGTTTGGCTTGTTGGAGGGCTTCGGTTTCCAGCGTTCGGGGGGTTCGGGACAGCAGCATCCAGATCGCGTGTCGCGTTTGCCGCCGGTCATCGCCCGCGGATTCCACTTTGGCAATTGCCAATCCGAAGTAATCGGAATGCCCTGCAACGACAGGACTTAGGTCGAGGTGCATGTTGGAAATGTGGACTGCCAAGATTGCGTCTTTCTTCATGTGCCGCAGGTAAACGGTAAACGCTTCCCGGGTCAGCAGATGTACGGGAATCGAGTCACTGGAAAATGCATCCAGAACCAGCAGGTCAAACGCCTGAGGTGATTCTTGTTCCAAGACAATCCGCGCGTCGCCTTCCACAACCTCCGTTGTGCCCCGACATTCGGACAGGTATTCAAAGAACCGCTGAGCCAAATCAATCACGGCCGGATTGATCTCGTAGAAACGGAAGTGGTCGCCGGGGCGCGCGTAGGCGGCTAGGGTGCCGACGCCCAGTCCCACGACGCCGACGCGTCGAGGATCCCTCGGACGATCCCCTCGCAGCACCAAGCCGATGCCCGACTGCGGGCCGTAGTAGGCCGTCGGCCAGCGACGCTTGTCCGCATCCGTCAGTTGCATCCCGTGCATCGTGCGGCCGTGGATCAGTTGGCACACGTACCCGTTTTCGGCGACCGCCGCCGGCTGCAGCTTGACCTGCAAAACTCCGAAGAAGTTCCGGTGAACTTCCTGGACGCCCGCCAGAGAGCGCCGGAACAGGCCGACCTGTGCCGCCGCCAGAACCGCTACCGCCAGCAACAGGCAGTTCCAGGCCCAGCGCGGCCGTCCGCGCCGCAAGCGGCTGGCCGGATCACGATAGAACACGATCAGCACCAGTGCCGTGCAGGCCAGCATGGCGATGGACACTTCGACGTTGATCGGGAATACGTGTGGTGCGACGAGAACGACAAAAACGCCCCCCGCCGCACCGCCCGCCGCCGTCGTCAAATAGAACGTGGTCAGGTGGGCAGGATCCGGCTTGGTGCGAGCCAATTCGCCGTGGCACAACATCGCACAGCAAAACAGCAAGCCGAACAGGACCGCAACCTGGACGGGAATGGGATCGCTGGTCACCACGCCGACTCCCCGGTACAGGACGCGCACCGCGGCTGCTGCGGTCACCGCCCAGACAATCGACCAGAATCCACGCGGGCACCAGCGGAGGTCGTGGAAGCAGAGAATGAAAGACACCAAGTACAACATCAGCGGCAGCACCCACAGAAAGGGCACCACGGCGACGTCCGTACACACCAGATTCGTCGAGGCCAGCAACATCACGGACGGGACCATCGCCAGGCAGAACCACAGCGCCAGTTGGCCGCCCGACGGCCGCGCAGACGCGGTCGGACCGCCCGCCTTCCACGCCGCCGGGTCACCCCGGACGTCGGCCCTCGTTCGCCAGACTACGACTCCGCACGCGCTGCAACCGACGACGAATGCCAGAAAGCACCACGACCAGATGCGAGTCTGTCGGTCGGACGCCAACGCCGGTTCGACGACGAAGGGATACGAGATCAGACCCAGCAGCGATCCCAAGTTCGACAGCGCGTACAGCGGGTAGGGAGAAAGGTGGGGCCGCACCAGGGCAAACCATGCCTGCAACAAGGGCCCGGTGGCCGACAACAGGAAATAAGGCAAGCCCACGGAGACGGCCAACAGCTGGATGATCCGCCAAGTGGGATCGCCGCCCGCGACCGGCTTCCAGCGGACGTCCGGCGTGATCGGCAGCAGCGCCAAGGCCGCCAGGAGCAGGCCGATGTGAACAGCCGCTTGCCATCCTGCCGGGACGTACCGGGTGGTCAGCATCGCGTAGGCGTAGCCGAAGAACAGCCCGATTTGAAAGAACAGCAGGCACACCGTCCACACCGCCGGCGTCCCGCCAAACCACGGCAGGACGTACTTGGCGATCAACGGCTGGACCTGAAACACCAGCCCCGCGCTCAGAAACACTGTCGCGGCAAACAGCACTACGGTTGCGGTCGGTCGACTGGGCATGTCGCATCTGACAGAGACGCGAATGGAATCGGCATGTGACACCGCATCAGATTATCCCGCCAGCCGTGAACGAGCAAGTATGCGCAATCCGGCGGAATCACGGTTTGCCGGCGCGGCTCAGACAGTCTAAGCCATGGCCGTCTCGAACATCCGAACGTGGAGCCCGCGGAGGTTCTACATGAAACGTCGTTCAATCGTCGGTTTGTCAATCGCTGTCGGTCTCGCGGTCGCCTCGTTGGGCCATGCGGGCGACTGGCCGCGCTTTCGCGGTCCCAACGGTTCGGGAATCAGTCCCGGCGAGCAGCCCGCACCCGTGACGTGGCGCGAAACGGAGAATCTGAAGTGGAAGATCGACCTGCCGGGTCCGGGCTCGTCCAGTCCCATCGTGGTGGGCGATAAGGTGTTCGTGACCTGCTGGACCGGATATGCGGCCCAGCGAGGCAATCCCGGAGAACGGCGGAAAGCGAAGCGTTGGTGGCGCTGAACAAGGAGACCGGTGAAGAAGTCCGGCGCAAGGACGAACTGGCGCGAAACCGTTTCGCAACCGACGGCGGCGACTTCAGCGCCACTCCGGCCGTCAGCAACGGCGAGCTGTTCATCCGTTCCACGAAACGACTGTGCTGCGTGGCCGCTTCGGGCGGCGGAAGTTGACGTGCTCCGCCGCCGCGTGTGGCACGGCCTGCTCGTTGGCCGTGCGAGTTTCGAGCCGCGGGTATTGACGTGCGCCGCCGCCGGTTTAGATTGTAGATTGAACTTCAGTAATCCCCTCCCTTTCCGCTTCCTGCCAAGGAGACATCCGATGCCCACGCAACCCACCTCCAAGTCTCATCTCGTCAGTCGCCGGCAATTTCTGCGCCGATCCGCCGCCGCCGGCATGCTCGGTTTGCCTGCGATTATTCCCTCCTCGGCCTTGGGCTTAGCGGGTGCGGCGGCGCCGTCCAATCGCGTCGTCCTGGGCGTCATCGGGTTAGGAATCCAAGGCAACGGCAACATGCGCACTTTCCGCGGAAATCCCGAAGTCCAGGTTGTGGCCGTGTGCGACGTGCATGAGACTCGGCGGCTGGAGGGCAAGCAATCGAACGACGAGTATTACGACAACAAGGACTGCGCAGCCTACCGGGACTTCCGCGAACTGATGGCGCGCGACGACATCGACGCCGTGCAGATTACCGCGCCCGACCACTGGCACCCACTCATGGCCCTCGAAGCGGCCCGCCGCCGCAAGCACATGTATTGCGAAAAGCCGATGGGCTGGAGCTTCCGCGCCGCGCAGGCGGTGCGCAAAGCGGTGAAGGACAGCGGAGTCATCTTCCAGTTCGGAACCCAGCAGCGGTCCGGCGGCAAGTTCCGCTTCGCCTGCGAACTGGTGCGCAACGGCAAAATTGGCAAGCTGCAGACGATCCTGGTCGGAGTGCCCGGCAGCTGGACGTGTCCCAAGCAGCCCATCGAAGCGGTGCCCAAGGAACTGGATTACGACCTGTGGCTCGGTCCCGCGCCCGAAGCGCCCTACTGCTACCAGCGTTGCCGGCCGTGGACCCAGAAGGAAGGCTACAGCGTGTGGTACTCGATCTCCGACTACTGCATGGGCATGATCGGCAACTGGGGCGTTCATCATCTGGACATCGCCCAGTGGGGCAATGGCACGGATCTGAGCTGCCCGACGGAGATCGAAGGCAGCGGAACGTTTCCTCAAGATATGTTGACCGACGCTGCCACGAATTGGCAGGTCGAGAACCGCTACGCCAACGGCGTGACTCTGGTTCACATGGACGATGGCACCGCCAAGAAGCATCCGTTGCAGGTCGCCGGCTATGGCCACGGCGTGCTGTTCCTGGGCAGCGAAGGCTGGGTACACGTGGATCGCAGCAAGATCGACGCCAATCCCGCGTCGCTGCTAAAAGCGACGATCGGCCCCGGCGAAATCCATCTGTTCGAGAGCAACAACCACCACGCTAATTTTATGGACGCCGTCCTGGGCCGCACTCAGCCCGCGGCGCCCATCGACATCGCCGTCCACTCCGATGCCATCTGCCACCTCCAGCAGATCGCCATCAAGCTGCGGCGGAAACTGCGCTGGGACCCGGCCCAGGAAACGTTCGTGAACGATGACGAGGCCAACCGCCTGCTGGATCGCCCCATGCGAGCGCCGTGGACCTCGTGACCCTGCCGGCGGGCCGCGCAGACGTACACACAGATCTGCGAGTGCCTCTGCCAGGCGCGCGACGTCATCCGGCTTGGCAACGGCTTATGACCCAAGACTGATCTGGGCGCGGAAACCCAAGGTCCTTGTCGACGAGGTTCAGCAGCGTTCCGCCAGCCAGATAGCGGCGGAGGTTCTCGCAAAAGAAGTCCGTCACGTCGCTTTCGCGGCGAGCGGCCTGGGCGCCGACGTGGGGGGTGATGATCACGTTGGGCAGTTCCCACAGCCGACTGGCCGGCGGTAGGGGCTCGATTTCGGTCACATCCAGGCCGGCACCGGCCAGATGCCCGGACTCCAAGGCCTCGACCAGGTCCGCCTCGACCACCACAGGGCCGCGCGCCACATTGACGAGGATCGCCCCAGATTTCATTCGGGCCAACTGGGAAGCGGCGATCATGCCCTTGGTCCAGCGGTTGAGGGGCACGCACAGGACCACAACGTCGGATTCCGTCAACAGTTGGTCCAAGCGGTCGGCATGCCAGAGTTCGGCCACGTGCGGCGGCTTGTGGACGGGGAATGCGTCCGTAGCCAGAATCCGCGTCTTGAAGGGCGCCAGAATCTCCGCCAGGCGCCGGCCGTTGCCGCCGAATCCGACGATGCCGATCGTGGCGTGGTGAAGATCGCGTGTCGGGCGGCGGATGAACTCTCGCCGCAGGGACGCGCGAAAGAAGACCGGGAGGTTGCGCAGCAGGCCCAACAAGAGGGCCAGCGTCTGCTCCGCAACTTGATCGGCAAATAGCCCCGACGCGCTGGTCACCGCGATGTCCGATCCAATGACAGAAGGCGTTAGGCAGTGATCCAGTCCGGCGGCGGAAGATTGAATCCAGCGCAGGCGACTGCCGCCGACGACCTCGTCCCAGGGCACAGGTCGTTCTTTGGCGTGCCCGCAGAAAATGTCGGCCTGCAGGATCTCCTCCGGGATTCGCTGCTGTCCCGCGTCGACGATCTCCGCGCCGGGCGCGGCGGCTGCGATCTGCTGCAAATGACGGGGCTTGACGGGGTAACCGATGACAATGCGCATGGAATTTGGTTCCGTTTCGTGTTGCGGGTCCTGAAACAGCTGGCTGACCAGCACGCCCAAGCCGGCGACGAGCATGCCGGCGGCCGAAAGTCACAAAAAGATGTCCCAAAGGCGACTGGGTGTCAATCGCGGGTCGTTGCGGCGATAGCGGAAATAGAGGGCCGCCGAGGCCAACATCGGCAGCATGATGGCCTGCATGGCCCCACTGAGCAGCACCAGTTTGGTCGGATGCGGGAAGAGCACGTACAGCAGGACGCAGACCGGCGGCAACAGGCCGCTGAAGATCTTGATCCGCCGGTTGCGTGCGGGCTCGCTGTCCGCCGCCAGGCCGACCACGCCCAGGGCGCCGGCTCCCAGCAGGTAGAATGCGAGCGTTGCGAAGGTGTACAAAACCATCGAACACCAAGCGTCACACCGCATGACGCGCATCCAGCCTTTCGCCCGCACCGCTCATTCCGTCGTCTGGTCGCGCGCTCCGGAGAAGCGGGCATAGCCCTTCTCCAGACATCAGTACGGATAGAACAGCAATTCCGTCGCGCCGACGCCGATTCCGTTTTCGGTTCACCCTGGCGGTTGCCGTGCGTCGCAGCCCCGCATATACTTATCAGCTGGTTGTTCGAGCCCAACCTGACGATCACCAACTCGACCCAGACAGACAAGCCAGCGCGGCCCAGCCGCAACCGACTAGCGCGGCACAGCCGCAGCCGAGTGGATGGCGAGTGGCAAGTGGCAGGTGAAGAGAATCCGACTCTGCGTCCTTCCACTCGCCACCCGACGCTTGCCACTTGAAGTTACCCAACTTTACAATTTGCGCAGAAGAACGTCAGATCAGCCGTTAACGGTGTAACGCGGCGCAGGCGATTGCCAACGGGATCGAGCGGAGTTTCGCTGGACAGGAGATAGGCTATCCCAGGGCCGGTGCCGCAGTCCGATAAACCCGTCTCGGTCAAGGTGGGGCATCTGAGACGCGGACATCTGGCTCACCGCTCGCTGCGCCGGATTGAATGGGGGGAGAAGCATGCCGGTAGGACGCATCGTCTATCTTTTGTCAGCGGCGATGATTTGCCAGCAACTCTTCGTCGGCCTGCCGCCACCGGGGGCGACGTCGTGGGCTGCCGAGCCTACGGCCAAGCCCAGCCAAGCGCCGAAGGGTGCCTTCGAGCCAGGCCAGAAGGCGGTGGCCAAGGATGCGGCGGCGAAAGCAGCTCAAGAAAAGGAGCAGCAGGAAGAATTGAAATTGCTCGAATTGTTCGCCGACACGCTGGATCAGGTCGAACGCAATTACGTCAAGGACGTGACACGCCGGCGGCTGATGGAAGCGGCGATCCGAGGCATGTTGCGGGAGTTGGATCCTTATTCCAATTTCATTCCTCCTCAACAGCTGGACCGATTCAAAGTCGAAGTGGAAAACGAGTTCGGCGGCGTGGGCATTCAGGTGTCGGTCGAGGACGATCGCCTGCGGGTGATCAGTCCGCTGGTGGGCTCGCCCGCCTACCGCGCCGGCGTGATGGCCGGCGATCTGATCGTGGAAATCAACGGCGAGAGCACCAAGGAAATCACGCTGGACGACGCGGTGCAACGGATGAAGGGGCCGGTAGGCACACCGGTCACACTGAAAGTCCTGCACTTCAACGCCACGGAGCCGGAGACGATTACGTTGAAACGCGAGAATATCCGGATCGAGACGGTCTTGGGCGACTCGCGCCATTCCGACGACTCGTGGCGTTGGATGTTCG
>CAZAQY010000147.1:0-20921 GCA_964486845.1 uncultured Pirellulaceae bacterium
TACCGGAACAGAGACGAGAAGAGGCCACCGGTACTTCGCCCCCCATCCCACTTAAGCAAGTACCCATTGCTTACCCCGATTGAATGTACATCAATTATCTCGCTTGCGCTCAGCAGTCAAAGAACATCAGGCGATGCACCCAGTCCGCGATGAAGTCGCCCTGGTAGGCCGTGTCGCCAGCCAGCGTTCGAAGCTGCTGCTCCCATTTCGTCAGTGGGCAGGTGATTCCGCAGACGGCTTCAGCGGCCACGATCAAGATCGCCAGCAGGTGGAGGGATCGAAACCAGATGTTCCGCCACCCAGCCCCAACGGCAAATCAGGCCGAGTAGAATCGCCAGCAGCCCGATCACGACGAACGCCACGTAGCTGAAGTGGACGACAACGAGCGCATCGGCAGCAAAACGATAGAAAGTTGCCATACCAACTTGATCCGTTGGCGACCGAGCTTATTCCCGTTGCGGCGGTGGTGATCGCCTACTGACTTCAGCCATCAGCATCAGGTTCAGGCGGCAGGCTGTTGGTCATGATGTCGATCAGGGCCGCGTAGGGAATCCGCCAAGCGTTGTGCCTGGCCTTGTAGGCACCCGCGACCCGCCGTTTGTTGCACGCCTGCCTGATGGTGAAGGGCCTGAACTTCGTTTTCTTGGCGACCTCTTCGACCGTGTAGGCTTCCCTTACGACCTCGCCCCTTTCCGCCGTCGGCAGTTCCATGACTTTGGCGAGTTGGGGCTTGATCTCGGCCACGTCTGCCTTCAGCCCCTGTAGACTGGCCTCGTCGGCGCTGCGGTGGTCACGTATCGCGGCACCGCTGCCGTTGGACGGCTGGCGTTGGGCGGCCAATCGTTCGAGTGCAACCGCGATGCGTTCAAGGTAAACTTGGCCCGTGTCCATGTTGGTTACTCCCGTCGTGGAACATCGCCGCCCAAGAGGATTCAACGCAGGACAACATGCCACCCAAAAGCCAAACCGAGCAGGCCGACGATCCACATCGCGGCAACACACGAGGGACCGCGTGCTGAGAAGCAGCTTGGTGACCGATTTTCCGTGTCAAGAATGGTGCGAGTGACCCCTACCACCATTGGAATTTTTTGGGCGAATTTGGGCAAATTTCGGTTTTTCCATTTTGCCGTAACGTGTTTAATGATAACAGGTTACGGAATCGAAAGTTCCATCCCGTTCGTCTCCACCTTCTCGCCCGCTTCACCGGTTCTCTTGGCGTCCATGCCCTCCAACCGTTCCCTCGTCCGTTGGGCGGGTTGCACCTCGAGGCTCACAAGATGGCTAGTGACCGCCCGCCGTGTGGACGGTGTGCAACGAGTCAGTCTTGCTGAACTTGGGCCACAGGAATCCGTAGAAGGCGATGAAGACAAAGCACGCCATCGGCACGATGAAACCGCGGGACATGTCGTACAGGTCCGCGACGTGACCCATCAGTTTCGGCAAGACGGCACCGCCCATGATGGCCATGACGATATAGGCGGATGCTTTCTTGGCCCGCACGCCGAGGCCGAAAATCCCCAAGGCGAAAATCGTCGGGAACATGATCGACATGAAGAAGTAACTCAGGAAGACGCACAGCACCGAAAGCCAGCCCAGCTTCAGGAAAACCAAGAAGCAGACGATCACGTTCAGCAAGCCGTACAGTCCCAGAGTCTTGTGGGCCGAGAACTTCTTGAGCAGGCCCGCCCCCGTGAATCGCCCGATCAGGAAACAGATGAAACCGAGGGACGCGAGATTCGAGGCGCCCTGGTCGCTGACGCCCAGAATTCCGTCTTGGAAGCCGATTTCGCTGGGGTAAGCGTCCCGCAGCAGCAGGCGGTTGAGGCGGGCCACGTTCCTTTCCGGTGTTTCCTGTTCCAGCAGTTGCCGCGTGGTCTCTCCGAGGGCCACGCCGCCAAAACGTTCCTGCTCGTACAGGGACTCCTTGTGGGCGATCCCGTTCAAGTCTTGGGCCAGAGCGACTCGAAAGTGCGCAGCACCGTCTGCCGCCCCATCGTATTCCGCCATCAGTTTCTTGGTGCTGGCGGACAGATTCTCGGCCAGGAATGCCGACACCGCGTCGGGTTTCCGAGTCAGTTTCTCTACCAAGGCGGGAAGATCCTTGACGTCGTCTTTGATCAACTTCGTCCTGATTTCGATCCAGTTCTTCGTCGTTTCCGACTGCCACGAGTCGGGAATGGGCGGCATCTCCTCCGTCATATAGTTGATCAGGAAGCTAAAAATGCCGGCCTGGGCTGCCACATACAAGAACTGGGCCGCGACGGCCAGCACAAAGTGCGGATGCGTCCAGATGGAGTGGGAAACGTTGGGCGTCGCGTCATCGAGGTGGTAGTCATCCTCGGTCTTGATGTCGGGAATGTAAGCCTTCCAGAAGACGATCGCCAGCAGCAGCACGACGACGGCGACGATGACGTAGGGAATATACAATGTTTCACTGCCCGTGCTTCTTCCCGCGGCGTCGGTCGAGTAGAAGAAGACGCCTCCAATGATGGGTCCCAGAATCCAGCCAACTCCGTTGCAGGACTGTGCGAGATTGATGCGCGTGGCCGCGTAGCGTTGCGGCCCCAGCACGGTGGTGTAGGGATTCGCAATGGTCTCCAGGAACGTGAGGCCGGCAGCGATGGCACAGACCCCCGTGAGGTAGGCAATGAACGCGGTCGTGGCTGACACTGTACCCGCCTGGGCCATCGCGTTGATGCGAGTGGCCGGCAGAAACCAGAATCCGCCCGCCGCGACCATCAAAAGGCCCACGATAATCCCGCCCTTGTAACCCAGCTTGATCGCCAGCCAACCGGCCGGGATGGCCATCAGGAAGTACCCCAGGTAGTGCGCGAATTGCACCCAGGCCGATTGTGACTTGGTCAGTCCCAACTCGTCCTGAAAGTGCTTGTCCATCACGTCGATCATGCCGTTGCACAGTCCCCAGAGCAGGAACAACGAACTGACCAGGATGAACGTGAACATCAAGTTCCTGCCGTCACCCGTGACGAACATGCTCTGCTTTTCTGCGGTCGTAGCGGCGTGGTTGGTGCTCATGGTAGGTGGAGCCCGGCTGCGATGGTGGACCTTGTTCTTAAACGAACGCCAGGAATGGACTTGCCCGGAAGTCCGTGGCTCCGAGCCACGGTCTGAGCAGTCGAGAGTATCCGCGGGGGACTGCCGCGCGTCAATCGGCCTGAGCTATGGCGAGTAGGTCTTCAGGAACTGATAGCTCTCGTTGCGGTGGTCGAAATCCCAGTCCGTCAGCCCCACGTTGAGCTTCAGATCCGTATAGGTGTACTCCTCGAGGAGCACCGGTTTGCCGCCTTCTTCGTCGGGCCAATCGTAGGCAGAATAATGGACTGGCAGGACCAGTTCATCGTCGATCAGAATCCGCGCCGTCTTGTAGGCCAGGCCCTCCCCGCGGACTTTGTGCATCATCTGCACGACCGTACACGACCGGCCGTTGATCTTGGCGCCCTGCACGAGCCTGGCCTCGTAGTTTTTGTCCTGCAGTTCTTTTTCGCCGTTGGCGATCAACCGCTGCGTCAGATTCAACACGCCGATCTCGGTGACCGGATACCGGCTTTGCTGCATCGCGGCGGGACTGTCGGGAAACAGCGAGGTGGTAATATGCGCAAAGCGAATTCCCCCGTTTCGCACGATGAGCTTGCCATCGTTTCGCCCGTCGACGTAAATCACTTCCCGGCCCTTGACGTGATCCGGGCTCAAGAACCGCACGTAAACGCTGAACGGCTGAACGACACGTCCCTCCTCCTTCCAAGGATGACGGACCTTGACAAACATCGTCTCGTATCCGAGCAGTCGCCCGTCGACTCGTTCCCGCCGAGTCAGCGTACAGGTGTAATCTCGAACGTTCTCCTCAATGCGATTTTGGCCATCGTAGGCGATTCGCAGGGCGGCCCGCAGGGGATCTTCCTTCGCCAACTTGTCGCCCGCAGCCAGCAGGGTTTGTGCGCCGTGCAGGGTCAAAGAAAGACCGACTAACAGTAGCGGATAGCGGGGCATACAAGTCCAATCAGGTGCTGCGCAAATTTAGCTCTGCGGAATTATAGCCGTGAATTGGCGAAACAAGCCAAACGTCTTGGTGGCATAGCCATTTTTCGGCCTAATTACGCAGTCAGCTGCTTGAAGATGCCCGAGGCGCAAAGTCGCGGGATGACAATTGGCATAACGCTTGCGTTGTTAGGGGCAGGATCGCGGTTCGTCGTGCCATTTTGGCAGGCGTCTGCCAATCCCACCAATAGTCCCTACCTTGCGTGCAAGCCGACAGCGGGAATGAACCCCGGCGATAGAAACCCCGTTCTTTTGGGAGAAGTTAACTATGGCGAAGATGATTGCATACGATCAAGAGGCTCGAGAAGCGATGAAGCGGGGCGTGGCCAAGCTTACGAAGACCGTCCGTTCCACGCTGGGACCCGCGGGCCATAACGTGATTCTGCACAAGAGCTTCGGTGCTCCGCTGGTAACCAGAGACGGCGTCACGGTGGCCAAGGAGATCGAGTTGGAAGACGCGTACGAGAACATGGGCGCACGCATGGTTCGTGAAGTCGCGTCGAAAACAAACGACGTGGCTGGCGATGGCACGACGACCGCCACGGTTCTGGCGGAAGCCATTTTTGTCGAGGGGCTCCGCGCGGTCGTCGCCGGCGTCAATTCGGTTTTCTTGAAAAACGGCATCGAGAAGGCCGTCGACGATGTCACGGCCCACCTCAAGTCGAAAAGCATCAAAGTCAAGGGCCGCAAGGAGATGACCCAGGTGGCCACCATCGCGGGCAACAATGATGCTCAAATCGGCGAACTCGTCGCGGACGCGATGGACCGGGTGGGGAAGGACGGCGTTGTGACGATCGAAGAAGGCAAGAGCATGCAGACCGAGGTCGAGTGGGTGGAAGGCATGCAGTTCGATCGCGGTTACCTGTCCCCGTACTTTGTCACCAACCCGGATGTGATGGAGTGCGTTCTGGAAGACGCCTACATCCTGATCCACGAAAAGAAGCTCTCGAACATCCGCGAGTTGGTGCCGTTGCTGGAGAAAGTGGCGAAATCCGGCAAGCCTTTGCTGATCGTGGCTGAGGAGGTCGAAGGCGAGGCGCTGGCGACGCTGGTGGTGAACCGACTTCGCGGCACGTTCAAGTGCTGTGCCGTCAAGGCTCCGGCCTATGGCGATCGCCGCAAGGCCATGCTGGAGGACATCGCCATTCTGACGGGCGGCAAGGCGATCTTTGAGAACCTTGGCATCAAGCTTGAAAACCTGGGTCTGGAGATGTTGGGCCGCGCCAAGCGCGTGATCATCGACAAGGACAACACGACCATCGTGCAGGGTGCCGGCAAGACGGCGGAGATCAAGGCTCGAATTGCGCAGATCGAGCAGGAGCATGAAAAATCGACCAGCGACTACGATCGCGAGAAATTGCAGGAGCGCAAGGCGAAACTCGCGGGCGGCGTCGGGAAGATCTCCGTCGGTGGCGCAACCGAGTCCGAAGTCAAAGAGAAAAAACTGCGGTTCGAGGACGCGTTAAACGCGACGCGGGCTGCCGTCCAGGAAGGTATTGCTCCCGGCGGCGGCGTGGCGTTGATCCGAGCGGCTGCCGCGAGCCGGCCTGAGGGGCTGAATCAGGACGAACAGACCGGATACCAGATCGTGCTTCGTGCCTGCCGTTCGCCGCTGACCTGGATCGCCGAGAACGCGGGCAAGGACGGATCGTTGGTCTGCGAGAAGGTCGTGGAAGGCAAGGGCAACTTTGGCTACAACGCGGCTACGGACGTGTACGAAGACTTGGTCGAGGCGGGCGTGATCGACCCAGTGAAGGTCGTTCGTACGGCGCTGGAGAATGCCGCCAGCGTGGCGACGCTGCTGCTGACCAGCGACGCTCTGATCGCGGAAAAACCGAAGGACGAGGCCAAGAAGTAGGCGCTCGTGTTCGTTTCCATAGCGTGCGGGGCACGCGCGAAAAAAATGGCCGGCAACCGTTGCATCAACCGGTTGCCGGCCATTCTGCTGTAATCGAACGGGGATTGGAGCGCAGGCAGCGCGAACCGCAGGCAAATGGGGCCTGACGTGCAGACGTCACGGGCTACCGAACGCGACAGCTTGGAGGGCTTGGACTGGTGCCGTCGGAATACTGTCTGACCGCCCAGAAGGTCGCGTGGGAAGCACCACCACGCTGACAGAATCCCGTCCAGACCATACCATCTCGAACCGTCTTAATCACGCAGCCGATCGGACTGGCACGGCTTCCCACAGACCATTGCCAGACCACGGCTTTGGCAGGAAAGACATCCTGTCTTCCGTGCCTGGACATATCATCGCCAATCTGCGGAGAACTCCTGACCGAAAAAGTCAGCGGGACCGGTAACGTCCGTCTCAAGCACCCAGTCTGTGATGATTTTGCGGAATATTCCGGCTGCGACGGCACTCAGAAGCGGGGCTTCTTCGCTACTCCACGAAACGGGGATCAGGTCAAATGCTCGCGTCTCAGGGCCAGCAGGGAACTGAGGGCCGGTTTGGGCAGGGCCTGGGCGTTGAACAGTCCCCCGTGTGCGTAACGGTGCGGGAGTGAATCAAAGACTTCGTTCCAGACCAGAGCTTGGACCGGTTGCTTGGCGAGCAGGGCTGGAAAGAACCGGTCCACCATTCTCTTTTGGTCTTGTGGCGACAGTCCCTGCGGAAACGCCGACGAAGGAACGATGCTGCCATCGCTCGCCAGAGGGTCGGCTTCCAAGCTGCTGGGAATCGTGAACATGAGGATCAGCGGCAGACCGAGCATCGCCCACAAGTCCAGCTGTTCCGTTACCTCCAGCACGTCTCGCGGCAACGATCCTGTGGGCCAGTAACCATAGTTGATTTCCAGTCCGATTCCCGCGATTTCAACGTCGGCTCGCAGCAGAAAATCGACGAACTGGAGGGGAGGAAGCTGCGCCCGTTGAAAGGCCAATGGCTCGCCCCACGGCTGGTCGACGCTCAGGAAGACCGGCGTGCGCGGATCGCGGCGGCGGGCCGCTTCGATCACCATGGCGGAAAGCCGTAGTTTCTGGTCATCGGCCAGCCAGGGATCGGCAGTCGTCTCGGAGACAATATGCCACAAATGCACCTGGTTGCGGTAACGTTCGACAGCGGCTTCAACGAACTTGCGAAGCGCCTTGGCCAGGCCGGCAAGATCCGAATTTGCAGCGGTCACCCATTCCGGCAATCGTGCGCGGTCGAGCGGCAACAGAGGGCCTGCGATGACCTTAAGTCCATGTCGGTAGCACCATTGCACCTGTTTGTCGCACTGCCCCCACTCCCAGCGGTCGGGCTCGGGCTGCACCTCGCGCCACGAGCAGGGCACGACGGCTGCGTTGAAAGCGGCTCGAAACATGGGCTCCGTGTTGGCAGGCATCATCTCGCGGCCCAAGCTTCCGGCCAATAGCGTGGGCAAGGGGCCCGTGGCCTCGTGTCGGTACTGGAGTGCCTGCTGAGCATATTCGCTTCCCAACCGGTCCATAGCATCCAGACTTTGCCGAATGGCCTCCTCCGCCGCGCTGGCCGCTGCGAAGTCGTCGTGTTGAGCCGTAGCGGCTTGGATGAATGTCCGGGACGCCGCTTGGATTTGCGCCGCGAGCGTCTCGGACACTCGCAATCCGGCCAGTTTCCACGCTTCCGCCTTCGACCGCAGACGATTCACTGATCCGCGTGCCAATTCGACCGGCAGGTGGTAGGGGCGATCTCGTTCCATCAGGGTGGCCGTACACAGCAGCAGCTCGCCGTGCCCTTCCACTTGCCAAGGGATGTACACGTTGCCGGACTCGTGGCCATCCCGCTCCAGACGAAGAAGGCGTTCGCTCTCCCACACTTTTCGGGCTCCGGTCGGCACACAGTCCAGACCCGCGATGTACGCCCGCTCCACAGCGCCGTCGGCCAAGCGTTCGCGATGAGGGTTGAGCAGACGCAGGAAGCCCATGATGCGGAGATTCCTTGCCAAGGTGGTCGCCAAGCTGGAGCGAGGATACACAAAATCCGCTGCCGCGCTACCGGAATGGGCGTGGCAGAACCCGTGCTCCCTCTCTCATCCCAGATTCACAGTTGATATATTTACCGTTTCAGCAGGTTTTGTGCTAGCTAGTTTTCTTCTGTGGGCAAGGAATCGACGATGAGTGACGCCGTCATCAGAACGACGCTCCAGGGGTGGCCCGTCCGCCGTGGCAAGGTCCGGGATATCTACGATTTGGGCGATCGGCTGCTGATGATCAGCACGGATCGGATCAGCGCTTTCGATTGGGTGCTGCCTACGCCGATTCCGGACAAGGGACGCGTGTTGACGCAAATCAGTGCTTTCTGGTTCGACTTGCTCGACACGCCCCATCACCTGCTTTCCCAGGATTTGGGAACGCTGGCGCTGCCGCCCGGCGCCGATCCCTCCAGTCTGGCGGGGCGAAGCATGATCATCCGCAAGTGCGACGTCTTCCCCATCGAGTGCGTCGTCCGGGGCTACTTGGAGGGCTCCGGCTGGAAGGAGTACCAGGAAAGCCAGGCGGTGTGCGGCATCCCCTTGCCCGCCGGCTTGATACAGGGATCGCCGCTGGCCGAGCCGATCTTCACTCCCGCCACCAAGGAGGAGAGCGGACACGACATCAACATTTCCTACGAGCGGATGGTCGAAATTGTGGGCGCCGAAACCGCTGGCCAACTGCGGGATCGCAGCATCGAGATCTACCGTCGCGGCGCCGAGTACGCTCGATCCAAGGGGATCATCATCGCCGACACGAAATTCGAGTGGGGCCGCGTCGACGGCCAACTGATCCTGATCGACGAGGCGATGACCCCGGACAGCTCCCGCTTCTGGCCCGCCGGCCAGTACCAACCGGGCCGCAGCCAACCGTCCTTCGACAAACAGTTCGTGCGAGACTGGCTGACGGCCAGCGGCTGGGACAAGAACAGCGATCCGCCCGCGCTGCCGGACGACGTGGTGAGCAAGACGCGCGAGAAGTACATCGAGGCTTACGAACGGTTGACGGGCAAGCCGTTTGCCTGGAAGTAACGTGCCGCAAGCAGACGACCCGCGAAGGCGGCGACTTTCCGAGGATGGCAGGCAGGTGCGCGATGTGATGCCCCGGCATGCCAGGCAGAGCCGTATCACACGGCAAACGTCTGGTCCAAGATGCGGATCTGCCGGCCGTCCGCGTCCGCTTGCAGATCGGGGTATCCGTCGCCCAGCACGAAGGCCCACCAGACCACCGGTCCGGCTTTTTCGAGCTGGCAGACCAGCGAAAGCTGGCCTCGCGATCCGGGCAGCCGCTGCAGATTGGCGCCGGTAAGCTGGGCTTGGGGACTGGTCAGCCAGAGCTGCACTTCGTCAAGCGTCAGCAAGGCCCAGTTGGCCTCGACCCACCACGCACAGGCCGGATGGCCGTGCCAATGGTAAGTGGCCTGCAGCGACTGCTTGCCCTCCAATTGGTCGGCGACGACGACCAAGTTCTTGCCCGAAAGCCACACGTGGCGCACCAGCTTTGTCAGCTGCACCGCAGACGGGTAGCAGGCGGTCAGGTCGATTGCCACGTGACGGAGGCTCGGCCCAACCGCTTCCAAGACCAGGCGGCGGGGCTGCTTCTGGGTCTGCGCCGTGCCGTTGATCAGCGGGGCGTTGTGCGCGGTGGGCCCCACGGTGAATTCGCGCTCGTCCCCTTTGGCGTACTGCTGGTAGCCCGGGTCCGCGATCAGCCACTTGCCGCGCGTACCCAGGACCAGCGTGCCGTTGTCGTTCGGCAGGTGACCCATCGGCGAGTTGGCACACGACACGGCCACGGCGACATCGCCCGCGTCCCAGCCGGTGCGGAGCACGGCCGCATAATGGGCGTCCAGCGCGCCGGCGGGCGGCGTTTCCCCGCACAACTTGCCCGGCGCCGAGCGCAGCGCGGCCAATCCGTCGGTGCGGAACCAGTCCACTGGACAACGTGCCACGTGCCACGCGCGCGTGGCAGTGCCGCGCAGATTCAAGAGCTTCGCCTGGGCCGAAAGATGGAACGGCATCTCGCGGGGCTCCACGTCGCCGATCTCCGCCACTTGCTCCGCAGCCCCCGGCGAAGCGAGCATGTAAGACTCGTCCAGGAACTGGTCGAGATGGGGGTGATCCTGGATCGGCGACCGGTCCTTTTCGGGCAGCGTGGTGAGCCAGTCGGCGACAAAGTCCAGCACGTACCCGTCGTAGGCCACACCCTCGGTGAATCCCGTCGCCCGCAGTTCCAGCACCGCCCCGAACAGCGAGTTGAGTCGCGCATTGAGCACCGGAACGGCCGGGTGCTGTGCGGCAACAGCCATCAACGCATCGCCCACTGTGCTGATCAGGCCGATGTTGTGCAATCCGGCATAAGGCGCGTTGCGGCGGAGGATCTCGTCCTTGGTCGGCGCCGCGCCCGGCAACTTGGCGGAGGTCGGCAGACGCGCCTCCACGTGGCGGCGGCACGCT
This sequence comes from uncultured Pirellulaceae bacterium, assembly GCA_964486845.1. Taxonomy (GTDB): domain Bacteria; phylum Planctomycetota; class Planctomycetia; order Pirellulales; family Pirellulaceae; genus Anammoximicrobium. Next base: position 10,446 of record CAZAQY010000147.1, read on the forward strand.
TCGCGCAGTTTGCGCCGCAGGTCGTCTGCTACCCATTTCCAACGGGCGCAAGCCGTCCACAGAACGCGTCCCGTGTGAGCGGAATCGAGGCTCTTTCCGTACTGTGGCCAATCCGTCAAGGCCGCCAGATCTGCCTCGGCCGCATTTCGGGCTTCCTTTTCCTCAAACCACTCCGCGACCCAACCCAGGGCCAAGATCCGCTCCTCGAGAGTCCACGACAGCCACGTCGACCAGGGGTAGCCGGGAATGCCCGGGACCGCCACGTCGGGAACCGTCAGACTCGCCAGCGGCAACGGATAAGCGAGCTTGCGGCCGATTCGATAGTAGTCCACGAGCAGACGCCGTTGCTGAAGGTGGAGTTCCGCTCGGCGGCACATCTCCGCCTCCACGACGGTTTGGTCCAAGGCCGTCCCCGGATGGACTGGCTCTCCGTCCGCCGCGCTACTGCGCCAGCCGCCCCCTGCCGTCCACGCAGACGCCGCGCCGCACACCGCGCCGCTTGTCGCCAGAACCTTGATGAACTCTCTGCGCGTCGAATCGTTGGTCATCGCTGCCTCCCCTGGAAAGACCATCAGCGCCCCACGACGGTAGCCCGGCCCGAGTGAGTCTTGCTGCCAGACGGGGCCGTGTCAATCGCCCCTCATCCCTTCATCGTGCGTGCTCGTAGGCAAGACCGCACGATTGACACGTGAACCGCCGGAGTTTGCCAAGGCATCGGGTCGCTGGAAACGGCGAGGTTGCCATCAGACCTGCCGCAGTGCGGATCGCAGTCCGCGGAGCAGCGTCTCCACGTCGTCGGCGGTGTTGTATCCGTGAATGGCGACGCGCAGTCGCCCGGCGTGGGACATGAGGTGGATGTTCCGCTGGTGCAGGTGCTGATGAATCTCGGCCGCCTTGGGATGACGGAAAGCCAGGATTCCCGCGATCGGTCCATTGGGCGGCGTCAACATTTTGATGGGGAGTGACCGCAGTTCACGGTGGCACTCCTCGGCCAACGGCTGGGCCGCAGCGTGGATCTGCGCGATGCCGGCGCCGCGCAGGTACTCCAAGGCCGCCCGGATCGCGTAGACGGCCGCGAAATTCGGCATGCCGACGGCGAAACTCGCCGCTCCCGGCTGGCTGACCGCGCGTTCGAATCGGTCGGCTCCGAACGCATCCTGCAAGTGAAACCAGCCGCCCGCCGGAACGGTCCAGCGATCCGCGACCCGCTGCGGCACACCGACGAGGCCTCCGCCGTGCGTGGCCAAAATCCACTTGTGGCTGCTGCTCACGATCAAGTCGACATCGGGCAGATCCAACGGCATGCGTCCGAAAGCCTGCGTCACGTCGACGGCCACCAGGGCAGGAGAGTGGCGGCGAATCGTCACGATCATTTCAGCCAGCGGCAATACAAAGCCGTTGTAGAAGCTGACCAGCGAGGTCGTCACCAACCGGGTCCGCGGCGAAAGCAACGGGATCAGGTCGTCCACGCGCAACGCCCCTTCCACCGACCGCCACACCCGCACCGTGGCTCGGCAACTCGGCTGCAGCCAGGGCGTGACGCCGGCGGGAAAGTCGAGATCGTTGACGACCACTTCGTCGCCGGGCTGGAGCTGCAGCGCCAGAGCCGCCAGGTTGTACGCCTCGGACGAGCACGAACAGATGGCGACCTCGTTGGCCGTCAATCCATAGAACTCGGCCACGAGTTCCTTCGCGGCGTCCAACTGGCGGAAATGCGGCTCGCGGCCGTCCATGCCGGCCTGCTTGTCCGAGTAGTACTGCCACAACGCGTCCCGCACGCACAGCGGGGGAATGCCCTCCGCAGCCGTGTTCAAATAGGTCATGCCTTCCAGAGAGGGGAAGTCGCGATTCCGCGTTTCTGGCGTTAACATGGGCGTCTCCCTTGGCGACGCGCGAGGCGCGCTCAATCCCAGCCAAAACAGATAAACGCGTCCAACGCGATCCCCAGTAGGTAGTGCTGCCCCAGTCCGGACAACAGGGATTGCGTGCGCAGCGCCAACGCTCCCCAGAACAGTCCGGCGAGGATCGCGCCGAACGTCTCTGACGCGGGGCTGCCGATGTGCAGCAAGGCCGACGCCATCGTCTGAATCAGGACGGCGTTCACATCCCCGACCGAGGAACGCAGCCCAAACAGCAGGAATCCGCGAAAGTGGAACTCCCAGCCGACATAGAACAGGAAATAGGTCGACGCGTGCAGGGCGAACATCGCCGCCGATGTGCCGGCTCGCGGATTGATCGGGAACTTGGCCAGGATCTGCGGGTCTGTCGAGGCCCCGTAGGCGGCCAGCAGAAAGACAGGGGCCAGCAGCGCCAACGTCCGCCCAGTACGAAGGGGAATGCCCAGCCCTACGCCGTAGTCGCGCAGACGCTCGCGGAAGACCAGCTTGACCGCCAGCGCAGGCAGCAAGCCCAGCAGCAGAAGGCAGCCCAGGAAGCTGACCACAGCGCCGGCCATGCGACCATCGCTGGTAGCGTCCCCCCATTGCCCGGCCACGAACTCCGGCGCGCCGTAGTACTTCCACACCAGCATCAGCACGGACGAACCGAGCAAAATCAAGGTCGGCTTCCGTTGTGTTCCACGGAAGACGTCGAACACAGGTCGAAGCAACTTCATGCCGGCTCCTTCCGCAAACACTGCAGCCACTCGTAGGTGATGCGAACGCCTTCCTCCAGCGGCGTCGGGCGGTATCCCAACTCCCGGACTGCCTTGTCACAGCGGTACGCCCAGTCGACAAGGAACGTCCGGACCCAACCGGGGGTGATGGTGGGATGGATGCCGAACCACTCCGCTCGCTTCTTCTGCAGCCACGCGAACACCAGCGGTGTGATGTGCAGCATGGGAATCTGCAGATGCCGCTTGCCGCTCACCCGGTCGATCGTGCGGAAAAACTGCTTCAAAGTGGCATTTTCGCCGCCCAAGATGTACCGTTCGCCGATGCGGCCGCGCTCCATTGCCAGCAAGTGCCCCTGCACGACGTCGTCCACGAGGACGTAGTTGCCCACATTGACGCCGCGGTTCAGCAGCACCGGGACGCGGCCCCGGTCGTAGTCGTCGATCAGCCGCGCCAGCGAGTTGCCCTCGGTCAGATGGCCCGGCCCATAGACCCGCGTCGGGTTGACGATCACGACAGGAAAGCCCTCCGCTGCCTGGCGCAGCGCTTCCTGTTCCGCGATCGCCTTGGTTTCTTCGTATTCGGTCAAGTACGCCGGCGTCATGCGCGGCATCGTTTCGTCGCCCACCACGCCCGCCGGCGTGGGCCCGAAGGTGACGATGCTGCTCGTCCACACGACGCGCGTCACGCCCTGTTGGCGTGCGGCGTCGAAGACGTTTCGCATGCCTTCGACGTTCATGCGGTGGAACGTGTTCGAATCCGGCGCCCAGTTCTTGGCATAGGCAGCCAGATGAAAGACGCGACCGCAGCCCTCCATCCCGCGAAGCAGGGAATCCCGATCCGTAATGTCGCCGCGAACCAATTCCACAAGTTCATTTTCCAGCGGTCCCGGACGGCTGCGATCGAAGCCCGGAGGCGGCTCGACGCGGTCGCGGCGGCTGAGCGCCCGGACGCGCAGATTCCGCTCGGCCAGCGTCTCGACTAGGCGCGTGCCGATGAATCCGGTGGCGCCAGTCACGAAGATCTTTTCGCCTTGTTGCATGGAATGGGACACGGTCATTCCTTGCCCGCGGCGAAGTGGACCACCTTCGGCTTGACCAGCCGGTCAAAATCCTTGTACGCCATCCTGACCAATTCGGTGTGCGAGCCGGCGTTGAAGGCGATCTCCGTGTCCTCGGCCAGTTTCGCGGAGACGTAGACGTCCATGCCGTACAGGTTGCCGAACGGCGGCATGCCACCGGTCTCGCAACCCGGGAACATGTCGCGGAACTCCCGTTCGCCGGCCAGTTCCACGTGCTCCGCGCCGGCGGCCTCCTTCAGGTGCTCCAGATCAACCTTGAACGAGGCGGGCAAGACCGCCATCGCCATCTTGCCGTCGATTTTGACCATCACCGTCTTCGCCAGTTCTTTGCCCGGAACATGCGCCGAAGCCGCAATTTCCTGGGCCGTGTACGCAGCCGAATGGCTGATCGTGGCGTACTTCACCTGATTGCTGTCGAGGAACTCCTTGAGCTTCTTGACGGGCATGACGATCCTCCTTTCATCACAGAATGGTGCGTTGGGAGAAACAGAACCGTCTGGCGAGCGAAACCGCGCGCTCTGGCCGGAACCGTCGCGCCTGCCAGAATCGCTATTCGCAAGATACCGCTTTCCCGTCCAAGCGGCAACCATCCGTTGGGCGATCGCGTGCTGGAAACATCGCCGTTCTGAAGTGCGGTGCCTTGAAGCCCGCTCCAGCCCGTGACCTCCCAGAGGCTCGGCCGCCAAGAAATCAGAAGAGGAATTGCCGGCGATTCGGCGCAATCCCTTTCCGCATTGTGGGTTGTGCCGCGGGCCGGGCGAGGACGTGGGGGCGGTGCGCCGGTGGCGCATGAGCCGCCCTGCGACCCGCTGTGGCGAGTTCATTCCAGAGGGGCGAGGGCTCTTTCTGACCATCATTCACAGGCTGGTCTGTACCAGGTGCAAGCCTCACGTCATCGCTCTGGAGAAGGACTACACCCGTTCACATCGCGGGCGACATAGGACGCCAGCGGAGTTCTTGCGGGCTATCAGGGGAGAGAAGGCGGCGGCGTTGCAGCGGCGGGCCGGGGACCGGGCGGACGATCGGGCCGGAGCCTCTGCGGCCGGGCCTGTATCGGATCATCTATCCGATGCTCTAAATTCGTGAGTTCTCGCAAGGTGCAAAATGGCAACGACTTGCGGCATTTTGGGCGGCGGAGAGTAGGCGTCAAACGGGCCTGAAAACGGGCGTTTTCGGGGTGCTTATTGAGACTGACACCCGTTGTCAGGTGTCAAGGCGGTTGGCGTTGGGGTACTTGGAGGGCATGACATGGCAGGATCGGCACGACTTTCGGGAGGGCAACCGGGCAACGCGAACCGGACGCTTCACGGGCTGCGGGCGTCCGGCCTACCAGCGTCGGCGACGTACTTGGAGGGCCAACTGCGGGCGTTCCGTTCCTATGTTCGTGGCGAGCTTGCGGCACGAGGCGTTGACGCTGGGATCTTGCACGAGGCGTTACTGCAATCTGCGGTGCGGCACGAGACACGGGCGCTGCTGGCTGCGAAGTGGCTGAGAGATCAGGACGGAGAGCTTTCTTTGGGTCAGCGGCTGCAACTGCTGACGACGATCAGCGCGGCGACGGATTCGCGCGACAAGTGCCTTTTTCGCTTGGGACTGGACAAGCAGGACGGCCGGACCATCACGGCCCTGTATTCGGGCGTTGCGGCCACGGCCTGCCACGGGGACGGGCCGGGCGACGCCGGGCCGGCTTCCGAGTCTCACACCGGGCCGGACGCGGCAGACGCGACGCCAGAGGCCACGGACGCGGACGCGGGAGAGATTCCGTCTTGACAGCCGGGAGTCGAGAGGCGTAAATTCAGGGCTGCTTGCTGGCGAAGTAGAGATCCAATCACGGAGCCGGCACATCGTCCGAGCCACCGATTAGCACGGTGGGACGCTGTGCCGGCTCCGTTTTTTGTTGGCGCAGCGTCCCGAAAATACGAGGGTTGAACATGTCGCGAACATTCGAGTTCTACTTAGGTCCGGGGTCATCCGATCTTGATTCGCGGCAGGTTACCGTCACTGCGGTTGACGTTTTTCCGCACGACATTTACGCGAGACGATCGCTGGCGGCCACGACGGACACGCTGGACGTGACGTTGCCGGACCATCGCCAGTTTGAGTTTCGGCTGATTGACGTTCGCGGCGGGGTGAACTTGACGCCGTTTGCGTTCCGATTTTGCACTGACGACTTGCCATTATCCGGCGGCGGGCTGGCGCGGATTCTGAGTGTTGACGATGAGAGCAGTTCATCGTCTACGTGGTCGTCTTCGTCTTCCAGTTCGAAGTCGTCAAGCACCAAGAGCAGTTCGACGGCATCGACGGCCAGCAGTTCGACGGCGAGTTCGGCATCGTCGCTGAGCACGGCGTCTTCGCAATCCGCATCGAGTCAATCGGCGAGTAGCGCATCGAGCCTGAGTACGAGCGGCACGTCGGCGAGCACGGCGAGCAGCGTGTCTTCTTCGTCGCAATCCGCATCGAGCGTTTCGACGGCGAGCAGCGCATCGACTGCCAGCAGTTCGAGCAAGAGCAGTTCGACGGCGAGTTCGTCATCAACCAAGAGTTCGTCTTCCGAGTCTTCGCTGAGCACAACGAGCGTTACCAGCGCATCGTCAACGAGTACGCTTTCGAGTTCGCTGTCGTCAAGCACGGTGGGATAGTTCATGGACCTGCGTCTGGCACAATCCGATCCGTCCTACTTCCGGGCGTCACTAGTCATCGACGCGGACGGGACACCACGCCGCTTGGGCGATGTGCTGGGCCCGTGGCAGCGGAGCGACTTTGCGGCGTTAGATCCTGGGTGGAAGCGAGCGGCCGGGCAGGCGGCGACGGGTGGTTGTTCACGGGCCTGGCTGGAAAGGCCACGCGGCCATTCGAAGACGCTGGACATCGCGATTCAGACGACGTGGGCGTTGTTCGCGGCACGCCGGAAGCTGAAGGGCGCTGCGGCGGCCGGCGACTTGGATCAAGCGGGCCTGTTGCGGGACGCCATCGAGGGGCTGCGGCGGTGCAACCCGTGGCTTTCCGAGATCATCACGGTTCAGAAAGAGCGGGTGGTCAACAAGCACACCGGATCGGAGCTTTCGATTCTCACGAGCGACGCGCCGACGAGCTACGGTCTGACGCCGGATTTCATCGTTGCCGACGAAGTGACGCACTGGGCGAAACGCGACTTGTGGGACTCGTTGATTTCCGCAGCGGCCAAGCGGGCGAATTGCTTGGTTGTCGTCATCACCAACGCGGGCTTCCAAGATAGTTGGCAATGGGAAATTCGGGAAGCCATACGCCAAGATCACGGCTGGTACTTTTCGCGGCTGGACGGGCCGGTTGCATCGTGGATCACGCCGGATCGGCTGGCGGAACAACGGCGACTGTTGCCGGAGATCGCATACCGGCGGCTGTGGCTGAATGAGTGGAGCAGCGGCAGCGGCGACGCATTGAACCCGGAAGACATTTCGCGGGCGGTGATCTTGTCTGGGCCAACGGTCAAGCAAGAACCTGGCTGGGCATACGCGGCGGGTCTGGACCTGGGGCTGAGTCGGGACGCCAGCGCGCTGGTCATCATCGCCAAGCACGTCGGCTGGCTGGAGATTCTGGAAAAGCAGGCTCCGGAGTTGTCCTACCGTGAGCGAGTGCTGATTGACGCGGGCCTGATGGCACGGCCTGGCCTGACGCCGACGTTCGTTGACCATCCGGGCACCGGCCGGCTGCGGCTGGTCGATGTGAAGGTCTGGACGCCGACGGCGGGTCGGAAAGTTTCGGTGGAAGCCATCGAGCAAGCCATCATCGAGGCATCCGAGCGTTTCGAGGGTCTGCGGGTGGGCGTGGATCCGTGGCAGGCGGCATATCTCGTTGAGCGGCTACGGAAACGGGGCCTGAGTATCGAGCCGGTTGACTTCATGGCGAACAACTTGAAGTCGATGTGCAGCGCGGTTCTTGAAGCGTTCTCAGAGGGAGCGATTGACCTATACGACCACCCGCGGCTGCTGGCGGACTTGAAGGCGTTGCGAGTCGAGGAAAGGCAGTACGGCGTTCGGCTGGTTTCGCCTCGGGGCCCCTCGGGCCACGGCGACGCGGCCACGGGTTTGAGTATCGCGTTGCACGTCCTGCGGGGAATTGAAACAGCACTGCCGGCGACGGTTCAACGGGAGCTTGTATGCTGGCCATGAAAACAATCAGAGTTCCGGCGGCCGCGCTCTATGGTACTTGGGCTCCTTCTGGTCGCTGGACTCTGGTTTTTGGAGGTTTCCAAAATGGTGAAAGTCACGAGCGAGTTGATTGATTGGATCATCGACCACGGCCACGCGGTGGCGGGCCAGCACACCGACATCGCCGATCCATTTTGGGCCAAAAAAACAACTGAACTTCTCTTGTCCGGCGAGCTGCAACCGGACGAATATGAGCGTTTAGCAGCGCGTCTTTCAGGAGTAAAAAGCATGGCAACTTCAACACAAGACAAAGCCGAGAAGGTCTTCGGCGGCAACGGCGGCGTTCGCGTGAAAGCTGCCAGCGAAAAGTTCTCGGAAAAGCGATTCGTCGGTCGTCACGTCAAGACGGGCGGCGAGATCGTCAACCCGTTCACCGGGGCGGCTACGGAGCAGCCGAGCCAACGCGATTTTGCCAAAAGCGGGGTGCTGTTCAAGCACTTGGCGAACCGGGCCGGGCTGGGCGTGAGCCTGCAGACGTACGAGCGGGAGCTGCTGGACGAAATGGCGACGGCGGACCCGTGGGCTGGGACCGTCGGCGGCGAGTACGGGGCCGGGTTCACTGGCGTTAAGGCGTTGCTGGACGACGCGACTTCGGGCGGTATCGAGATCACACCGACTTGGTTCGACGACGCGGTGGTCACCTTCCCGTTGCTGAGCGGCGAGCTGTTCCCGTTCGTGGACGTTCGCGACGTTCCGCGTGGCCGGCGAGTGGAAGGTGGGAGCATCGGCAATCCGACGGTTTCCTGGGGACAGGGCGACAATACCGAAGTGTCCTTGTTCGACACGGCGAGTCTGGTTGCCGAGATCAACACCACGATTTTCGGGGCGGCGGTTGCCATCGAGATCGGCCGGGACTTTCTGAGTGACGCGGCGGTTGACGTGGGTTCGCAACTGACCAAGCTGGTTGGCGAGCGGCTGGCGGCCGATCTGGACAAGCAGATCGCCAACGGCAACGGCACTTCGTCGCCGCAAGGCATCTTCGTGGCGTCAGGCCTGACGACGACGACTCCTGACAACGGAGCCGGCGGGGTGCCGACGTTGAACGATTACATGACGCTGATGTTCAGCATCGGCAAGCAGTATCGGAACCCTGCGAACCGTTGCGCGTTTCTGAGTAACGACGTGACGTATCGGCGGAGCCGGGCCATCAAGATCGACACGGCGAGTCCGAGCACGGATCAACGGCCGGCGCTGGCGCCGTTGACGGAGATCAGTTCCTACTCTTCGCTGGGCTGGCGCCATGCCGTCCAGAACGACTTGACGAACCAGGTCTGCGCGTTCGGTGCGTTGAGCAAGTACCGGCTGTACCGGCGTCAAGGCATGGAGATCCGTTTCGAGCAAGGCGGGGCCACGTTGGCACGCAAGAACTTGGTGCTGCTGGTTGCACGGGCACGTTTCGGCGGCCGGGTCATGGACGCCAACGCTTTCGCCAAGTGGACCACGGGTCAAGCGTAAGCACGATGGGAAACTAGCACGGTGCTAGTTTCCTCTGGGAGCAAGACCGAAGGAGCAAAGCGAACATGAGCGTTACGATCGAAGTTGACGGCACGCGGAACGAGTGCCTGCATTTCCGGCCGCTACAGCGGCGGGTTCGGGGGCGGTTCGACTACTACCGCGATTCCGAGCCAATGGCCAAAGTGGTAGGCGGCGAGGAACCGAACCCGATACCTGGCCAGCGCATCGGGTACGACACGGACACCGGGACGGGCTTCATTTCGGAGCCGTTGCACGAGCCGGAGTTCCGAGCCATCCGGGAACGGATCGAAGCCAAGGGCTTCCGGCTGCCACCCGAGCGTGAGGAGTTCAAGGACGCGGACGCGGCCACCTGGCTGTTCTGGTTGGCGGGCGCGGTCAAGGCGGGACTCGCCAAAGTTGTGGACGGAAAGGTACCGGACAAGATCACCGGCAAGCCGCGGCTGAACTTCATCACGGCCGAGACTGACGGGCCAACGGATCGGCTGGCGGCTGCGGTCGAGAGGCAAAACGAGTTGTTCGCGGCACTGCTGGACGTGTTGAAGAAACGAGCGTAAGCCATGCTGTTGTTTCGGCAAGCAGACATACCCGCACAAGTCAAGCGGCTACAGAAGCAGGTTGCGGACCTGCAAGCCGAGCTGGACACGCGGGACCGGACGATCCGAGTCCAACAGGCGGAGCTTGACGCGATGGCTGCCGTCATCGCGCGGGACCGGGAACGGATCAAGGCCGAAGCGGCGGCATACGCCAGACAACGGGCTGAATACGAGGGGCTGAACGGTGCGAACGAGCGCGATTGACACCGCACTGGCGGACACGGAGAGAAGCTACTGCCGGGCGAAAGCCACGGTGGCCAGCGTCAGCACGGAGTTGCTGTCTCGGGGACCGTCCGGCGCTCTTTCCCAACGTTCGGAGTTCTCCAAGGCGGCGGAGCAACTACGGCATTTTACGGGCTGGGTGTACGCATCGGTGCGGCCGATCGCTCAGACCATCGCTGGCCAGCCGATCAAAGTGGGCCGGGCGGGGGCCAGGCCGCGGCGAGTGAAGCAGACGCCTGACGCCGAGCCGCTGGACAGTCACCCGATTCTTGACCTGTTGGCCGATCCGAACGATTTGATGGTCG
>CAZAQY010000148.1:0-20515 GCA_964486845.1 uncultured Pirellulaceae bacterium
CGCCCCGGCTCCTGGCCAGATGCTTCTATGGCCTGGGCTTGGTTCGTTCCCGTCAGCGTACACGTCGGATTCGATGCTGATATATTTCTGGGTGTCTGATTTACGGCGGCCCCTGCCGGATCGCGGCCAGCCGGCTGAAGCTCACAGGCGATGCCTGTCGTGCGAGCGTCCGGATGCCGGACGCGTCGGGTCGCCTTGAGCATGGTTGGGCTCCGGTGCAAGACCTCCTCTCAACATACGCCGGCGGGACGGGGCTGGCAAGCGTTGCTCGATGGGGCGGCGGATGGCCCCTGCTTCCCAAGCGTGGAGTAGCGAATATACTGGACATGGGAAAGACCCAAGCAGCCGGTCAAGCATCGTTCGAGAAATGACCGTCGCATCAGCCGGAACGCGCTAGCGTCCGATTCCGGCAACCACCATCGTGCGGTGCTACGGCCCCGGCGCGCCCGTGATCTGCTGGGCCATTTCGCGGCGGGCGGTGAGGATGGCGTCGGGGTCGCGGCAGTACTCCCACCAGTGGGGCGCGATGCGATCGACGACCTTCTGCACGGCTTGCGGGCCGGCGCGTTTCTCCAGGAGCACGAAGTACTCGTAGTCCTCCATGCCGTCGCGCAGGTTCTTGATCCGCATGCTGGCAATCGGCCCGTCGATGCCGCAGGGCGTTCCCGGATAGAACAGATATCCGCCGCCGTTGTAGTGACGCGGGTGAGCAAACGCCGGGTTGAACCAGGGATCGATCACCGTGGTCACAGTGCTCCAGTACAAGAGCCCGGTGATTCCGTACTGGCGGTTGATCCACGCCGGCACGCGGTAGACCAACAGCGGCCGGTCGATGTGCCAGTAAGGCGGGTCCTTGTCCTTGACCTGAGCGTACTGCGGGTGATACGGCGGCGACCGCTGCACCAGGGCCGTATAGGACCAGACCTCGTCGCCCTGCGCCAACTTCCGGCCGATGGTATCCCGGTCGATGAAGCTCCACAGCGGGCACCAGATGTCCACCGCCGGATCCATGTCCGGCCAGGACGGGTCTTGCGGGTAGGTCTGCTCGACCACCAGCAGACGCAGCTGCGGTGCCGCCTCGTGTACGAGCTGGCCGAGGACCAGGACTTGCTCGTAGTTTTCCTGCACGTTCGGTTCATCCAACAGGTAGACGTAGGCCCGTTTGTCCCAGCCGTTCTGCTTGAGGTAGTCGTAGTACTGGCGGTAGTAGCGCTGGGCCTTGTCGCGCTGGTCAGGGGCAATGTCTTTGTAGTCCGGGCGCTGCGTGGAATGGGGGAGTCTGGCAAACGGAGCGCGCGGGATCTCGAAGTCGGTCACGTGCAGCTCGTCGATGAACTGCTTCAGCGCCTGGTGCCGCTCGGCCACGATCTCCAGCGACCCGTCCGGCTTGACTTCCGGCAGCAGGCGGCCGGGCAGAGGCGGGTTGATCCGGTGCTCGGCCATGGCCTGGCAGTAGCGAGCCTCGATCTGCTGGAACTGCTCGGAATCCCGCTGGACGTTGAACCAACGGGCGGCATTCCCGAAACTGCCGAAATGGTTCCGGTGTGTCGGGCCGTCAGGGAGGGCAAAGTCCCACACCGCCAGCGTGACAGGAACCTCCGCGCCGCGCCCGCCTTGGAGCCTCACACGGAACGTGCCCTGGTACTGGCCGGCCGGGGCATCCTTCGGCACGTGGACGTCGATCCACAAGGGCTGATTCTGGCCGGGGAATACGTCGAAAGGCAAGCCGTACATGTCGTAGCCGCGGGTCACCAGCGGTTCGCCCCACCGCGCCCGGCTCTGGTTCAGCGGCTCGATCGGCTCGCCGGTCAGCGGATTGACCAGCGGCACCAGCGGGTCCGGGTACAGGCCGGGCGGCAGCTCAGCGCTCGGCGTGGACTGCCGGACGCGGACGTACTCCTCCCGAAAGATTTTCACGCTGTCCTTCCCGATCCGTGCGCCGTTGGGGCCGACAAGATCGGAGAGTTCCGCCGCCACCACGCGGATCCTTTCCCTCCCCGCTTCCTTCTGCTGCACAGCGGCGACCACCACTTGGAACGATTCGACTTCGTTTTTCGCCGCGCACAACTCCGCCGCCGGCTTGCCAAACGGCGACTCGTGCTGGCCGATCCGCTCCATACTGTTCAGCACGGTCAGGTTGACCGGGGGCTCATCGGCTGCCTTGGCCTGCCCGCAGAAGGCGACGGCCACAACGCCCAAAACGGCAAGGCGAGAAGGTCGCATACCCACATCCCTTTCTTGATCGCGAGTTGGGGAAACCTGTGTGTCCGGTCGTTCGACCGGTTCTCTCGTTCTTGTTTTCGCCAACCGCCATGATAACACATCGGACGCGTCCTGGGTACAGTTGCGTTGATAATCCGAGGAGCCGTTGGACGTCGCTTTGGTCAGTGGTTCCAGCCCGGCCGGCGGCCTCCTCACGTCGTGCTCGCGCATTTCCCCATCCCGCGGCGGGGGCCCGGTGCCGCGGGGCTTGACGGAGGAGTGCCGGATGCTATTTTTGCTATGGTAAGCTCGCAATCCTCCTCGTATGGCTTCGGCGAGTTTGGCATGGCGCCGCCCTGGTACCAGCTGATGCGCATCGGCCCGCGCCAGCTGTTGGCCGGGTGTTCGAAGTGCGACTCGCATTCCACCGGCGTGACGTCGGGATTGAACGGCTCGCCCTTCGCTTCCGCCGAAGTCGGCAGCGCGGCGTCAACCGCCGCCTTGTGGGAACAGTGGATATCGTGCTACATTGTTCGCCATCTTTGACTTCGACGTACGTCGGGTTGTCTACGGAGGAGGGATTGATGAAAGAGAATGTCGAGATGTTCCCCAAGGCCAGAATCCCGTACGGGACCTGGGGGAGCAGCTTTTTTCCAGCGTGGCAGACGTCGGCGCTGGCCGAGGTCAACATCGGCCAGTTTGCCGGCGAGGCGATGAATCGGATCCTGGGGATCCGCAAGGTTCCGGCGAGCGAACTGCAATACCTGATCATCGGCTCCACCGTGCCCTGGCACTGGAAGTTCTGGAACGCACCCCTGGTGGCCAGTTGCCTGGGACGCCGCATCGCGGGGTTCCATGTGGAGCAGGCTTGTGCGACCGGGCTCCAGGCGGTGCTGCTGGCCGGCGCGGAAGTCCAGGCCGGCAGCAACGACGTCGTGGGGGTCTTGGCCTTCGACCGGACCAGCGATTCCCCGGTGGGCGTGTTCCCGGAACGGCGGGCCTACCAGCGGACGATGGCGATCAGCCACGTGTGGGACAATTTCGGCTTCGACCCGGCCACGGCCAAGGCGATGATGGTCACCGCCGGCAACGCGGCCCGGAAACACCGGCTGGACCGCAACGAGGTGGACGACATCGCCTTCTGCCGATACCAGCAATACTTCGCCGCCAAGGCTTCCGGATTCCTCGATCGGCTCCTGGTCCCGCTCGACGTGTTGAATGTGCAAGGCCGCTTGCTCGGCCGCATCGACGCCGACTTGGGAGTGCGCAAACTGACCCTGGACAGCGTGCGCCAGATGCGCGAACTGGATGCTTGCGTGACGACGGGGACCCAGACGCACGCCTCGGACGGGATGTCCACGCTGCTGGTCGCCTCGCCGGAGAAAGCCCGGGAACTCAGTTCGCGGCCGGAGATCGTGATTCAGTTTGTCGCCAAGTCCGAGGTCCGGACCCATCCGAGCTTGATGCCGGAAGCCCCTACGCTGGCTGTGCAGAGGCTGTTGGACAGGATCGGTTTCACGCTGGCGGACGTGGCGGTGATCAAGAGCCACAATCCGTTTGCCATCAACGACGCCATTTTCTCCAAAGTCATGAAGTACGACTGGAGCAAGATGAACCGGACGGGCTGCTCGCTGGTCTGGGGACATCCTCAGGGCCCGACGCTCACCCGGTTGCTGATCGAAGGTCTGGAGGAAGCGGTGGATTTGGGAGGCGGACACGTGCTGCTGTTCGGCTGTGCGGCCGGAGACGTGGGGATCGCCGCCCTGTTTCGAGTCACGGAAGGAGGTGCGTCGAAATGACGAACTCGCTGAGACAATCAACACTCCAGACCCTAGGACTGGGTTCCGTTTTGGACATTTTTTCGAACGGCCAGCTGCCCGTCGCAGCGGGCGATCTGGTCGACCAGGTGTTCGGCGCCCCGGCCGAACGCGGCTCGCTGGTGATTTCCGGAGCCAACGGGATCGTCGGCGCCGGAAAGCTGATGCAGCTGACGGCTCGGCTCGAGCCGTTTGGCGTCAGGTCGATCGCCCTCAGCCGCCCCCGCACCGCGGACGGAATCGGGCCGCACTACCCGCGGCTCGTTGAGGCGGTCGGCAAGGAACGCGCCGACCGGATCATGGGGAACATCGTCAGGATGGCGTACGACGGCAATCACCTGCCCGCCGACCTCAAGAAGTGGCGTCCCCGTTTCCTGCTGGAAGCGATTCCGGAGATTCTGGAGGTCAAGAAAGCCCACTACAAAGTCTTCCGCGAGGCGTTTCCCGGCATCGAAATCCGCTCGGTCACGTCGGGTTTTCCGAGTTCGGAGCTGGGAGTGGGCGTGGCGCACCCGGCGTTTCCCCACGAGACGAACAAGATCTGGGAGATCGTGGAAGAGAAGACTTCCTCGGTGACGCGGCTTCTGTGGGCGCTGGGCTTGATCCCGGTGCCGGTCAGCGACGACTGGTCGTTCGTCCTGGACGTGCTGTTCTGCGGCATCACGCTCGCCGGGCTGAGATATCACCGGGCCCGCAACATGCCGTTCTGGAAGATCGACAAGTACGTCAGAAAGCACGTGGGGCCGAATCCGTTCCGAGCGCATGACGTGATCGGCGCCAAGGGGGCGAATTTCCTCACCCGGTCCTGCCTGCATCACCTGGGGCAGAAGTACGGGGCCCTGTTCCGCCCGACGCCGGAACTGGACGAGCGGCAGGAGACCGGCCAGGACTGGTATCCGCTGAACCACTTCCGGCCCGTGGTCGATTGGCCTCTGGATGCGGCGGCCGAGGAGGAGTTCAACCAGTGGATTCAAGGCGCGTTGTTCCAGATGGCCGGCCTGCTGCTGCACGAGCAGCGGGGCCACCTGTCCCACATCAACGCGATCGGCGAGTTGTGCGCGCAGTTCCGCCGGGGCATCCTGGCGATGATCCGGAGCGTGGGGGCCGAAGCCGCGATCAAGACCGTCGAGGCGTATCACCGGCTGTATCCCGCAGCGGCCGAGAGTTGCTGGTATCCGGACGCGTTCGACCAGTTGGACAGTCCGGAGTGGCGACAGTTGTACGTCAACGCCGAGCATGACGGCAACGTGGGCGCGATCACGATCGGCCGGGAAAGCTACAACTACGACGTGGATGCGGAATTGAACCGGGCCATCGACTGGCTGCGGGCCGCGGGCGTCGCCAAGGTGATCCTGACCGGCGATTTCCACCTGGCCACGCAGATGGTCGGCGCCGACACCAGCGAGTTTTTCGCGGCGCTGGGCGATGTCCGGGAGGGACACCGCGTGGCGGCCACGTGGGCCGCGACCGCCCGGCGGTTGCACAACGAATTTCAGGTATCGGTCGGTTTCGTCAACGGCAAACGGTGCCTGGGCGGCTTCCTGGAGTTGCTCCTGCACTGCCACTACGTGGTCGCCGTCGAGGACGCAACCCTGGGCATGCCGGAGGTGACGCTGCCCGTCGTGCCCGGCATGGAAGGCTGTCACTGGCCGTTCCGCAAGGCCGATCGGTCTCAATGGCCGAAGCTGGTCGGCATGTTGCTGGGCGGAGCGCCGGTCAAGGCGAAGGAAGCGGTGGGCTGGCTGATCGACGCTGCAGGCCCGATGCCGGAATCGCTGCAGACGGTTTGGCAGCTGGCCTCCGGCAAAGCGGCCGGCGTGACGAAGCGGCCGCTGAACGAGGGCGTGCTCGACGGTGTCCCCGCGGACGCCGGCATCCCCGCTTCGGACAATCCTGCCACGGAGGCAGCCAGGAAGGCGATCCTGGAGACGATCCGGCACGCCTGCGGAGTTCCGTTGGCCGAGGCCCTGGAAGTCCAGGCCCGGCACTCCGGCGACTTTACCGTCACCTCTTACTGCAAGGAAGGCAGCATTGGAGCCGAGTACACAAAAACGATGAGAGTGTAGGACGGACTGGTGGATGCCGCGCTTTTTTCACGAATCGAACAGCTGATTCGGAGCGTCCGGCTCGTTCAAGACGAAAGGACCGCTGTCGAAACCGGGAGACCTGCCGCAGAGGTCCATACGGCCGGAAAAGAATTCGAGATGGGACATTTCGACCAATCGGTTCGAACAGTTGATCGTGTGTCCGGGTCTTTGGATCAGCTCGTCGCTCGGTGGGAATCCATGAATCCGAGCAACGCACGTTGACGCCCAAGCCGCGTCCTGACAAGGACTCCACCTGGGCTTTCGTTACGACAGACATACGAAAGGACTTTCGCATGAAAACCAAACTCACCTTCATGGCCGTCCAAATTGTGCTCTTGCTCGCAGCCGTGCTGCCTGCGGCGGAGGTGACACCAGCCTCAGCGGGAAAAACCGTACGCCTGCTGACCATCGGCAACAGTTTCTCCCGGAACGCCACTCGCTACCTGGACGACCTGGCGAACGCGGGCGGGCACACCCTCGTCCATCAGCCCATCGTGGTCGGCGGGGCGTCGCTGCAGTTGCACGCGGAAAAAGCGCAGAAGCACGAGCGAGACGCCGAGGACCCTAACGGGCTGTACGCCAACGGGCGCAGCCTGAAGCAGGAGTTGGCGGCGGAGCGATGGGACTTCGTCACCATCCAACAGGCCAGTATCAAGAGCCACGACCTGAGCACGTATCGCCCGTACGCCGGCCAGCTTTGCGACTACATCCAGAAGCACGCGCCCCAGGCACAGTTGCTCGTACACCAGACCTGGGCCTACCGCTGCGACGATCCGCGGTTTGGCGTCAAGTCGCCGCAGCCCGGCGAACCGGCCACGCAGGAGGCGATGCACCAAGCCCTCACCAACGCTTACCGGACGATCGCCGGGGAATTAGGCGCGGGACTGATCCCCGTTGGCGACGCGTTCCATCGCGCGGACAATGATCCGCAATGGGGCTACCGCCCGGACACGAAGTTCGATTTCCAGGGCGCCCAGCCGCCCGCGCTGCCCGACCAAACCCATTCGCTGCACGTGGGGTGGCGATGGGCCACGCAGAAGGACGGCCGGACGACGCTCGGCATGGACGGGCACCACGCCAATACCGCGGGTGAGTACCTGGGGGCCTGCGTCTTCTACGAAGTGCTGTTCGGCGACAGCGTGGCAGGTAACCCGTTCGTCCCGCCGGGGCTCGACCCCGCCTATGCGCGGTTTCTCCGGGAGAACGCCCACCAAGCGGTGACGAGCGGGCGGCACGAGGTCGGGACACGTGCCAAGGAATCGCATCAGCCCGGCAGCCAGATCCCAGTATTGAAACCATGATCCTGGGATGACCCTTTTCAGAAGCCCTGCTTTTTTGCAGAGCCAGGCCTCTTTGGCGGCGGGTGCAAGCCCCTGTGCCGGGAGCCATTCGTTCTGGGCGCATTTTACCACATTTATCTATCAACCCCTGCTTGACAACTCCCCGAAATTGTGTACCAAGGGGGCGCGGAACGGGAGGCGTGCATCTCGTCCCACCTAAGCTCGCGTCTGGCACCGAGGTAAATGGGCAAGCGGGCAGTCGAGATTGCAGGCAGAGAAGCAGGTAGACGTGTTGGCCCTCCTTTTCGAGCGCGTCGCGGGTAGGTCGTAAGTTCGCCATGATCGAGGCGCCTCGGCGCCCTGGCGACCGCCTGGGGCAGGCGGCGCACCAATCAAGCCAAAAAGCGTGGCGGGAGGATTCCGCCCGATCGTCATGCGCGCGCCCGTGCCGCAAGGTTACGGCCGGGAGCGGAGGTTACGCCACACCAACTCGACGCGCCAGCGAGGCGTCGTCGGGCCGCGTTACCGAAGTGATTCATCAGATTGCGTCGTCATCGTTGGATTATTTGTGAGGAGTGATTCATGTCCACTCGCCGCATCCGCTCGCGTTTCGATCCCCCTGCCGAAAGCCGTTCGAAGCTTCGCCGCGCCAAACGAGGCACCGCCGGCGCCCGCCGGGCATTGTTCTTCGAGACGTTGGAGGACCGGCGTCTGTTGGCGACGATCAATTGGACGGGCAACGCCGACGGGTTGTGGAGCAACCCGAACAACTGGTCGGGCGGTGTTCCGTCCAATGGCGACACGGTCGTCTTCGACACCGTGAATCTGACGGGGGCGATGGTGCAAGCTACCACGGCCGATGTCGACGATCTGCAACTCAGCGGCATCACGTTTCAAGGCAGCAGCGCCTTCGGCGTGAACATCACCGCCGTTTCCCTGAACGTGGCCGGGGACCTGACCGACAATAGCGCCGCGAACGACACTATCTCGGGCAACACGCTGGCGTTCACTGCGGGGGCCGATCGACGCATCTTCGGCGCCGGCAATCTCACCTTCACGGGGCCCGTAACCGCCGCCGCTAAACTGGGCCGGATCACGAACGAAGGCAGCACCAGCTTCCAGGCCGGCCTGAGCGGTACGAGCTTCTACGTCTCCGGCGGCACCGTGATTTTCGATTCGGGAGCCAACGTCAGCATGACGGGGGAAATCGGCGTCGGTGCCAGTACCACATCCTACTTCAACGGTGGCAGCGCGGGCAGTGGCGGCACGCTGGTGATTCAAGGAACCGCCACGGTCTCCACCGCCACGTTCAACATGGGGCAAAACAACGGCGGTCCCACGCAAACCAACGTCGTCAATCAGACGGGCGGCACCGTGACCGTCACCAGCAACTCGGGCGAGAACGCGGGCATGCGCCTGGGACATTGGGGGAACGAGACCAGCACCTACAACCTGAGCGGCGGGACGCTGACGTTGACGGATCCCAATGCGGATATCGCGATTGCGACCGATGGCACGGGCATCTTCAATCAGACCGGCGGCACCGTGAATGCGCCCGGGGTCTGGGTGAACCACCGCAATGCGGGCGGTTCCGCCGCGCTGACGGTGTCCGGGGGCACCATGAACCTCGACGCCCGAGGACTCGTCGTGGCGGCCAACTCGGCCACCATCAGCGGCGGGACGGTCAGTGTCAGCGGCGGCGTCGGCGTGGGCCGCTATGCCACCGGCACCCTCAACGTGCAAGGAACCGGACAACTCACGACGACCGGTGGCCTGTACCTGGGGGATGCCAACGGTGTGCCCGGAACCGTCACGCAAACAGGCGGCACGGTGACGGTGGCGGGGCAGCTTCGCGTCGCCCACTGGCCCAACGAAAACAGCACCTACAACATCTCCGGCGGAACGCTGAACTCCAACGGCGGACTCTACGTCGGCTGGGATGGAACCGGCAACCTGAACCTCGCAGGTTCGGGCGCCGTGAACGCCACCGCCGGCACGTACGTCCAACGGGATTCGATCCTGAGGATTGACGGAAGCACCACCTTCAACGCCAATTACATGAGCATCGGTGACTACCGCGGGGCGGGTACGGTCGTCCACAACAGCGGGAGCGTCGCCATCAGCGGCGAACTGCGCGTCGGCCATTACTTCACGACCGGCAGTTACACGCTCAACGGCGGTTCGCTTACCGTCACGGGGACAGGCACCACGGCCGAGTCTGCAGGCGTCATCACCATCGGCGTCGAAGGCAGCGGCGTGCTGAACCAGAACGGCGGCACGATCACGGCGCAAGGTCTGTTCCTCGATTCCCGCGACGCCACCTCGGGAACCGACCAGTACAACCTCACCGGCGGCACGCTTGTGCTGACCAGCGCGCTGGGCATCAGCGGCAATGCCACGACCAACACCTTCCAGGTGAACCTTGGCGGCGGCACGGTGCGGGCCAATACCACCTGGTCCTCCTCAACCCCGATGACACTGACCGGCACCAACGGCAACGTGACGTTCGACACCAACGGAAACAACATTTCGCTAACGGGCGCCCTGGATGGCGCGGGCGGCTTGAGCAAGACGGGCCCGGGGACACTGACTCTGTCCGGCACGAACAGCTTCGCCGGAAACGTGGCGGTCAACGGCGGCACGCTCAGTGCCGGGGACGTGGCCGACGCCGGCTCTAACAGCCACCTCGGCAGCGGCTCGGCGATCGCGATCAACGGGAACAGCGTGCTGCAGTTCACCGGCGCGGCCGCCGATGCCATGAACCGGACGATCACCTTGTCCGGCTCCGGCGGCGCGAACTCGCCGCGCATCGAAGTCACCAATGCGGCCGGCGATCTTCGGTTGGTCGGCGCGACGATCAGCGGCAGCGGGCAGACGCTCGGCAAGATCGGGGTGGGCGCGTTGACGCTGGGCGCGGGGACGACGGCCACCGTGAATTCGCTGTTCGCCGCCGGGGGTAATCTGACGCTCAAGGATGACTCGGCGACGACCGCCGGACCGATCACCGTCGGAGCGAACTCGTATTTCATCGGCGGCGGCGGCGAGGGCACGCTGAACGTGCAAGATTCGGCGACTTTGACGGCCAGCCACATCCACATGGGAGACAACTACGGCGGCACGTTCCAAACGAATGTCGTTAATCAGTCCGGCGGAACAGTCACCATCACCGGCTACAACACGGACGGATCGAGCCCGGTTCCCAACCGCGGCGGCATCCGTATTGGCCACTGGCCGAACGAAGCCAGCACCTACAACCTCAGCGGCGGCCTGCTGAACCTGACCGATGCTACCGCCGGCCTGCTGATCGCCACCGACGGGACGGGGACCTTCAACCAGACCGGTGGAACCGCCACGGCAGGCTTCGTGAAAGTGAACACGCGGAACAACGCTACGCCGGGCACGTTCACGGTGTCGGGCGGCCTCTTTAACCTCGGCTCCGGCGGCATCGTCACCGACAATCCCACCCTGGCAGTCAACTTGGGCGGCAACGGCGGGATCCTGCGCGCCACGGCCCCCTGGTCCTCGTCCCTGCCCATGACCCTGAGCGGCACCGGCGCCGGCGCCGTCTCGATTGACACCAACGGATTCAATGTCGGCCTGTCCGGCGTGCTCATCGGCGCCGGCGGCCTGAACAAGGTCGGCGACGGCAGCTTGACGCTGACGAACTTCAACACCTACACCGGCGGCACGGTCGTCGACGGTGGGACGCTGTGGCTGGGCGCCGGCGGCAGCATCGGGACGGTTCGCGGCACCTTGACCGTCAACGCCGGCGCGACCGTGGACTACACGGCCGCCAACGCTTTTGGATACCTCAGCGGCCAGTCCGTCAACGTGCTGAACATCAACGGCGGCACGGTCGGCGGGGCCAATGTGGGCAACCACTTCTGGAACAGCTTCCAGCTGAACATGACCGGCGGAACGCTGTACCTGGGCGGGACGCTCAACGAGTTCCACAATCCGACCGTCACGGTGAACAGTTCGCCCACCACGGCGCAGATCCTGCCGGTCACCGGCAGTGCGGTCCTGCGCCTGCGGGACAGCACGTCGGCCCTCTTCAATGTCGCGGACGGGGCCCAGGATGTCGATCTGCTAGTCAGCGTTCCTATCACGAACAACGGCACCAGCAACATTGCGAAGATCGGCGCCGGCCGACTGGCGATGGTCGGCGCTACGAACACGTTCAACTACCTGAACGTCGCTGCCGGACCGGTCACGTTGGGCGCAGCCGGTTCCGTCACCACGCTTCCCGGGGGCGTCCAGGTAGGCAACGCCCACACCTCGGGCGGCGGCAGCGCCACCCTGGATATTCCCGATGGCTCGCTGACCACTGCCTGGATCCAACTGGGGAATACTCCCGGGACCGCGATCACGGCCACCGTGAATCAGTCCGGCGGCTCAGTCCGGACCACGAGTCACCCGGCCGAGAGTGCCGGCGTGCGGCTGGGACACTACCCGGCCGCGACCACGTTCTACAACCTCAGCGGTGGGACCCTGCTGGTGGACAACGGCTACTACCTGACCTGCGCCGTCGACGGCACGGGCACGTTCAATCAGACGGGCGGCGAAGCCACGGCGACGCGCGTGGTGGTCAACGCCCGCGGCGGGGGTGGAGGCAACGGGACCTTGACGGTCAACGGCGGCCAGCTGAATGTCGGCAGCGGCGGCATCGTGAACGACGGGACCGGTCCCGCCGCGGTGAACGCCGGCGGCAGCGGCCCCACGATTCGGGCCACGGCCACGTTTTCGTCGTCGCTGCCCATGACGCTCAGCGGCAGCGGCACCGCCGCGGCGACCTTCGATACCAACGGCAACGACATCACCGCTGTCCGGCGCACTCCGCGGCGCCGGCGGGTTGAACAAGATGGGCGACGGCGCGCTGACCCTGACGGCCACCAACAGCTACAAGGACGTGACGGCGGTCAGCGGCGGGACACTACTGGTCAACGGCTCGATCGATTCCACTCAGGTCGTGGCGAACTATCGCGATCACTTCCAGGCGGCCACGCCACTCGCCGGCTGGCAGTACCTGTGGAACAGTGGCGGCGGCATCAGCGATCCGGCGAACTACACGCCGCTTTCCTGGGATGTAGCGAGGTATGAGACCGTGGCGAACGGTGTCTTTCCCGATGCAAACCCAGGCGCCTATCTCTACCTGGCCTCTACCGGCGGCCATCCAGGCCGCTCGGCCGGCCAGGTTCCCGGAAACACGGTCGATCGGTACGCCATCGCGGCCTATACCGTGAGTAGCGGCGGCGAGTATTTCCTGACGGACAGCTTCCTGGACCCAGCCGGGACGCCAGGCGATGGGAACGAGGTCGTGGTGCTAGTCACGGCGGGCGGCGTCACCACGCAGGTCCTGTCGGTGAAGGGTGATGACAGCACGTTCTCATTCAACTCGCCGCTTGGTTGGCTCAGCGCCGGTGACGTCATCTATGTCGCCTCGGGCCCGGACGGAGCCGGCGCGGGGAATGACGACGGCAGTGACGGATTCAACTGGGACTTCTCGATTCGCCGGAACGGTGAAGTCCGCGTGGACAACGGCGGCACGCTCGGGGGCACCGGCGTGATCGGCGCCGTGGTGACCTCGGCGGGCATCCTCGATGCGGGCCAACCGGCAGACATCGGCTCGCTTGGCACCAACTCGATCATCCTCACCGGCGGCCAGTTCCGGGCGCAGGTCGGGGCCGACGACGGCACCACGCCGGGCGTCAGCAACGACGTGGTCAATGTGACCGGTTCCGTGGCGCTCGGTATCGGCGCGGCGGGGCTGAACGTCACGTCCCTGGGCACCAACCCGTCGGCGCTCTTGGGCGCATACACGCTGATCGCCAACGACGGCACGGATCTGACGACCGGCAACTTTTCCGGCTTGAGCGACGGCGACGTAGCCCTGACCGCCGGCGGCACGGACTTCCGCATTTACTATAACGGCGGCGACGGCAACGACGTCGTCCTGGTCGGGCTGAACGGGACTCCGAGCCTGCTGTACGTGGACGATGATTGGACGGCGCCCGCGATGGTGGACGGGGACAGCGAGTTGGCCGGCTTCCAGACGGCCTACGTCGGCGTCGATGCGTTCGCGTCGATTCCCGCGGCACTGGCCGCCTATCCCGCCTACGCCGGGACGATCATCGTCAATCCCGGCAACTACGGCGACCCGGTCACGCTGTCGGCCAACGCCGTCAGCTTGCAGTTCGTCGGCGGAGACTCGTCCCTGCCGTCGCTGACCAGCGGCGCCGACGACCTCATCGCGCTGGGTGGCTTTGACGCCGGACACACGACGCCCGTGATCCTGACCCTCGGAGCCGGGAGCGTCGCCAGCCCAACCAGCGGCACGGGCGGCTTGACGAAAGCCGGCGCCGCGAGCGACACGCTCCTACTCAGCGGCATCAACACCTACACCGGGCTGACGACCGTCAGCGCGGGCACGTTGCAGCTGGGCGACTACCGCGCCTTGGGCGGCGCGACGGCCGGCACGGTGATCGAAAGCGGGGCCACGCTGGATCTGAACGGCGTCTATACCGCCGGGAACTCCAACGAGCCCATCAGCGTTTCAGGAACGGGGGTCGGCGGCAATGGAGCGATCGTCAACACAGGCGCAGTAGTCTACAATCGAGGTTTTGGCAATCTCACGCTGAACGGCGATACGACCATCGGTGGACCCAACCGCTGGGACATCCGCAGCGGGATTACGTTCACCGGCAACAACTACACCCTGACCAAGATCGGCGGCTTCCAGATCGCCGTCTCCAGCCCGCTCAACGGCGCCGACATCGTCCTGAACGCGGGACGGCTCACGATCCAAAACAGCAATGCCCTGGGAACGGGCGGACCGACGGACACCACAACCGTCAACAGTGGGGCCGTGCTGGGCTACTACGGGGCCTACACCGTCCCGGAGAAGATCATCTTCAACGGCGGCTCGCTGGCCTCCGAAAACAACGACACGACCTTCACCGGACCGATCACCATGAACGTGGACACCGTCGTCAATGCGGTCGCGGGCGGGCACGACATCACGATCACGGGACCGATCGACGGCGCCGGCGGACTCACCAAGAACGGCACCAGCACCCTGACCCTGACGGGCGGCAACACCTACGGTGGCACGACCACGATCAACGCCGGCACGCTGAGCGTCTCGGACGTGGCGGACAACGGCTTGGCCAGCAATCTGGGCGCGGGCACCACCGTCGCCGTCAATGGCAACAGCGTGCTGCAATTCACGGGCGCCGCGGCGGACGCGACGGATCGGACCATCACCTTGTCCGGGTCCAGCGGGGCGAACTCGCCGCGGATCGACGTATCGAATACGGGCGGCGACCTGCAATTGGTCGGCGCTACGATCAGCGGCAGCGGACAGACGCTCGGCAAGATCGGCGCCGGGACGTTGACGCTGGGCACGGGCACCAGCACTTCCGGGACCCTGAGCCAGCTCTTTGCGGCCGGCGGCAATCTGACGATCAACGGGAATGCCTCCGTCAACACCTCCAACATGCTGGTCGGAGCGAACGACGCCTTCATCGTGGGCGGTGGCAGCGGGACGCTCAACATCCAGGACACGGCGACGTTGACGACCGCCAACCTGCGGATGGGCGAGCACAGCGCTGGGCCGGCTCAAACGAACTTTGTGAACCAGTCGGGCGGCACGGTCACCGTCACGGGCGCAAGCGGCAATATCGGCGACACATCGGGCGCATTCCGCATTGCGCACTGGGGCAATGAAACCAGCACCTACAACCTGTCGGGCGGCAATCTCAACATCACCTCGGACTTGAGCGTCGGCTGGGACGGTGCGGGCGTGTTCACCCAGACCGGCGGCATCGCCACCGTGAACCGGCTGGTGGTCAACGACAGCAATTCGCTCAACAGCAGTGGCTCCGGCACGTTCACCCTGAGCAATGGCCTGTTTCAGCTTGGCAGCGGCGGCATCCGCACGGCGGGCGGCTCGGCGGTGATCAATCTCGGCGGTAGCGGCGGCACGCTGCAGGCCACGGCCAACTGGGACGCGTCGCTGCCCATGGCCCTCAGCGGCACCGGTACGAATGCCATCACCGTCGATACGAACGGCTTCCATGTCGCGCTCGCCGGCGTGCTGAGTGGCACGGGCGGCGGGCTGAACAAGAGCGGCAGCGGCACGCTCACGCTCAGCAACAACGAGACCTACAGCGGCCAGACGCGCGTGCTGGGCGGCACGCTGGCCCTGGCGCACGCCAGCAATAGCAACCTCGCCTCCTCGCCGCTACTCACCCTCGACAGCGGGGCCGTGCTGGACGTCACCGGCCTCAGCGGCGGCCGGCTGGATCTGGCCGGCGGGCAGACGCTGCGCGGCGAAGGGGCGGTGACAGGGACGCTGCGGGCACTGGCAGGCTCGACCGTCCAGACGGGGGTCGCGGCTCCGGGCGTGCTGACCAGCGGCAGCGCGACCTTCGAGGATGGCGCGACGTTCCGCGTCGCGATCGGCGGGACCAGCGCCGGCAGCGGCAGCGGCTTCCACGGCCAATTGATGGTCAACGGCGCGGTCAGCTTGGGCGGCGCGACCTTGGACGCCAGCCTGTTCGAGGGCTTCATGCCCAGCACTACAGGCTTGGAGACGTTTGTCATCATCGACAATGACGATGACGGCGACGCCGTCGCCGGTGTCTTCCAGGACGCGCTGGGAAATGACCTGCCCGAAGGCTCGCCGGTCGTCGCCGGCGGCGCGACGCTGTATATCACCTACGCCGGCAGCGGCGCCGGGAACACGACCGGCAACGATGTGGTGTTGACCAGCCAGCCGGTCGTCAACGGCACGCCGGGTCCGGATACGGTGATCCTGCGGCGCAAGGCGGATGATTCGCAGTTCGAGTTCAAGCTGAACAACGCCGGCTTCGTGGACCTCGGCAACCCGGCGGCCTTCTATTTCAACGGCGGCGCAGGGGACGACGTGCTGATCGTCGACTTCGTCAACGGCGACGCCCTCCCCGGAGGCGGCGGAGTGGGCGAAGGCGTGTTCTTCGACGGCGCGGCGCCGCTGGGGCTGCCCGGTGCGAATGAGCCCATGCCGACGCCCGGCCATGGCGACGTGCTGCAGGTGACCGACAGCGGGGCGCGGGATGAAGTCGCCATCTACCGGCCCTCGGCCACCACGCCGGGCGCGGGCACGGTCACCGTGACGGGACGCGGCGTGGTGACCTTTACCGGTCTGGAACCCGTCGATATCAGCAACATGGCCACGGCCACGCTGACCTTGCCCGGCGCAGCGGACGTGGTCAACATGGACAACGGGTTCGACGCCGCCTCCGGCACGATCCCGGCCCTGGTCCTGACCGGGACCAGCGACAGCGGCAGCGGGCCGGTGGCCTTCGAATCGCTGCACGCCTGGAACAACGGCACGCTGGTGATCGATACCACGGCCAGCGACGGCGATGATGCGCTCACCATCAACAGCGCCGATAGCCCGCACGGCAACGTGAACCTCCAGATCGACACGGGCACGGGCACTGCAGCCGAAACGCTCACCGTGGCCGGTCGGGCGGTCTTCGCCGGCAACGTGACAATCGACACCGTACACGTGAACTTCACCAGCGGTGGCGAGATCCTCGCCGTGGGACCCTCCAGCACGCTGGCGATCACCGCCGGCGGCGCGATCCAGGAGACGGTCGCCGACGCGGGCTTGGAACTGGCGGCCGCGACCTTGATCCTCGCCGCCGCCACGGGCATCGGTGCGCCCGGCAGCGAACTGGAGATCAACGCGGGCGGCGCGGCCGGCAGCGGCCTGACCGCGACCGTCAGCGGCCCCGGCCCGATCGGGCTGGTGGACCCGGACGGCTTGTACGTGAACCTGGCCCAGACCAACGACGGCCCGATCCTGCTGGCGGCCGGCGCCGTGCTGCCGGGCGACTTGACCGTCGTCAACGCCACCGCAGGCGGCAGCGGCGACCTGCTGCTGGGCGCGGTCAAGGGCTCGGTGCAACTCGGTTCGGCCACCGCGGACGGGAACCTGGTGGGCATCGGCGCCTTCGCCGGCGCGATCGTGGACATCAACGGCACGGGCAATAACGTCACGGCAGCGGCATTGATCATGTCGGCCCGGTTGGGCATCGGCGATCCGGATCCGCTGGACACGGCGGTCAGCCTGCTGGCGGCCGAGAACAACGGCAGCGGGGCCGTACAGGTGATCAACAGCGGGGCCTTGACCGTCACCAGCCTGACCGTGCCGGGCTTCGGCAGCGTCACTGGTGTAACGGCGGCCGGACCGGTCGCCTTGACGGTGACCGATACGGCGGCGGCAAGTGCGGACCATCTGACGCTCAACGCCGCGGTCCGGTCGACCTGGGCGGGCGTGACGCTCAGCGCGGGGGACGATTTCAGCTTGGCGGCCGGCGGGTCGGTGACAGCGGCCACGACGGTTGTGGTCAATATCGACGCGGGCGATGCCGATAGCGGGACGGGAGCAACGGCGCTGCTCGAGGGGCCGATCTCCAGCGGCGGCGGGGCCACGCTCAGCGGAAACGCCGATGCGGACAGCGTGACGGTCAACCGGCTGGGCACAGGCGGGCTGACGGTCGACGCGGCGGGCAGCGGCGATACGGTGACGGTGAACCTGGGGGCCAGTGTGGGCGCGGCCATCCAGAGCAAGATTTCCGTGTTGGATACGGGCGCCAGCGGGACGGACCAACTGTACGTGACCGGCGGCGAGACGCTGAGCGACAGCTTTGTGATCGGCGCCGCGCAGTTGCAGCGCGACGCGACCGAGACCGTGACGTACGACGCCAACCTGGAGGAGTTGCACGTCAACGGGATGAACGAAGCCGGCACGGCGGGCGATACGTTCACGGTGACGCCGTCCCTGACGATGAAGATCTTCATCGACGGGGACAGTCCGGCGTCGGTGACGCCGGGCGACAAGCTGGCCTACCAGACGCCGGCCGGGCAGACCGCGACCCAGACGGTGAGCGGGCCGGACAGCGGCACGATCGACGCCACGGGCGGGTACCAGCAGGTGACGTACAGGGAGATCGAATCGCTGGCCTTCGGCGGCGACGTGGTGGTCAACGGCACGGGCTTGGACGACCACATGATCGTCACGGCCACGGGCGAAGATTCGGGCAGTTACGTGGTCTGGACGGACTCCGGTGCGGGCTTTGTGGCGGGTCCCACGGTGGGCTTTGCGGGGCTGACGAAACTGACGTTCAACGGCCTGGCGGGCGACGACGTGCTGACGATTGCCTACGATCCGGCGGCCACCGAGTTCCTCAATCCGCAGTCCGGGGTGTTCTTCAACGGCGGGAGCCAAGTGAACGACGGCAATGCGCTGACGCCGATCGACGCGAGCCTGCAGGGCGATACGCTGCAGGTCTTTGCTCCGGCAGGGGAGACGGCGGACACGGTGACGCATCGGTTGGATCCGGCGGGCGTGCCGGCGGACGGGAACGACGGCCTGATCACGATCGCCGACGCGTCGGGGATGACCGATGGTTCGACGACGATCGCTTACACGGGCCTGGAGCCGGTGCTGGACGCGATGCCGGCGGTGGACCGGGTGTTCACCTTCACGGCGGGCGCGGAGTCGGTGACGCTGAGCACGCCGGGCGACGGCTCTCTGGCGAACAAGATCGACAGCACGCTCAGCGAGGCCACCAGCTTCAACAACCCGGCGGGCAGCCTGACGGTGAATCTCACGAATGACAGCGATACGCTGGACGTGCAGAGCCTGAACGTTCCCCCGCCGGGCATCGCCCTGACGATCAACGGCGACGGCGGCGACACGGTCAACTTTACCTCGGGGACGACCAACATCGGGGCGGGCAACGCCAACGTGGGCACGACGGTGGGACAACCGATCCAGACGATCAACTTCAACGGCGGCACCCTGCAGACCAGCGGCGACGTATTCCTGACCGCGGCCGGGGCGATCCAGACCTCGGATGCGACGCTGGACGTGATGGCCGACGACCTGGTGGCCAACGCGGGTACGGGCATCGACCTGGACACGACGGTGGCGACGATCGTGGCTGCGGTCAGCGGCGATGGTGCGATCCAGATCGACGAGACGGACGGGGTGACGTTGACCAGCGTGACGACCGCCAACGGTCCGATCACGGTCAACGCGGGCGGTCAGATCACGGCCGTGCTGGTAGGATCGGGCGGCGGGGCCGGCGACGGCGTCCGGCTGTACACGACCGCGGGCGACATTGTGGTCGGGGTGATCACTTCGGCCGACACGGCGAGTCTGGAGACGGTCAGCGGCTCCATCGTGGATCATGCCGACGACACGGCGACCGACATCACGGCGGCGGCGCTGATCACGCTGACCGCGACGGCGGACATCCACGGTCCTGGTCCGGGCGACGACCGCCTGGATCTGGCCGCCGGCAGCCTCGTGGACGCCTCGTCCGAAACGGCCGGCGCGATCCGTCTGCGCGGGGTCGGGTCCCTGGGGCTCCAGGACGTGGACACCGCCAACGGCCCCATCGACGTACTGGCTGCGGGCCAAATCACGGCCACGGACGTGCGATCCTTGACCGACGCGGACGCCAACGACATCATCCTGCGGACGACCGGCGGCAATATCGTCGTGGGTCTGGTGAGCGCCGGAACGGCGGCGGGCGACGTGTGGCTGAATACGCCCGCAGCGATCGAGGAAGATGGTACGGCGGACGGCACGGCCGACATCGTGGGTCAGGATGTGGAACTGGTGGCCGGGACGGGGATCGGCGATGCGGGGCAATTCCAGATCGATGCCGTGAACCTGGCGGCCGCCACGACGACGGGCGACATCAACCTGCACGATACGGCCGGCGGTCTGACGATCGCCAGCTTGAATGTGGACGGGATCGGTTCGCCCACCGACGGCGTGTCGCTCACGGGCGGCTCGGTGGGCGACGACATCACGATTCGAGCCAGCGACGCCGTGGCCGCCAGTCCCTTGACCGTCAATGCACCGGTCAGCAACAGCGGGGGCGGGGACATCAGGCTGGCCGCGGAAGGGAACTTGGCCACGGACGATCTGACCGTCAACGCCAACGTCACGGCGACGGGCGGCAACGGGAACATCTGGCTGTACGCGGGCGATTCGATCAGTCTGGCGGCGACCGTGACGGTCGGAGCGGCGGGGACGGGGGCGGTCCTGCTGAGCGCCGGCAGC
>CAZAQY010000149.1:0-5162 GCA_964486845.1 uncultured Pirellulaceae bacterium
ATTCTCGCCCTATGATCCCGCCGCGGCAATCCATGCCCCCGTAACTCCGCAGTACGCTACCGCGTTGCAGCCGGGTGCCGAGCCCGCGCCTGCGGCCGAGGCGCCACCGCCGCCCGCGGCCGCGGTTCCGCCGCCGGCCGAAGCTCAACCGGCCCCTGCCGCCGAGCCCGTTCCGCCGGCGCCGAAGCCGGATAACGCGATCGCTTCGCCCAGCGATGCGCCAGCTCCGGCGGTCGTCGAGGCGCCCACGACGCAACTGGACCAGCAGGCAGAGAAGCCGGCGGAAGTGAAGGGCGTACTGAAAGGCAATCAAGAGGACACCTGCTGGGACGACGGCTGTGCGTGCGGCGGTTGCGGCGGCTGGCTCTGCAACCCCGACAAGCAGTGGAAGCTGCCGCAGCCGTGCTTCCTGCAGCAGCACAAGACGGTGCTGGGCGGCTGGCTCCAGCAGGGCATCACGGCCAACGACCACAGCGGCGACGGATTCAACGGTCCGGTAGCCACGAACGACCTGGCTTCGGAATATCAGATGAATCAGATGTGGCTGTACTTGCACCGGCCCGCCGACAACGGCGGCTGTGGCTTCGCCTGGGGCGGCCACATCGACATCATGTACGGCACGGACGGTCGGTTCGGCATCAACAAGGGACTCGAAGACCGCATCTACGGTTTCAATCGCGAGACGTACGGGATCGTGATGCCGCAGTTCTACCTGGAATTGGCCTACAACGATCTGTCCGTCAAGCTGGGCCATTTCGCCGGCATCCTGGACTATGAAGCCGTTCCGGGCCCGATGAATCCGTTCTACTCGCATTCGTACTGCTACGGCTACACCGTGCCGCAGTTGGTCACCGGCTTCCTGGCCGACTACAAGTTGACGGACCAATGGTCGATCCAAGGCGGGATGCACCGTGGCTGGATGCAGTTCGAGGACTACAACGACAACTGGGACGTGATGGCCGGGGTCAAGTGGCAAAGCTGCGACAAGAAAACCGAGTTCCGCTATGCCATTTCGTCCGGCAAGCAGAGTTCGCCCTTCCATGACGACAATCGGTTTGTCCACAGCCTGGTGCTGCAGCATCAATTGAGCGAGAAACTGAAGTACGTGCTCGTGCAGAACTTGGGAATGGAAGACAACATCGCCGAACTCGGCGGGGCCGACGCCGAATGGTACGGCGTGAATCAGTACTTGCTGTACACGATCAACAAGTGCTGGGCGGCCAATCTGCGGGCCGAGTGGATGCGGGATGACGACGGCGTCAGAATCGCCGGTCCCGGCAACATGGTGAGCCCCGACGGCGTCGCCAATGGCGTCCGAGCCTGGGACGGCGCCGGCTATGCGGGCAACTTCTTTGAGGTCAGCCTGGGCCTGAACTGGCGGCCGAACGGCAACTGGCTGGTACGCCCCGAAATCCGCTGGGACTGGTATGACGGCCCGGCGAGTTTCGTCCCTGGCAAGCCGGCGATGCCCTTTAACGACGGCGCCAGCGACGACCAGACGACCTTTGCGGTGGACGCGATCTTCATGTTCTGATTGAACCGATCGACGATCTGAGTGCCCACTCAGCAATTCTCCGGCGAAAAGAAGCCCGGCTTTTCCGAAAAGCCGGGCTTCTTCGATTTTGGAGCGTTTGCCTCAGAACTCCGGCTCCTCCGGCTCAGCCGGTGCCTCCCAGGGCGCATGCCCGTAGGCTTGCTTGTACAGTCCGACCGCGCCGGTGAACGACGCGCTGGCCAGTGCCAGCAAGCAGAGCAGCAGGCCCAGGATCGCCGGACCGCGGCGCGGCGAAGACAACCCCCACGCGCCCAGGGCCAAACCGAGCGCGGCGGGAACCCGAAACAAGTCCAAAAACCGAAGATCAAAACGAGCCCCGTCGCAGCCCCCGAGAGTTTTCAAATCTGAAATCTGATCCGAAGGCTGAAATCTCAGATCTCAAATCTGAGATTTGAAATCTCAGATCTCAAATCCGAAATCTCAGATCTCAAATCTCAGATCTCAGGTCTCAAATCCGAAATCTCAGATCTCAAATCTCAAATCTGAAATCTCAAATCTGAAATCCCAGATCTGAAATCTCAAATCTCAAATCTGAAATCTGAAATCTCAAATCTCAAATCTCAGATCTCAGATCTCAAATCTGAAATCTCAAATCTGAAATCTGAAATCTCAGATCTGAAATCTCAAATCTGAAATCTCGGATCTCGAATCCCCTTACAAGATGAACTTGCTCAGTTCCTCATCCTCGGTCACATCCTCCAGCCGCTCTTTGACGTACTCGGCGTTGATCACCACCTTGCCCGACTTCAGGTCCGGTCCCTCGAAGCTCAACTCCTCCAGCACGCGTTCCATGATGGTGTATAATCGCCGCGCGCCGATGTTCTGCGTCGACTGGTTGACCTTGAACGCATACGCCGCCAGCGAATCGATCGCGTCGTCGGTGAAGGACAATTTGACGTGTTCGGTTTCCATCAGGGCCTTGTACTGCTTGGTGAGCGAGTTCTGTGGCTCGGTCAGAATGCGGACGAAGTCGTCCTTGGTCAGGTCGTTCAACTCGACGCGGATCGGGAATCGGCCCTGTAGCTCGGGCATCAGGTCGCTGGGCTTGGCGCGGTGGAACGCGCCGGCGGCGACGAACAGGATGTGGTCGGTGCGGACGTAGCCGTAACGCGTCTGGACCGTGGTGCCTTCGACGATGGGCAGCAAGTCGCGTTGCACGCCCTGGCGGGACACGTCGGCCCCGCGCGTGTCGCTGGCGACGACTTTGTCGAGTTCATCGACGAAGATGATGCCCATGTTCTCGGAAAGCTCAATGGCGGCGGCGTTGATCTTCTCCGGGTCCAGCAAGGCGTCGCACTCCTGCTCGAACATCACGTCGCGGGCCTGGGCGACCGACATCTCGCGCCGCGACGTAGTGCGGGGCAGGATCTTCTCGAACATGCCCTGCAGGTCCATGTCCATCTGTTCCAAGCCCAGGCTGCCGACCATGATCGGCGTGGCCTTCTGTTCGACGGTCAGTTCCACCGTGCGCCGGTCCAGTTCGCCGGCGGCCAGCATGGCCCGCATTTTCGTGCGCGTCCGTTCGTACTGCTGGACCGAATCCTTGCCTTCTTCCTCGCGGTCGAAGTCGGATGTGGGCCGCGGGCAGATCAGGTCCAGCAGCCGGTCTTCGACCCGCCGTTTCGCTTCGGGCTCGACGATCTTTCGCTCCCGGTCGCGGATCAGCCCGATGGCGTTTTCCACCAGTTCGCGGACCATGCTCTCCACGTCGCGCCCGTAGTAGCCGACTTCGGTGTACTTCGTGGCCTCGACCTTGATGAACGGCGCGCCGGTCAAGCGGGCCAGTCGGCGGGCGATTTCGGTCTTGCCGACGCCCGTCGGGCCGACCATCAGGATGTTCTTGGGCGCGACTTCCTCGCGCATGTCTTCGCCCAGGTTCTGCCGCCGCCAGCGGTTGCGGATGGCGATCGCCACGGCCCGCTTGGCGGCCGCTTGACCGACGATGTACCGATCCAGTTCGACGACGATTTCCCGCGGCGTCAAGACGCGGGTTTCGAAAGTCGCGATCTCCGTGGCAAGCTGTCTCACGTCGTGCTCTCCAGTTCCTCGACGAGGATCTTGTCGTTGGTATAGATGTCGATGCCGGCGGCGATTTCCAGGGCTGCACGGACGATGCCCACGGCGTCCAATTGCGAGTGGGCGACCAGCGCCCGCGCGGCGGCCACAGCGTAACTGCCCCCGGAGCCGACGCCGATGATCCCGTCCGTGGGCTGAATCACGTCGCCGTTGCCGCTGACCAGCAGCGTATGCCGCGCGTCGGCTACGGTCAACAAGGCTTCCAGCCGCCGCAGGGCCCGGTCCGTGCGCCACTCCTTGGCCAATTCCGTGGCGGCCCGCGGCACGTTTGCCGGGTAGTCTTTGAGTTTGGCCTCGAAGCGTTCCAGCAGCGCAAAGGCGTCGGCCGCCCCGCCGGCAAAGCCGCACAGGACGGCGCCCTCGGCCAGGCGGCGGACCTTGACCGCGTCGCCCTTGACCACGGCCGTGCCCAGCGTCACCTGGCCGTCCCCGCCCATGGCCACCTTGCCCTGGTGCCGGACCGTCAAAATCGTGGTTGCGTGTAGTTGCATCGGTAAAGGATCCATCGTAGGGTGGGACGAGTCTTCGCGTCCCACCGCGGAACCATGCGACGGCGTGGCGGGACTCGAAGACTCGTCCCACCTCGGCCCCCAAGGCTCATAGTTTCGCGGAAAACGCGCGGAAACTCCAGGGGCCGTACGGGAAAAACCGAACTCGCGGGAGCGCGGAGTGCGAGCCCTTGAGTTGCGGCCGCAGACCGCGTTGAGATTTCCTGCCTCGAATTCGCCCTCCGCCGCTTGCCGACTTGCTTTTCCGTTGCGTTGTCTGAACAATGAAACCCATGAACACCGCCGAACGATTGCCGCGCAGTCCGGAATTGATGTCTCGCGACGACACGGCGCTGCTGGTTGTGGACATGCAGGAGCGGCTGTTGCCGTCGATCCGCAACGCTCCGTGCGTCATCTGGAACGTACGGCGCTTGATCGACGGCGCCCGCCTTCTGGGCCTGGAAATCGCCGCCACCGAGCAGTACCCCAAGGGCCTGGGAGCGACGGCGGCGGTGCTGGCCGAGCGGCTGGGCGAGATTCCCGCCAAGCTGACGTTCAGCTGCGGTGAGTGCGGCGAGATCTTTCGCCGCCTGGCGGAACAGGGACGGCCCAAGGTGCTCGTCGCCGGCGTCGAGACGCACGTCTGCGTCCAGCAGACCGTGCTGGACCTGCTGGGCGACGGCTTTCGTGTCTACGTGGCCGTGGACGCAGTCGGCTCGCGATTCGAGATCGATTACCAAACCGCGCTGCGGCGCATGCAGTCGGCCGGCGCAACGCTGACCACCACCGAGGCGGCGCTGTTCGAATGGTGCGAAGTCGCCGGGACGCCCGAATTCAAACAGATCAGCCAATTGGCCAAGGAGGAAGCACCGGGGGAGGACGGATCGGTGACCGGTGACCGGTGACGCGGTTGTGGCCGGTCTCCGACCGAGCCACGCCACTGAGCGCGGGTCTGGGAGACAACAGGAGACTCGCGCTGGGCGATCTCGACGGGTGCGTCCGACCAACAGATGACCAATGACCAATGACAACTGACCAATGAC
>CAZAQY010000149.1:5262-20459 GCA_964486845.1 uncultured Pirellulaceae bacterium
TGACCAATGACCAATGACAACTGACCACTGACCACTGACACCCCTTGCACGAAAGGAACCCACCGATGAATCGACGAACCCATCGCCGCCGTTTTCTGCAGACCACTGCCGCGCTGGGCGCGGGCTTTTGGGTCGCGGGCCTCAGCCGGGCTGCGGAGAGCACCTCGCCCAACGAGAAACTGAACATTGGAATCATTGGCGCCACCGGCCGAGGCGGGGCCAATATGGGCGGCGTGTCCAGCGAGAACATCGCCGCGCTGTGCGACGTAGATGCCAAGAAACTGGCCTCGGCTGCGGAAAAGCACCCCAAGGCCAAGACGTACGCCGACTGGCGGAAACTGGTGGATCAGAAAGACCTGGACGCCGTGGTCGTCAGCACCACCGACCACACCCATGCTCCGGCCAGCGTGTGGGCCATGAATCGGGGGCTGAGCGTGTATTGCGAAAAGCCGCTGGCGCACTCCGTGTACGAAGCCCGCGTGGTGCAGGAGAAGTACCTGGCCAACAAGGACAAGCTGGCCACGCAGATGGGCACGCAGATCCATGCCACGGACAACTACCGCCGCGTGGTCGAACTGGTCCAGGGCGGGGCAATTGGGACCGTCCGCGAAGCCCACGTGTGGTGCAGCCGCGTGGGACCGACTCCGGCGCGGCCGGCGGACGAACCGCCCTGTCCGCCCGAACTGAATTGGGATCTGTGGCTGGGCCCCGCGCCCTACCGGCCGTACCATCCCAGCTACCCGCGCGGCTGTACGACGTGGGAACAACACTGGGACTGGGGCAACGGCTGCTTGGGCGACATGGGCAGCCACTTGATCGACCTGCCGTTCTGGGCCTTGGGGCTGCGGGACCCGTTGAATGCCGAAGCGGACGGCGACCCGCGCAGCGACGAGAGCTATCCGCATTGGCTGACCTGCTGCTGGGAGCACCCGGCCATCGGCAATCGCGGCCCGATCACGTTGAAGTGGTACGACGGCGTCAAGCGGCCCCCCTCGCCTCCGGGGCACGACCTGGAGAAGTGGGGCATCGGCGTGATGTTCGTGGGCGACAAGGGGAAACTGCTGGCCGACTATGGCAAGCGGATTCTGCTGCCGG
Organism: uncultured Pirellulaceae bacterium; assembly: GCA_964486845.1. Lineage (GTDB taxonomy): Bacteria > Planctomycetota > Planctomycetia > Pirellulales > Pirellulaceae > Anammoximicrobium. The sequence goes on from CAZAQY010000149.1 coordinate 6,358, forward strand.
AGGACCAATACAAGGACTTCAAGCCGCCGGAACAGACGATTCCGCCCTCGCTGGGGCACTACCAGGAGTGGATTCACGCCGCCAAGACCGGCGCGCCCACGCTGTGCAACTTCGACTACTCCGGCAAGCTGGTCGAAGCCAACTTGCTCGGTTCGGTCGCCTTCCGGGTGAACAAGAAACTGGACTGGGACGCCAAGAACCTGAAGGCCCGGAATTGCCCGGAGGCCGATCCGTTCATCCGCCGCGAGTACCGGCAAGGCTGGGTGCTGGACGGGTGACGCGCAGCCAAGAGACCGTCGTGGCGGAGCAACCAGATTGACCGCAGCCGTGGATTCGACCCACGGTCGAGAGACGTAGACCCGGAAAAAAGAATCGCGCAGCGACGGCTGACCGTGGGGCGATCGCGTTGCCACGACCGTGTCTTGCAAGTATCTCGAGTGCCACAAGCGTATTGAGTTGATGACGAGCGGTTGTCTGTGGCACGTCACGCCACGCAGCCGCTTCAGAAACCGAGCCCAAATTAGAGAAGCCTATACGATCAAGAAACACGCTGAGCCCCCCGGCAATAGCATCCTTTTGCACCGTGAAGTCCTCATCAACGGTCATTCGTTTGTCCCTTTCAAACGTCATGGCAGCCCTCATTGCATCCTCGTAGGCGAGGTTCGACCGCACCATCCAGGGCCCCGACAGATTCGCGTTCGTCAATAGACGATTCGCGCACGCCCTTGACGGGAGCATCTTTCCCTGTGTCGTTTCGTCGAGGGGAACGTGCGCGAGGTGGGCGCCTTGCCCGGGCCGGCAGCCGAAGGCTCTCCGGGAACGCCTTGGACGCGGCCAAGTTGCCTGGAATCCGCTGGATGAAAAATTTTCCGAAATATGATTGACAATGCCATGCATTGCTATATGATGCTATTTGTTCTCTTTCCAAACACCTCAATAGTCATGGGAGGAGGAGTCTGTGGATTTGAATCAGTTCAATCAGTTGAAGCGAGATCTGTTTGACACCACGTTCCTCGTCGGCGGTTTTCGTCAACGCCGGGCGCTGAAGTCGCTGGCCGAATGCCCAGATGCCAACGCGGCGGGGGTATTGGCCGAGGCTTTGGCCAAGCGCGACCGGCGCTCGAAGGAAATCCGCAGAATCCTGTCGGGATTTCCCAATGATGCGTCGCTCAACAACATAATCGTAAGGTGCTGGCTGCAGCATCCGTCGCCCGAATTGGAGGCTTTCATCGCCGAGCACCGTCGAGTGCCTGGTCAAGACATGGTCGACGAGCTTTGGCGGCGGTGGCTCAAGGATCGTGAAGAGCGGCTGGGAAAGCTGCTCGTGCAGTTGGGCGTTCCGGGCGCGACGCAGGACACTCAGGCATTCAGCATGTGGAAGCTCGGATGTCCCGTGAAGCTCAAAGCCGAACAGCGGTACATCCGCGCCGTGATGAGGTGGGCGGGGGACGCCGACCCGGACATCCGCCGTGGCCTCTTGAAGACGGTGGAACAGTTGCCCAACGACGAACAGCTAAACAACGAGATCGTCGAGGCTTGGGCCAAGCACGAATCGAGCGAGCTGGAAGATCTGATCGGCAAGCAGGGCCGCAAGCCCGCACGAACCGAGTTGGAAGCCCTCTTCTACCTGGTGACGAGGCAAGTCAGAGCCTACCAGGGGCTGCAGGACGAGGGCGGCGAGTACTTCCTGCAAGCATTTCATCTGGCGTCGCCCGCATTTCGCCAGCGGATCAACGACACGGTCGTCAAGAGCGGCAACGCGCGGCTGGTCGAGATCTACAGCAAGGCGATGGCCGGACGGGAGGGGTTCGACCGCCAGGTCTATCTCCAAGCCCTCAAAATAGCAGGCGATGAGGATCGGTTGTTCGAGTCGTTGCGCGAGATGAAACTGATCGAATCGCTGGAACTGTGCCAACGCTGGGCGGAAACCAGCCAACTGCCCAAACAAGACCGTCGCCGCCAGGCGGCTCAGCGGGCGGTCCAGGCTTATCGCGGCTTGGGGCAACTCACATTCGACGAAGGCCCCACGCCGCCCGCGGGCCTGCGCGACTTGTTGGCTGCCTGGAAGCAGGAACCGGTGAGTGACGATCAGCGGCGGCAAGATGCGAAGGCGGCGGACCCGCTGCTCCGCGCCCGAGCGTTGTACCTGCAGGGCCTCTCCAGCGCGAATGATCCGCAAGGCCGCCAAGCGGCCACCAGCGACGATTGGCCGCTGCGGCTGGTAGCCCGCTTGCTGAACCCGGAACTGGCTGCTGCCGACGACCACGTGCAATGGTTGGGAGTGCTCACCGGCATGGACGCCGATGTGTTGGGAGCGTCCCTGGCGGGGACGCCCGTGCATTACAAACGCAATTCGGATCGCCTGGCCCAGGCCCGGCGGGGTGGCCCGGCGGCCGAGCGTGGCGCGAGATTGCTGGAGATTCTGTGCGCATTTCAGGGGGCCTTTGTGTCCGGCGACATCTCGCTGGAGGCCACGCGGGAGGCGACCGATGCCAGGGCCATCGACGTCGGCGAGGATGCGCCGCTGGAGTAGGAGTGTGGGAGTGTGGGAGTATGGGGGTGTCGGAGTGTCAGAGTGAGGGAGTGTCGGAGAACAGTCAAGGGGTCTGGCACCCCGTCACCCCGACACCCCGCACGATGGAGACAAAAATGCCCAGCATCATGCACGAGTGGCTCCGGCACGCCACGGCGAACCGTCTGGTCGTCAACGACCGGGACGGGAGCGTGCTGGTGTACGTGCCGCCAGGGGAGTTCGAGATGGGGGATGGGGAGGACAGCGATTGCCCGAAGCACCGGGTGTGGCTGGACGGGTACTACATCGGGATTTACGCGGTGAGCAATGCTCAGTACAAACGGTTTGTGGACGACACGGGGCATCGGGCGCCGGACAAGGGGGATTGGGGCACCGCGGTGTGGCAGGGCCGATCGTTTCCGGCGGCCAAGGCGGACCATCCGGTAGTGTGCGTGAGTTGGGACGACGCGCAGGCATACGCGAAATGGGCGGGGTTGAGTTTGCCGACGGAGGCGCAATGGGAGAAGGCGGCCCGAGGTCCGCGAAACTGGAAGTATCCGTGGGGCGATGCGTGGGACGGGGAGCGGTGTCGGCACGGCGGAAATCGGGGATTGGAGACCACGTGCGCGGTGTACGGTTATCCGCGAGGAGTGAGTGGGTATGGCTGCTACAACATGAGCGGGAACGTGTGGGAATGGTGTGAGGACTGGTATGATAGTGGGTACTTCGGGAAGAGCCCGTCACGGAATCCACGCGGGGCGGAAAGAGGCTCGGGCCGGGTGCTCCGGGGCGGCTGTTGGGACGGCGGCGCGTCCGGCTGCCGGGCGTCGTGCCGCAACGGGGGCGGCCCCGGCATCCGCTACGGCTACCGGGGCTTCCGCCTCGCGAGGGCAGTGTCCTAGCGTCATTCAAAGATCGCGTCAGCATCCGGCGGTAGCCGAGGTGCTGGGCGTTGGAGTCGCGGGTGGGCGGGGCGTGCGCGAACGGCCTCGCGGTAGCGAAAGGCCGTTCCGCACGCCCCGCCCACCCGCGACGAAACGTGGTGTACAAATGTGCGAGACAGCTGGAAGTGTACAAATATAGCCTATTGCAGTCAACGTCGGGCCAGTGGCAGGCGAGGTCGCAAGACGGCAAACAAAAGGAGTCCGTGGTATGTCTGAAACGACGGGTTTGTGCCAACGATTCGCCGGGGCTTGGCGGGCGCTGTGCGGTTCCATTCCGGCCCCTACCAAAGATGCCGCGGACTTAGAGAGTCGCATCGCCGGTCTCGAAATGGACGTCAAGCAGCGCGACGAGCAGATTGTGCGCCTGCGGCACGAATTCGCCCTGCAAGCGCGTCAGACAGAACAGACCGTGGCCCAGGCCGGCAGCACGGAATTGGAGGCTTTGGCCAAGCGAGTCGCCCCGCTGCTGGCCCAACTGGCCACGCTGCAGGCGATGACCGAAGCGGGACGGGAGGTCCGTCCGGCGGATGTCTTGAAACTCGCGGGAAAGATCAAGCAAGCGTTCTTGGAGACGGGCCTGATTCCGCTCGGCCAGCCGGGCGAGGTGTGTCCGTTCGACTCGCAAATTCACCAGCGGATGAGCGGCGGCGACGTGCAGGACGGCGTTCCCGTCAAAGTGCGGTTCGAGGGCTATCGCTTCCGCGATGCGGTGATCGTCAAGGCGATGGTGAGCCGGGAAGAGGAGCAGGAGAACGGGGGGAACGGGTTATAAATTGGGGGTTATAAATGGGAAGACGGAGAGGTAGTGGCAGGGGGCGAAGACGGTTCGCTGTATCACGTCTTCTTCCCATTTATAACCCCCCATTTATAACCCCCAAATTTATAACCCGCAAATCTATAACCCCAATTTACAGGGCCCGCAAAGCACAAGGCGTTCAACCATGACCATCGCCGTTGACTTCGGTACCTGCAACACGGTCATCGCTCGCTGGAACGAAGCGTTGGACGACGTCGAAGTGCCAACGATCCAGGGATTAACCAGGGCGTTTACCTACCTGATTCCAGGCGCCAAGCGGCCATCCCAAACCAAGGTCATCCCCTCCCTGATTCACTACGGCCAGGGCGACCGTGTGCTGATCGGCAACCAGGTCGAGCGGGCCGGCCTGGTCGACCATGGGGCGACTTTCCGCTGGGCGAAAATGGACTTGCTCAGGCGGAACCTGCGAAACCGTCGCGTCAACGGGCGGTTGGTCAACCCTGGGCAAGCGGCGGCGGACCTGGTGGCCCAGATCCTACTCTTCGCCCGCGGAACCTTGGGCGGCGGCGACGACGAACTCGTGGCCACGGTCCCGGTCGAAGCCTATGATTTCTACGTGGATTGGGTGCGTGAGACCGTCGCGCGGCAGTTCCCGCGCGGCGTGACGATCTTGGACGAAGCTACGGCCTGTATTCTGGGTTATCGCGAGAAAGTCAAGAACGACGAGGCCTATCTGATCGTCGACTTCGGCGGCGGCACATTGGACGTGTCGCTGGTGCGCACCAACCTGGACGCCGACGGCTTCCAGAAGTGTCTGCTGTTGGGCCGGGCTGGTGAGGAGTTGGGCGGCATGCTGGTCGATCAGTGGCTGCTCGAGCGGCTGGTGCATGTCGAGTCGCTGTCGGATCGCGACGTCCGCGATGTCGGGACGCCCCTGCTGCGGCTGATCGAAGAGGCCAAGATCGCCCTGTCTTGCGGTCAAGCCAGCTTCGATGTCACTCAGCTCAACGACTTGACGGGCACCCTGATCAGCCACACGTTCACCGCGGATGAACTGCGCGAAATCCTGCAAGCGAAACAGGTTTATGGTCTGGTGACGCAGACGATTGACCGAGCGTTGGAGGCGGCCAACACCAAGTACGGGACGCAGAAATCGGCGGTCAAGGGCGTGTTCCTCGTGGGCGGCAGCAGCCTGCTGCTGGGCGTGCCGCAGTTGATCATGTCCTACTTCCCCGCCTGCTCGGTGTACTCCAGCAGGCCGTTCGAGGCCATCGCCCGTGGCGCGTGCCGGTACTTGGGCCAGGACTTCAACCCCACGCTCGTCCACGACTACTGCCTGCGCAGTTGGGAAGCGACGCAGGGCCAATACGTGCTGGTGCCCGTGGTCGAAAAGGGCACCCAGTATCCGACCGAGAAACCGGTCTCGGCCAAGTACGTCAAAGCCGCCTGTGAAGGCGCCCAGGTGCTGGGGATGGTGGTGGTGGAACGGTCCTACATGACTCGGCCGGACGGCTGGGACCCGTGGGCGGTGCAGGTCGAGGACCGCGCGGACCGCAACGTGCGCGTCATTTTCGAGCGCGACTTCATCATCGCCGATCCGCCTTGTGCCCAAGGCGAACGCCGATTCGTGGCTTCCTTCGGGGTGGACAAACACAAGCGGCTGATTGTCTCGCTGAAAGATCTGAAGGAAGGCAACCGGTCGTACATCCAGTTGAGCGACGGGAAGACGTTTCCGCTGCCGGTGAAGGAGTTTCCCGTGGTCAGGTTGTGAACGGGGGGGAGTGTCGGAGTGTCGGAGTGTGGGAGTGTGGGAAGAGGTATGCCAATGAGGAATGAAACTAGTATCGGCGCGCAGCTCGGCAGCCGAACGTGCGGGATTCTCCGTAACTCCGACACCCCTGCACCCCAAGACCCCGACACCCTGCTCGTCCCGCTGGCGGCGTTCTTGCCCCGCTCGCTGGCCAACGGCCCAGGTATCCGCTCGGTGGTCTGGGTGCAGGGCTGCCCGTTTCGCTGCCCCGGCTGCTTTAATTTGGAATTCTTGGAATTTATCGGCGGCCAGCCGACGCCTGTGGAAACGCTGGTGAGTTGGATTTTGGATCGCGACGATACCGAAGGCGTGACTTTTTCCGGCGGTGAACCGTTCTCGCACGCCGCGGTGCTCGCTGCGGTCGCCGAGCAGGTGCAGCGGGCGGGCAAGAGTGTGATGATCTTCACGGGCTACGAGAAGGACGAGTTGCGGGGTTCGCGGGACGAAGGCACGCGCCGCTTGCTGCAGTCGGCGGACCTGTTGATTGCCGGGCCGTACCGAAGGGAACAGCCCAGCCGTCATCCATGGCTGAGCAGCACGAATCAGGAACTGGTGTTCTTGACGGATCGGTATGGGCCGGAAGATCTGCAGACGGGTCGGAGACGGGTAGAGTTCCGGGTGGCGCGAAAGGGACAAATGGTGATTACGGGGTTTCCGGTGAAGAGAGGCTGGTTCTCGATGAAGAGAAGAGAATAGAAGAGACGAGAAGAGAGGGTTATAAATTGGGGGGTTATAAATTGGGGGTAATGAATTGGGGAGTAATGAATGAAGGCGTGCGGAGGGAATGCTATGCCCATCACACCTTTGCATCCTGTTCGCCGGCTCAGCCAGGCTCAATTCGCAGAACTTTCCTACGAGGTGATGCGCTGCGTGTTTGAGATTCATAAGGAATTTGGCAGCTTCTTTGACGAGAAGATCTACAAGCGCGAATTGGCGAGCCGGCTCGCGCGGGTGCAAATCGAGTTTCCGATCATGGTCGCGCATCGTACGTTCTCGAAAACCTACTACCTCGACGCCCTCATCGCCGACGGCGGGCCGTTCGAATTCAAGGTGGTCGAGAGGCTGACCCCGGCTCATCGGGGACAGTTGTACAACTATTTGCTGTTGCTCGACTTGTCTCATGGCAAGCTGGTGAATCTCCGGCAGGAAAGCGTCCAGCATGAATTTGTAAACGCCTTGCTCCGACCAGACGAGCGGCGTCAATTCGAGGTGTCGATGGATCGCTGGGATCGGTCGATTCCCAGCCAAGACGCACTGGTCGAGTGGGTTGTCAGCATGGTGCAGGATTGGGGCACGGGCCTGGAATTGAGCCTGTATCAAGCCGCCGTCACGCATTTCCTGGGCGGCCCAGACAAGGTGCTTCGCGATGTGGCCGTCCACGGCAGCCGTCACGAGTTGGGATATCAACCCATGCGGCTGCTGGCGCCCGGCGTGGCTTTCAAAGTCACTGCTTTCGACCAAGAACTCGCCCGCTTCGAAACACATGCCCGCCGAATGCTGGCGCATACGGATCTTCGAGCTATGGCATGGATCAACATCGGATTGCGACACGTCACGTTTGTGACGATGCAGCAGAAACATGATCGTAGATAAGATCGACGAAGGGTTATAAATGGATGGCTATAAATGAAGAGACGCCGTCTGCGATCTTCATTTCCCCCCATCTATAACCCATCATTTATAACCCATCATCTATAACCAGCCGCATTCATTTAAACAGGACCGACGCCCATGGACTTCCGCAAAGAATTAGCCCTCTTATTTCGCGCCCGTGTCGCCGTGTTGAACGTCGTCAGCTACGAAGAACGCCGCGTGATCCGCGAGCTGCAGGGACTCAAATGGCTTGAGCAACACGGCCTGTACACTTGGGACATCGGGGACCAGTTCGTGGCCCTCAAGCAAAGCCAGCCCCGGTTCGATGCAACTCGCGCGGCGACGCCCGACAACGTGCTGGACATGATCGACCAGTGCCAAGCGCCGGCCACGTTCGTCCTGAAGGATTTTCACCAGGTTTGGGAAGCCAAACGCAGCAATATCCGCAAGCTGCGGAACCTGGCCCAGCGGTTCCCCGAGTCCCAACCGCCGCGGCGGATTGTGATCGTCACCCCGGAACCATGCTTGCCCACGGAATTGAAGGACGAGGTCCCGGTCGTCGAACTGGGCAAACCGACGATGGAGGAGATGGACGCGATCTTGGCGACCAGCGTTGAGGCCCTCGTCGGCGAGACGGGCGCACTCCGCAAACTGCGTCCGGAACTGCGGCAGCGGATCGTCGAGGCGGCCCTGGGACTGTCCAGCACGCAGGCCCAGCGCGTGTTCCAGAAAGCCGTAATCAGCGGCAATCGGCAGGCCGCCAGCCCGCTGGACGAAAAGTGCATCGATCTGATCGTCGACGAGAAGCGGGCCATCATCCGTGAGAGCGGCGCGTTGGAGTACTACGCAGCCAACGAAGGGATCGATCAGGTCGGCGGCCTGACGCAACTGAAAAAATGGCTCGAACAACGCCGCGAAGCGTTCTCGGACGAGGCCCGCGAGTATGGGCTGGACCAGCCGCGGGGCCTGGCCCTGATCGGCATCCCCGGGACAGGGAAGAGTCTGTGCGCCAAAGTTACCGCCGGGCTCTGGAAACTGCCGCTGTTGCGGCTGGACATGGGCGCCGTGTTCGGCGGGATCCTCGGCTCCTCGGAACGCAACATCCGCGAGGCGATCCAGATCTCGGAGATCATCGCCCCCTGCGTCCTCTGGGTGGACGAGATCGAAAAGGCCTTCGCCGGTTCGGGGGGCGATTCCGGCACTGCCAGCCGCGTGTTGAGTACGTTCCTGACCTGGATGCAGGAGAAACAGGCCCCCGTGTTCGTGTTTGCCACGGCCAATAACATCGAGCACCTGCCTCCCGAATTCTTGCGCAAGGGGCGTTTTGACGAAGTCTTTTTCCTGGACCTGCCCACGGAAGAGGAACGCCAGGCCATCTTGGAAGTGCATCTGAAACATAAGAACTTCACCATGATCCGGCACACGTTCGATCTGGCCCAAGTCGCCAAGGCCACCGAGGGGTTTGTCGGCGCCGAATTGGAGGCGGTCGTCAAGGATGCGATGTTCCCCGCCTTTATGGACGGGCGCCGCCAACTCGAAACGGCCGACTTGCTGCGAAGCGCGGGGGATATGGTTCCTCTCGCCAAGTCGCACTCGGAGCGGATCGGAATCTTGCGCAAGTTGGTGACCGGCGGCCTGGCCCGCAACGCATCGGTCAGCGATGACCAGGAAATTGTCGATTTCAGCCGCATCCGCGGAACGCGGCTGGTGGACCTCGGGGGATAGATCGGTAGGAAAAGGCGCTGGTTATAAATGGGGGGGTTATAAATGGGAAGCGCAGGAACATGGCTATTTATAACCCAACATTTATAACCCAAAGATTTATAACCCAAAATTTATAACCCAAAATCCGTATCCCAAAATCTATAACCGTCAATTCATAAGCCGCTCGAGAAGGAGATATCGGGACGATGCCTGACCAGATCATGACGCTCAAGGATGTATCCGAGTACCTGAAGATCGCCGAGAAAACTCTGTATGGGTACGTGCAGAAGGGCATGATTCCGGGGATCAAAATCGCCTCGGCCTGGCGATTTCGCAAGTCCGACATCGATGCCTGGCTGGACGACCAGCGGAAGCTGACGGAGGAGTCTACGCGCACGCGTGCCGCCAGGGAGCGAAGCGAGCAGACCGCCGAGTCGCCGGCTCCCGGCGCCGACAAGGGGAAAGGAAAGAGGCATGGCCGCTGACAGCACGCCTCGCACGGGGCATCAACTGGGCGACTTTCGGCTGGACGAGCAGCTCGGACGCGGCGCGTTCAAGGTCGTGTATGCCGCGACCAATCTGAACGCCGCCGCCAACGGCTATCCCGAGCGGGTCGCGATCTGCATCCCGCACTACCAGGATGCGGAAGCTCGGCAACTGTTGGAAAACGAAATGCACGTGCTGCAGACGCTCAGCCACCGGGCGATCGTCGAAGTGTACGGCTTGGCGGAAGCGGATAATACTTTCTTCCTCGTGATGGAGTTGGTGGAGGGCCAACCGTTGAATCGGCTCCTGGCCGAGCACGGCCCGCTGTCGTTGGAGCAGGCGGTGGACATTGCCCGACAGGTCGGCGAGGCGCTCGATTATGCCCACGACGGGCTGGCGATCCACCGCGACATAAAACCGGGCAACCTGATGCTCCGCGCCGATGGTCAGGCAAAGATCTTGGATTTCGGCCTGGCCCGTCTGATGGCCCATTCACAGCACAAGGCCTCGACGCGGGTTGGGTCCGTGGCCTACATGGCGCCCGAACAGTTCGAAGGCGCCACAGGTTTGAACACCGACCTGTGGGCTCTGGGGGTCACCTTCTTCCAGCTGGCCACGAACGTGCTTCCCTTTCCGGCGCGGGACGAGGCGTCGCTGATCCACCAGATCTTGTACGAGGCTCCGGATTTGTCCCCGCTCGAAGGCCGCGACTTCGACCCGCGGCTGATCCGCGTACTGCGCAAGGTTCTGGAAAAGGACCCGGACAAACGCTACGGCCGGGCGGCCGAATTCGTCGCCGACTTGCAGGCCGTCCTTCGCCACGCGGCCTCGCTGGGCTACATCGAGGGCAACCTGGAGATCCATTTGCGGGCCCATTTCCCCTTGATCTACCTGCACACGTACGAAGAGGATCGAGCCCTGGCCGCCCTCGGCCGCGTGCGGGACGTGATGGCCGCCGAACGGCCGCTGGATCTGCTGGTCTGGAGCGAGACGCGCGGCCTGCGCAACCGCGACGGGCAGACGGTCACCCGGCACAACAGCCGGGACCCGGTCGCGGCACTGCAATACGCCATCGAGTCGCGTCAGGAGGCGATCTATGTTTTCCTGGACATCCACCGTCACTTCACGCCCGTGACGGTGCGTCTGATTCGGGATTGCATCTGGACCGTGAAACGGCAGCGCAAGAGCCTGGTGTTCATCGGCCCCGATCTGCGTCTGCCGGACGAGCTTCGCTGCGACACGACGCTTCTCTTCTTCGACCTGCCGGACATGACGGACCTGCAGGGATTGGCCGACGCGTTGGCGGTCGAGACCGGGCAGCGTGTCAGCGGCGAGTTGCGCGAGCGGTTGGGCCGGGCCCTGTTGGGCCTGACGCGCCGCGAGGCGGAACGAACGCTCCGCCGCGGTTTCTTGAGGCAACGAGGCTGGACCGAAGCGTGCGTGGCCGAGGTGCTGGCGGAAAAGGAGCAGATCGTCCGCAAGGAGGGCATTTTGGAGTTTCGACGGCCGGATGTGTCGTTTGCGGACGTCGGCGGGCTGGAGCGGCTGAAGAGCTGGTTTACGGAGCGGCGACAGGCGTTTTCGCCGGAGGGCCGGCGGTTCGGGCTGCGACTGCCCCGCGGCGCTGTGCTGGCGGGTGTGCCCGGTTGTGGCAAGAGCCTGTCCGCCAAGGCCCTGGCCGCCGACTGGCAGGTGCCCTTGCTGCGACTGGACCTGGGACGAGTCTACCGTTCGCTGCTGGGCCAATCCGAGGCCAATCTGCGCCGGGCCCTTCACACGGCCGAGCAGGTCAGCCCGTGCGTGCTGTGGATCGACGAACTGGAAAAAGCCTTCAGCGGCCTGGGCCAGGTCCATGACAGCGGGGTGACTCAACGCCTGTTCGGTACATTCCTGACCTGGATGGAAGAACGCCAGGCGCCGGTGTTCGTGGTTGCCACGGCCAACGACATTGGCCGGCTGCCGCCCGAGTTCACGCGCAAGGGGCGGTTCGACGAGGTGTTCTTCGTGGACTTGCCGGGGCCCGACGAGCGGCGCAGCATTTTTTCCGTCCACCTGCGTCGCCGCAAACGGAGCGTCGCGGGATTCGATCTGGATGCCCTGGTGCAGGCCAGCGAGGATTATTCGGGCGCCGAGATCGAGGAGTCGATCATCAGCGGCCTGTACCGGGCGTTCGATGAGCGAATGCGGCCGCTGGCGACGGAGGATGTGCGGCAGGGCCTGCGGACGATGATTCCGTTGGCCCGCTCGCGGGCGGAAGATTTGAATCGGCTGCGCCAGTGGGCGGCCGTCAATGCGCGGGGCGCATGAGTAGACAGACGGGGTTATAAATTGGGGGTTATAAATGAAGAGAAGACGAGCGCCGGCAAGACGAAAGACGTGCGGGGCGGGACAGGCGCCAGCACGCAAATTAAGGAGAAAAACGCGGTCGTCGTAACTCAGATTTATTTCCCCTCATTTATAACCCCTCATTTATAACCCCTTATTTGTAACCCCTCATTTATGCCCGTCTCTTACTCGCAAATACGATACGCCCGATCGAGGCCAAATGTTATGCCCGGATTGTGGCAGCAATGGATCGACAACGGAGCCCTCCCGCCGCTGGTCATCAACGACCGAGACGGGAGCGTGCTGTTGTACGTACCGCCTGGGGAGTTCGAGATGGGGGACGGGAAGGGCAGTGATTGCCCGAAGCACCGGGTGTGGGTGGACGGTTATTACGTTGGGATTTATGCGGTGACCAACGCGCAGTACAAACGGTTTGTGGACGACACGGGGCATCGGGGGCCGGACAAGGCGGATTGGGGCACAGCCGTGTGGCAGGGCAAATCGTTTCCGGTGGACAAAGCAGATCATCCGGTGGTATGCGTGAGTTGGGACGACGCGCAGGCGTACGCAAAGTGGTCGGGATTGAGTTTGCCGACGGAGGCGCAATGGGAGAAGGCGGCGCGAGGTCCGCGAAACTGGAAGTATCCGTGGGGCGATGCGTGGGACGGGGATCGCTGTCGGCACAGCGAGAATCGGGGATCGGAGACCACGTGTCCGGTGTATGGCTATCCGCGCGGGGTGAGCGGTTACGGATGCTACAACATGAGCGGGAACGTGTGGGAATGGTGCGAGGACTGGTACGATAGCGGGTACTACACAAAGGGGCCGTCGCGGAACCCACGGGGGCCTGAGGGAGGCTCGCACCGGGTGTACCGGGGCGGCGGTTGGAGCGGCGTCGCGTCCCACTGCCGGGCGTCGTTCCGCGACAGGATCGTCCCCGGCAACCGCATCGACGACCGGGGCTTCCGCCTCGTGAGGTCAGTGTCCTAGCGTCATTCCGAGATCGCGTCAGCACCCGGCGGTAGCCGAGGTGCTGGGCGTTGGACTTGGTGTACAAATGTACGAGACAGTGTGTGGTGTACAACTAAACCCTATTGCTGATTGTTGGGAAGGAGAACGGGAACGTGTCCCATTTTACTACGGTCAAGACGGTCATCCGTGACCAGGAGAGCCTGGTCGAGACGCTGCGCCAGTTGCACTACGACTTCCAGGTCGGCCAACGGCTGCCGATCCGCGGTTATGCAGACAACCGCCAGTACGGCCAAGTGGTGATCAACACGGGCTGCAAGTACGACATCGGGTTCCAGCGCCAAACGGACGAGACCTTCAGCGTCTGTGCGGACTGGTGGGGCGTCCAAGGCAATACCAGACTCCGCGAACAATCGTTCCTGGAGCAGGTCAACCAGACCTACGCCCACCAGGCGATCCGAAGGCAGGTGCTGGCGGACGGCTACATCATCGAAGAAGAACGGGTCTTGGAAAACGGCGAGATCGAATTGGTGGTCTGCGAGAATTTTTAGGTGTCATTGGTCATTGGTCATTGGTCATTGGTCAGTTGTCAGTTGTCAGTTGTCAGTGGAAAGGGAAGGCGTGTTGCCATGAAGAAAATGCACATTCGGATCAAGCGGGATGGGAAGACGGAAATTCGGGTTGAGGGGGCCGAGGGCCATGATTGCCTGGCGTTTACCCGCTCGGTCGAGAAGGCGCTGGGCGTGGTCGAGACGCGCGAAATGTGTGTCCCAGAGGCCGATCTGCTGCAGGTCCAGACGCGCGAACAGGTCACGGATACCGAGGCTGCGTTCTAGATTCCAGAGCGAAGAGGGTTATGAATTGGGGGTTATAAATTATGGGTTATAAATTGAGGGGCGCAAAAAGAGCTATGGCACTGCCTCTTCATTTATAACCCCCCAATTTATAATTGCACTTTAGGACAGCCTACCATTGGCCGCTTGTTCACAAACAGAGGCCAAA
>CAZAQY010000150.1:0-20383 GCA_964486845.1 uncultured Pirellulaceae bacterium
GCCTAAAATCCGCCGCCGCCCGCGGCATGATCCGTAGTGTGGGCCGTTCCCGATTCCTTGAGCCCACTTCCGGACAGGGTACCAGTGCCCGCTGGCATGCCCGCCGTGCCAGGAATCCTCCGGCTGCCGGATTGCTTCCGGCGGCCCACCCTTTCTCCAGGAGTCCCATGATGTCCCGACGTACCCGAAATCGGCCAGTCTCCACCCGTCGCGAACTCACAACCCCAGACGGCATGATCACCGTGCCGCCCGGCAGCCCCAAGATCCTGATCCACACCCGCCGGGGTCGGTGTGTTGGGATTTACTGCGACCAGCCTGCCAAGGTCCTCGTCATCGAAACCCAGGGTGACGCCCGGCGCGCGGCCTGTCCGGCGAGCCTCGCCATCTTGGCGATGATCAGCCCGCAGACAAGCGTAAAGCTGGTGGGCGGCCACGGCACGTCCGTGGACCACGTTCTGGCGATGCCGTTCGACGATCCGTCGATGGACGACGACCTCCGTCAGACGCTGCAAGCGCACGAAGTCCTGCTGGACGGTATGTGGCCGGACATCTGGTGAGTGTTCGGCGAGCGTCTTCGATCACGGTTGGGCGCCGTTGATCAAGGCTTCCAGACGATTTCTCCGATGATGAGCACCCGGTCACTCGCGGATGTACGCGGGTGGCACCACGTCCGTCAGCCACACGCCGTTCTCGGATCGGTAGAACTTGTGCCCGTCGCGGTCTGCTGACCGGACGCGAACGCACGGCCGGCGTAGCCCCAGCTCTCGTTGTCGCTGACGAGTATCATGCCGGCAAATCGCCGCTGAGCATAATTGCCCGTTGGCCTGAACCGGCAGCAGCGAGCCGTCCGTGCCGCCACCGCCGCAGTTGAACGGCATTTCGCGACCGGCCAAAAAGTCAGTGGGCTGAAATTATTCCACCCAGATTCGCCGCATGACGACGAATAATCCGGAGTCCCTGACACTCGGAGGTTTTAAGAATGGCTTCTCGACTGCTGATCCGTCTGGCCGTCCTCTGGTCTGTATCGAACTTGGTTCCAAGCGTCCATGCCGGCGAACCGTCGTATCCACGCTCGTTCTTGGGCTTTTTCGAGCCCGGCATGACCTTGGAGGTTTCCCATCGGGACAGTGGCCTTTTGACGATGCGGATCATAGGCGACGACGAAATCCTGGCATGGAAGACTGCCTATGAGAAGAAGTCAAAGGACCTTAGCCAAAGGCCCCAGAAGGTTGTCGCGAAGGAACCGCAGAAGTTCCTCCCGTTCGCCATGAACGTGTGGACTGTGGTCCATGTCGGCGACGACTACATCCTGGTACTGGACGGTTTGCACAAGAAACGGGCTGTCCCCATTCGCCTTATCGAAGGCATCACGTTTGACTGCCCCTATACCTTGGAACGTCCGTGACAACCGCATGATCGACCCGTTGCCGCTGGCACGCTCGGATGAATCGCCGGAGCGACGGACGTCCCCACAATCCAGGAAACGGACCAGGTCGTTGCGCGTCGTGATTCCGATGTCGAAGCACGTCCTGTTGACCGAGTACTCTCCCTGGCGCCACCAAGTGACGTACCGTTTGACCTGGTCGTTCAGGTCCCAGCCGGCACAGGTGATGCTGTCCGCCAGGGCCAACGCCATGCTGGTGTCGTCGGTCCATTCGCCCGGCGCCAAGCCGTGGGGACCACCGCTTCGGTAGCCGGTCACGGGCTTGAACGTGCCAGGGGCCCGAAACTCGATGGCTGCGCCCAGGGCATCGCCCACGGCCACACCGATCAGGCAACCGCGTTGGCAGTCGAGTGTCGAAGATGGCGTAGTCAACGGTGCGTTCCCTTCGCTCAAACGAGTTCGGCTCAAAGCAGATGCTCGAAATGCTCGACCTCCCATTCCTCCGAGACGAACGTCACGTTCAGGTTTCGTAGCAGGTGGCGGACCCGCTCAAGTGCTGTGCACGGAGGGAGAATGTACGTCACGCGTCCGGCAAAGTCCCGAAGCGCGGGGATCAGGTGGGCTTCGGCGAAGACGTCCAGCGGGGGAAACGAATAGCCGACAATGGCCAATTTCGCCGTCGCAGCCAGATCTAGGCCGGCGTAGGCCCACATCCATTCGTAAATGCCTCTGTATTGTTTCTGCGCCATCGGTGGCACCAAGACTGGCGGTTCCCCGGAAGAGCCAAACGGGCACTTGCTGACATCTGGAAATGCGTAGACGTACTGGCCGCCGCTCTCGTAAAGCAGGCTCATCGGTGTGCTCGGGCAGGCCGATTCTCCCGCGTACGATTGCCAGTTTATCGAACCGTGCAGCTTGCGGATGGGCACCTGAGAAGCGTCGGTACGCTTCGCGTAGACGAACGGGAAGCCGGCTCTCTGGCAAAGCGTTTCAAGCACGACGTCGTAGTTGAACGTAACGAACCGGACATCATGGGATTCTTTGGCTCGCTTGAGCCACGCCGCCAAGGCGTCAAGTCGGCTGCCGTGATCGCGCGCAACACTCCAGCTTAGCCGGTAAAGATGACACGCGATGTGCTCCAATACGCGGCGCAGGCACTGAAGGTGGCGAACCTCTTGACGCTCTTCGACAGCTCCGAGTTGCCTCCGGTAGCCTTCCCAGATCGTCAGCAGATACTCGAAGTCACGTATCTTGCCGTCAGCCGCCAAGAAGTCCTTCAGCGGGTACTCGTTCAATTCGTATTCATGGAGGAACTGTAGGAGTGACTCGGGGACCTTGCACGGTTGAGTAACCAACTGCCTGAGCCCGGTTGTCACGGGGAGTCCAAACCCTGCGGAGAAGCCTGCGCCCGTGATCACCGTCAGGACAGGTTTGTCTACTTTCGGATGTACATCGCCGAGCTTCAGTACCTCTTGGTACCGTTTGGACAAGGCTCGGTCCAACTGGTCAAGCAGTGACTCGACCTGGTCATCCGCGTTTCGGGAATTGAGTGAACTGGATGTCACCGTCTCGTGAATTCGTGGGAAGATTCCGGCACATACGGTACACTCAGCGACGAACTGAAGATCGCCTGTTGGACGGGCAGGGTCCCAAGTGAAGTTATGAGGGATCAGCCGGATGTCGAATTCTTCGATGTAAGGCTGCGCACTGCCTCCCGGATGGTGCCACTTCAGTAGGAATTCGTGCTGCTTCATGTTGCCTGTCCCGACGTTACGTCGCTCAGATTGTGCAGCCGGACCCGGTTCCCGGCTTCAAAGCCGTGATGATCTGCATCCCGGACACCGAGTGCGTTAGGCAACGACTCCAGATCGATCTGGTCGAGAATCGTGCCAATCTTCACGGTTGCCTCCCCACGGTCTCGTCTTGTATGGTGCTCGTCGTGTACCCCCGACCAAGTGTCGGCGCTGACGCTCATTGAAGATCTTGCAGGTCCCTTCTTCAACTCCCGGCCGCAGGCCGGATACCCAGAAGTTCTGGCGCCAGTTCCTTCAGTGCTTCCCATTCCTTGTCGAGAACGCGAAACGGGTTCTTGCCACGTGGCATCGCGATCACGCCGAAGTTCTTCAGCAACGGGTGGCTGCGAAGCTCAGACTTGAGGACGGGGCGTTCGAGCAGCTTCGTGTAGCGAATGTCTACCAGCGCCTCGTCGTCCTCATCGATGACCCTGCTGGTCAATTCACCAAGGCCGTAGATGCCTGCGTCTTCGCCCGATTGCCAGAGGATCGCGATGTTGCCTGGGCGTAGGTTGTCGCGGTTGCGCCCCACCGTCCATTGGTCGCTGTTGCGGCGTCGCAGTTCTTTGCCAAGGTCGTACCTTTCGGTCGCCTGAAAGAGCCAAACCCGCGTCACCCGCGGAACGGCGGTGGGATGGACGTAGTGCCTGAACTCCCATCCGTCCGATGTCCAGCAGCCAAGTAGATACCGGTCCCCATCGCGAGTTCCCCGGTAAAGCTGGATCTGTTCGGCCAGGTGTTCGACGCAGTCCTCCCAGTCCTCTGCCGTTGATTGCGAACACAGGAAGACGCGGTGGCCGGCCCGGGAAACCAGGAGCTTCTGAAAATCGTCGAGAATGGCGGTATGGTTCGATTGCCACTCGCACTCAAGCGCCAAGGGCATGTCCAGTACCAGCCCCAACTCGTCCTGCTCACACCAGCAAAGGTCGTAGAGCCATTCGCCGATATCGTCGTAACGGCAACTTGCCGCGTGGACCTTGAAGCCCAGTTCGTCTCCGACGTGACCAACCGCATTCTTGACCTTGCGCGTGGCCTTCTTGTCCGACCACTGACCCGACTGTTCGTCAAGGGCGCGAAGCGCGGCCACTACTTGCTGCTCAATGCTGTCGAATTCCATGTTGCCCTCCAGTGCCACAACAGAATTGGTTACACGTTACCGCCGTTCAGAACACGAATCCCCCGGCCCATTGGCGATTTCCTTGCCGTCGCTCACAGAACGGTTGACCGCGCTGCACGGCAGTTGTCATTGTCCTTTTCGCGTCTGTAGTCCTAAGACCAGCAGCTTCTCCGCCAGCGGCAGGGCATCCACCGGCCAAAAGTCGATCGGTCGCGGATGCGATGTGCCCGACTTGGGCAGCGGGCGGCAGGACAGGATGCTGCGGAGCCACTGCGGGGGAATGGCGTCTCGGCCGTGGACGGCGCCCAGCAGGGCGCCGGCGATAGCGGCGTTGGTGTCGGTGTCGCCGCCAGCCATGACCGTGCGCACCACGCCTTCGTCCATGGTTGGAGCATGCAGGAGCTGGTAGAAGGCATTTTGCAGGGCGATGAGCACCCAGCCTTGCTGTGTCTGGTAGTCAGCCGGCGGTCGTTCGGCTGCCTCGCGGAGTGCCTTGACCACCGGCGCGGCCGCGGAGGACCGCCGGGCTTCATCCAGGGCGGCTTGGTGACAGGCTTCGGCAGAGCAGTCGGTGGCGATCGCCGTGGCTATCGCGGCCACGAAGACGGCACACGAGTCCTGGCACACCTGGTGGGGATGTGTCAGGCTGCTGTCGGCCCGCGCCGAGTCGGCTGCTGCGGCTGGGTTCCTGGCGCCAAATATGCCTAAGGGGCTGATTCGCATCAGCGATCCGTTTGCCTGGCTGGACGTGCTGGCGTGCTGCTTGGCACCAGCCAGACGATCCTGCGGTGTCTGGCCGTGCTTGGCGCCACGCAACGCCGACGATGTGGTGCCTCCGATGTCGAACGGCGGCGAGCCGTACCAGTGCAGGTAAGCATCGAGGGTCGCCGCCGGTTCGTAGCCCTTTGCCTGGACGATAGACCGGGCCAACATGAGCGCCAGTTCTGAGTCGTCGGTCGGCTGGCCGGCCAGGATGCCCCAATGCCCGCCGTCCATCAGTTCCCGCAGGCCCGCGGGGTACTTCGACTTGATCTTGGCCGCCGAGCTGAACTCAACCAGCCCGCCCAGCGAATCGCCGGCCAACTGGCCAAGCAGGCAACCTTGGGCGCGGGAGAGTTGGCGAGGGTCGGGCACGGCGGCGCCACGTTCGGGGCGGACGAGCGTAAATGGCCCGGCGGACTTTACTCCCGAGTTGAAGACGCTGTGCCAATCCCGCTTATACAGGGCATCGGCCGCTGCGGGTGCGCCGCCGAAACACCATCGACAGTGACTTTCGCCGTGGGAACCGTAGCCGATCGGCTTTCCAGCCTGATCAATCAGCGTCCCGCCCGCGCCGACCAGCAAGGCATGACCGCCTGCATAGTCCCATGCGCCCGGGCCGTTCAGTGAGACGGCTGTTACGCCTTCACCGGCTGCGACCGGCGCCAAACGGTAGGCGATGCTGGGCATAGCGATGAAGCGCGCCGGCGCCACGCAGGCGGCGTTGCCGGCCGGGTTCTTGTCCGCATCCTGCGAAATGAAGACGATCGCCGGCACATCATCGCTGCCGGTCAAGTCCTTGTCGGCCAGGCTCGTCATGACCGGATTCCCGTTGCGGGTGACGGGGCCGCAGCCTTCGGCCCAGGTGAACAGGTCCCCATTGTCGTCGGGGTAGCACGGGGCGTAGACGACGCCCAGTACGGGGACGCCCCGTCGAACCAGGGCAATGCTGATCGCGCTGCCTCGCCAGCCCTTCAGGTACGCCGAAGTGCCGTCGTTGGGATCGACCAGCCAGATGTGCTCCCCGTCACCGCCGCTGGCCGTGCCAGTTTCTTCCCCGCGATACGCAGCCGGGAAGGCGGCCAGTATCTTCTTGCGAATGACCTGCTCCGCCTCTTCGTCCACCTCCGCATGACCGCCGCTACCGCGAGGCCCGCCAGGCCGGTGAAAATCGTCGCGGATCAGCTTTCCCGCTTCCCGAGCGGCGTTTACGGCAGCGTCCAACGCGGCCTGGTAACGACTGGCGTCTGGCTTGGGCCTGGTTGTGCGTCTGGGGCACCACTTCCGCCGTGCCGACGCCAGTAACTCGAATATCCGGCCATCATCAGAATCGGTCGTCCGCCCCGATAGCTTGTCGATCCACCGCTTCGGGAGCTTCTTCTTGCCGTGCAGCGCGCCCACCGCGGCTCCCACGATGGCGGCGATGGTGTCGTTGTCCTTCGTGTCGTTGACCGCGCGGATGATCGCTTCTTCAGGATCATGGGCGTGCCGCATCAGGATGTACAACGCACAGGGAACCGTCTCCAGCAGGTACGCTCCGGAGTGAAGGCTGTTGCACAGGCCGACCACCGAGGGCCACTCGCGCCAGTGGACAAGTAGATGTTGTGCGACGAACGCGGAAATCGGGCCCTCGTATTCCATGTAGTCCCCGCCGCGAGGACGGTACGTTGTGCTGCCCTCCAAGTCGCTGGCGATGGAGACGAATGTCCTTGGCCACCAGTACGGGTCGGCGGGCGCCTCGTCCATGGCGAGAAGTTTCCAGAGCATGGCCACAAACGCCACGCAGGCGGCGGTCGAGCCGGCGTCATTGTGCGTGATCATGGCCGACAAAGCTGCGTCTGTCCACAGCTCGGGCGATGGGGCCTTCAGGTGCGGGATGAGGATCGGGGCGATCCGCATCAACGCGCCGTTGCCGGCGGACTTCGCCCCACACTGCTCCCAGGGCCGGCCGGCCTTGCGGTTCCGGAGAAACTCGCGGACAGCCGATCCTACGCCAAAGATGTGCCGGGTACAGTAGCAATCCGCCACGTTCTCCGGCCGGAAGCCGTCATCTGCCAGCATTTGCTCCAGGGTCCAGAACGCCAACTGGCTGTCGTCGGAGGGAAAGCCGATCGGCTCGTCGACGTACCTGTTGGGGATGTAGTCTCGGATTTCGCCGTACTTGTCTTGCCGCTTGGATGGCAGCCAGGACTCCGTGGTGATGCCCAACGCATCCCCGATTGCCAGCCCCAGCATCATCCCGTCGATCTTGTCGAAGCTGAATTTGGCCGGCAACGGATCGGGGCTTTGGTCGAGGAACGGTGAACGCTCCAGAGCAATCTGGCCCGACGTTAGAAGTCTCTCCAGCATCTGTCGGTTCGCGTTCATGACCCACTCAATCCGGCGCCGTCTACTTGTTCACCAGGCACGATAAGGGCTACTCTCCGAAGGGGTGATCGCCTTACCGTTAGGCGAACTTCGCACCTATTCCTCGTGATCTGATCGGGGATTCATCCGTACTCGTGCGCAAGAGTTCATTTCCGGAGTCTGCACGAACGCCTCACCAACATCTAACTGCTCGATTGCCTCCGCCAAATCGACGCCCTTTGGCGCTCGCAGGAAACCAGCGACCTTCTTCGACATCGGGAAGTTCGTACGGAAGACGACTTTTGTTCCGGCGTTGCCCACCACATCCGGGTGGTAGTCGCTTAGCCCCTGACTAGCGACGACTACCGCCACACCGAACTTCCGTCCCTCCTTCATGATCTTGGGCAGTGTGATGTCCTTGGCGAGTCGGTGTGCTTCGTCCAAGACAATGGCCAATCGTAGTCGATCTGCTTCCCCCCACAGGAACATGTCCTTGTACACCTTCCGCAAGACAAAGGCACCCGATGCCATTTGGAGCGCCTCGACTCCAAGGTTGCTGACGTCGACAACCAAGCCGCGCTGGAGGAGATCACCAAGTTCGACATCCGTTTTCGCGGCAGGAAAGAGACCAAACTCCAGCAGCGGCCGACACCGAGGGATTACGTTCCGTATGCCCCGCTCCTCTTCAAGCTCCTCCAACCGCGTACGGAACTCGTCCAACGTGGGGAATCGCTGAGCCGATCCTTCCTGGAATCCCAGGTCGATATAGCAATCGCGAAGGGCTTCAAACACTACGTCGCGTTGCATATCACCGAGCCCGCAGACGTATTCAAAGATCTCGGCAACCGCAAAACAGTTGTTCTGCCACCAACTTGCCCCCGTGCTTTGATCCGTTTCGGCCTCGAACGGCGAGAAAGGTAGCCCTTTTGTCACATCAAGCACAGCAGGACTCGCTCGCTTGGCGAATGGACTCCCCGCGTTGCCAAACTGACCGTGGAAGTCTATTACGAGTGCCGAAAGACCTTGCCTCGCGAGTTCGCAGAGTATTCGAGTGGTCGTAACTGACTTCCCTTGGCCCGGAATACCTACAATAAACAGATGCGGACTTCCGCGGACACTTGACCGCCAAACCACGGCTTCGCCATCGAGATTGTTCCCCAGTTCCACCTCGACGATTTCGCGGGAACACGGGGGCGGTGACTTTCCCACGCCCGTTGGCGTCTCTTGGACCTGGCCCACCTTCGGGGACTTTGGCTCGACCAACTTCGTCGTCTGTCCAACAGCATTGCCTGCGCCCCCCGGTGCAGGAGCCGGTGGCACCGGTACCACAGGCTGCTGCGGTGCCGGTGTCTGCGGGGGCAACTCCCCCGCGGCTTTCGAGGCAACATCTCGGCTTGCTTTTCCAGATCCCCCGTCGTGGGAAACCGAGAACCCCGCATCGAGCACATCGCTAGTTGTGAGAAAGCGTATCTCTGCATCGCGAAGATGTAGAGGTCGCTGCGGCTGACCTTCGAGGTTGACGATGAAGCCCCAGCGAAGGACTCGAAGTTGGGCGATGCCCGACTCCAGGCGCCCGATGGCCTCCTCCATCTTGCTCTGAATCTCTTCGGAATTGATCAAACCGTACCTGACCGCCCGCTGCAAGTAGAAATGAAGAATTGTCGCCAAGCGAGCTCGCTGCAACACCTGATCAATACGACGCGGGTCATCTTGAAAGAACAGGTCTTGAAAGACCTTCTCTGTGGCCTCGATCTGATCCACGATACGATTAGCCAGCTCTTCTGAGTTTCCACCTCCACTGCGTGATTTGACCTCCACGAACGTAGCCACAAGTCGATTCTGCCGGAGCTGAACACGAAGCAGGTCGCAGCGGGCGGCAGAATCACGAGGGCTGCGATTCTTGCGCGTGGGGCCGAACAGCTCAGGGTGCGAATCGACCGGCACGAGGATCGCGTCATTCAACTCGCCCTGAGATTCGAGATACGCAGCCACCACTCCAAGGCTGACGGCCTCCCTAGCTCTTCCTTCATCTCCGAGGACTCGGAGTGCCAAACGGCCTGAAATGGTCTTGAGATGGCGCAAGACCTTACCCACGCTGTCTTCAATCTCCTTGAAACCCAGTTCTCGCATCGCACGAGCCAGAATCTCCTCCACCTCCTCGCGGTGGGTGGTCGTGACCAACATGCGATGCCCCATGCCGTCAAGAAACTCCGGTGCGTAGTCGAGGAGATACTTCTGTGCCACGGCGGAGAGACTAGGATCTGAGGGGGCGTCGTAGAACTCAACACCGAAGAAGCGGTCCAGCGTGATCACCCAATCGGACAGGCTGTGGACGGCGTCGATTAGCCTGCTCTCGGACACGGGCAGGTCGACCACAACAGCGGGCGTCCCTTTCTTCAGGGTGGGTTCGAGCACCCGCCCCACTGCCGCCAGAATGCTGGAGTGGAGATGCGCGAGGGCGGGAGTGTACGCTTTGTTCGGATGACGCGCCGTAGATGACTCCACGACTGGTTGCAAGCGGTGCTCCCAGCGAACGCCGTCAGGGCCAGAAGCGAACCGTGGCAGCATGCGCACCATCAGCCCGAACAGAGAGCAACTACTGCCTCTGGCGTCGTCGTCCACCAGCCGTACCGTTGGTTGCAGCCGGTCCATCACAAGCGAGAGGTTTACATCACCTCCTGGAATCTTGTCGGCCTGGTTTTCCTCGCGGATCGCGATCGAGAAGAAGGGCGCCAGATGGTGATGTCTCCCCCGTGGACGAGCTTCGTACAGTTCCTGTTGGAGCTTGCTGAGTGCCGGGAGTGTTGCCGGAACCGGAGGGGGAACGTGCGCAAACAATTCCAAACGCGGGGGTGGGGCGGCAACGTCGTCGCCCTCTTCGTCCGATTGTCCCTTGCTCCGCCCACTCGTATAGAAACCTCGCAACGCTTGAGCGGCGAACGTGCCGACCCCCGGATTCCAGACGTTGACGCGAAGCGTCTCCAGATAGCGATGCACCTCGTGGTAGGCAAAGAACTCCTGGCTGACCTTTTCCGGCGGCAGATCGGTGATGGAAGCCTCGTCTTCGCTCAGGGCAAGTGCCTGCGCAATGTTCGCGACTCGACGAGCCGGGTTCCGGACGCTCAAAGGCAGAGCGATTCCCCAAAAGAAGCGGAGATTCTGCGCGAAAAGGAACAGATCTTTCGTTCCAGTGTGCGTGAAAGCTGGGCAGTGCATCGGTTCCACCTGACCGAGGAGGTCCAGATCGAGCACCCGAACGCGGGCCTTCTTCTCGTGTTTGAGAAGGTCTTCCTCCCACGCACGCAACAAATCCACGTAGGCCGCATACCAAAGCAAGCGAAGTGGGTGCGTGGGGAGGATCAGCACGCTCGGTTCCAGGCGTCCTCCTATTTCGATTTCCAAGTGAAGCGAGTCCACGCGCAGTGCCTCCCAAAGCACTTCGGGCGAAGTCTCCTCGTCAAGTAGTTTGGCGTAGGCCGTCGCGCAGGCTACCGCCCGCTGCGATAGGTCGCTTGTCCAGTCGGCAACCTCCACCAATCCACGATGTTCCTGTTCGCGGAGCTTGCGAAGAAATTTCCCTCTCCGATCAAGAAACTGCCGCCCCAGTTCAGCGTTCTCTAAAGCCGCCAACTTGACCGCTTCCAAATCTGTGTCTGGATCGAGCGTCCCGTTGCCCTCAACGCTGGCATGAAAACACCCAGCACCTTCGGTGTTCTCGACGGCGAGCTGCTCGACTTTCCTGAGAACTGGACTGACTCCAAGACGGGCAGCATACCTTCCATTAAGGCGGATCGTGAAATAGTGCAGATCGCGAACCGTCCACTCACCAGGAGCCTCCTCAATGGCCTCAATCGGAAGGCTTTGTGCGGCATGCAGGCGCGCCATGGGAAGATTGCTCACTGTCGAGCGCCGGCCGCCCTCGTCCGGTGGAGGCGGTGCGTCGGCATAACTGAGCCAAAACTCTTCGCTCAAGCCTTCGATGGGCACGTTCTCGGCGTCAGCCAGCTCGTTGTCGTGCTCATCGAGGCCGACGATGCGCACCTGAGCGCCGACAGAAGTGTCTTCCGGTAGCTCAATGTCCAACGGAATGGATGCTTGGCGAGACTTGGCGGACACCCGCGCTTGCGGCAGTTCGACCGCTGGGGCGTCGTCTTCACTGTAGCACTCGCGAGAAGGGATAATCTCGGCCTTCCACCGTTTCAAGTTGGAAGGGGTCTTCGGTGTGGATTCCCACTTGATTTTGATCTTGCTTTTCGGGCCGATCGGCGCCACTGGCTGAGTACCCGGCTCGCTCTGGCGAAACCCTGTGTTCGGCCGCACCTGTCCCTCATCGTCCAGGAGTGGCGACACCTCGATTCGCTCCAGGTTCGATTCTTGTCCTTGCACGAAGGTCCATGTCTCAAAGGTGATCCGTCCACGGTGTGGATCGTGAGCCAAAGGCTCTAGCCAGGCACGTGAGTCGCGAAGACATTTGCGGCCGAGGTAGGTCAACAGCTCGGTTTTCACGGGACCATCCCGCAGGTCGCATGCGCCAATGCGCTCCGCCGCGGATGTGTGCGATCGCGCGGGCCTAACAAGCTCGCGAACGCATTTCAGGTTACGTTCCAGACGATCAACGCACGTTTCCCCGCCGAGGTCTGGTATCAGGCCGACCCTCCACATTTCGGCGCCCGCTGTTTCTGGCGTCGGACTGCTGGCGACCGCGGCCAAGTAATCGGCTTGCTGCTCAATATGGGGAACCATTACACCGCGCATGGTCGTTAGCACGCGCCGGACAAGCGACTGCAAATTTTCCGGCAAGCCGGAGAGCAAATCCTTCGCCGTTTCTCGCCAGAAGTCCTGCAAGTCGAAACTGGCAAATGAGTTGGTCAGAGAGCTGGCTGCGACATCCATGATGCCCGCCGGGACGATAAGTGCCAGACGCACCTGCTTGCGATTCCGGACTTCGATCGCTCGTTCGGGCGTGATTTCCAGGCCATCGCCCTCTCCGGCCGTCGTCAGCACCCATGCCTCCATAGCTCTGGAAGTAATTCCATCTCGCACCATGCGGCATAGCGTGGTTGCATCCTCCGCGTCGAGGTGGTCCACACGGAGGCAATAGCCGACCTCGGCGTCGTCGAGACTTCGTACGACGGTTCGGGCAAGCCGCTCGCAAATCAGCGGTGAAGTGTTCATTGCGTCACCTCCTGTGCATCGGGCGTCTGCAAGTATTGCGCGTTGAAATCGTCGGACAGGGCTTGGAAGAATCCCATCTGCCGAAGCCGTCGCTTGAAGGCCTCGAAGTTAGCCCCCGCTGCCGTACGAGAACTGGCGTCATTCAGGAACGCCGGCGCGCGATTCACGATCACCCCGTACCGACGTTCCAGGAAGTCCACAAACTCACCAAGCCGAATCGCCGGGCGCGCCGTGACGTGCGCCATGTCGTTGGTTGGGTCTTCCACCATCGCTACCTGGACGAGTGTGGTCAGGAGGTCGTCGCTCATCGCGTATCTCCAGTTGCGCCGGCCGGTGATATTGCCGGACAGGAGACCGAATGGCTTTCGCAACCCTCCCACCGCCCAGTACCACTTCACGTAGCTCTCGACGCTGGTCTTTCTCTGGGCATCTGCCAAGAGTCCAACAACTGCCTCCACCTCGCCGGTTTGGACTCCCAGGGCGGTGAACGTCTCCTCGACGAGCGTTCGTTCTGTGTCGTTGTCACCGCAGGCGTTCAGGCTGTGCGCCTTGATTCGAGCAATTTCCGCGCGGGCCTGGGCTTTGATGTCCGGATCTTCACGCAAGCCGGACAACGTAGATAGGTAGTCAGGTGTCCGTAGGATGGTCAACCGGTCTTTGATCCGTGGCAGGAACTCCGCGAAGCGATAAATCGTCCGCAAGAGCATCGACGACTCGTAGAACATCCTGAGTTCTTCGAGATCCCGATCCACGCACGCCCTTGCCACCTCATCACTAACACTGCCTCGATCGCGGATGAAATCCACGTAGAGTTCCGGTGGCGAGAGCACCTCAGAATCGTTGCTCATCGCTGGAGGGACCTCACCCTTTTTTACGAGTCCGTTCACGGCATGGATCAGCTTCACCGTGTACACGAATAGCCCGAAGTTCAACAGCGCCATGAGTCCCCGAGTCAGCGCCGGTACTGGCAACTTGTCCTTGTAGGCGAGCAGGTAGTACACGATGTCGGAGGAAACAACGCGCGCGGCGACAGGCAAAGCGGGGTCGGGCGGATCAATAACCTCCCGTTTGGCTGTCGGTGTCGGCTTGAACCCGTCCAGATAGCAGATTGAGAGAAGGGTATGAAGATCAATCGGAGCGCTGCCGTTGTAGCTCCCGTTGAAGTCCGGCGCCGGTCCGATGTCGACCCCAAAGCCAAATGTGCTCCGGAAGAGATTGTTCAGCCGATTGCGGATTTCCGCGGGCGACCGACCAAGGGGGAGGCCGCACAGAAGCTGATACAGAAAAACCTGGACGTTGCGTTGTCGGCGGATCTCAGAGGGAAACCCCGTCTTGTAGGTCAGAATGGTATTTGGCAAGGCGTATTCGATTTGCTCGCCCTTCCCGCCGCCTCGCCCGAGTCTTCCCATCTGAACGACCGCGGACCTGACCCATCGGCTGAGGGTTCTGCGCATTTTCGGATCGTCGAAGCCTTGCAATCTGGGATGCTTGGCGAGACTGTCCAGGTAGGCATCGAACTCCGTGGGCTTGTTCTGCCTCCCACCTCTTCCGTGTCCGCTGGTTATCACGAGGTAAAACAAGGACGGAAGCAGCCGTTCGATGTCGAAATCGTTCATTTCGACTGCAAAAACACGGGGGAAATGGTAACCCCGGCTTTCCTTCGGCAGCACCAGTTTCATGTTGTGGCCTCCTCCCGGACGATTCGTCCGTCTTCTACGCACACGCGATGTGATCGGTGACCAGCCTCAAGGATCAAGACCTCCTGCGTGGGGCGAGTCAGCAACTGATTCTTGAAGATGCCCAGGTCCTCTACCAAGGCACGCTGTTCTTCCGACCCAGGGACACTGCCATCGGCCGACCGGCACAGATACTCGAAGAGGTCAAGACCGACAACCAAGCGTGGCACGCCGCTCCCGTGCTCCAATACCAGGTAGTCCGTCAGTACCTCCACGGCTTGGGCGGGGATCGTAGGGATGCGAATCCGAAACTCGTCCGGCGGAAACTTCTTGATTACCACCAATTCGCCATTGGAAGCATCCGTGAGCCGGAGGGCCAGCCCCGTATTGTCCGCACCCAAGGGCACCGCATCCGCGCGAGAAATGCCGAGCAGTAGCCGGTCGCGCACTTCCGTCAGCGGCTGCCGGCCTGCAACGGCATCGAGGAAGCCGACGAGGTGACGATAAGGGATAAGCCCATCAGGCTCCGGGAACTTCTGAGCTTGGCGGCTTGGCGCACCCCCCGCTTCAAAGGCATAGCGCCTCTTCAGAGCAGCAATGCGGTCGCGCGGCTCGGGCGTTGTGAGAGTCAGTGCGGGTCGGCCTTCCGCCGACTGGAAAATGCCCTCGATGTAGCCAGTCTGGTCGGGGCTGCGATGGAAATGCAGATAGCGATCCAGGCGCGGAGCGGGAACTAAGGCTGGGTCTAGTTGCTGCCACTCATCAAGTAGCAGGTCCGGGCTCCCTGAACCATCAAAAGCCGCATTGAAATAGTAGCGACTCGCATCGGAAAGCGGCCACTGCCCCTTAGCTCTCTCCTCGTGAACCACGGCGCATCCCAAGTCGTGCGTGATCAGAAAGGCGATAGCGGACCGCAGGTCGCGAACGGTCGCCCGACGCTCTCGCCGCAGGTGTACGGCCAACACCAGCCGATGAAGCCGGCGGCGAGTGGTCTCTGCCAAGGACGGATGACTCAGCGACTGCACATTGAGCCAAATCGGACACTCGCGCCGACTTGCGCAGTGATTGCACGGTTCCCATCGGCGGCAGTCGAGAAAACGGTCAAGTATCCCCGCGAATAGGCTCGGTTCACTTGGGTCACGGCCGACGAGGCAACGTCGCTTCATGTCGACGAGCAGAACCCCTCCTTCGGCACACGGCCTATCGTCAAGCTGGGGACGGAGACGGTCCCAGAGCCACGGATAGTACGTCGTGCCATTCCGCTCGAAGAAGTCACGGAGCCGGCCGTCGTTGACGGCGATCCCTGCAACATATCCGAGCGCCGGCTCCTTCCGGCCGCCCAAGGGGTGCAGTATCTCGTGGAAAAGGTCATCTGCCGAACGCCCCTTATGCGACTCAGATGCGTCGTAGAGCGCGGCGAACGTCGTGTCCCCGCTTCGCAAGGTCCAACCGGCTTCGTTTTCGACCTCGGCCGTGGCCCCATCCCGTTTGAGTCGCGCGCAGAGCTGTTGCAGGAACGCGGTCTTGCCGTCGCCCGGATTTCCAGAGAGTATTACCAACCGAAACTGGCCTTCGAGTATCTGCGGAAGCAGCGCGGTATCGAGGGTTGTTTCGACATACGTCTCACGGCTGAAATCGCTTTCCAGTCCACGGTTGTTCGTGTTCCCGATACGGCTGTTACGGTACGCGCGTCGAAGTTCATCGACGAATGGATTCGTGCAGGCCTGCTCGTCGCCAGCGGGTGTCTCATCCCGTCCCAAAGCCCCCTGCTCAATCGCTCGGAGAAACGCCTCAGCGGTCGGGAACCGTTGAGAAGGGTCGGGTGACACAGCCTTGAACAACGCTCGCAACAAGGGCCGACCGCAACGCCGTTCCTCTTCAGCGGATGGCCCTATCAGCTCGTCCTTCCGACGCCGATCTTGCTCAACCCGGTAGGGAAGCCGCCCAACCAGCAGCTCGAATAGTACGACGCCTAGTGAATAGAGATCGCAACTGGGGCTCCATTGGGCGCCTTGCTCGACTTCCGGCGCACGATAGGGCGGGGTGCCTACCGGCGCTGTCGCCTCTCTCTGAGCGGCGGCCAACCCGAAATCAATGAGCTTGACAGGCTGCCCCTCCTCATCAGGGATCAAGATGTTCGCCGGGGACACGTCCCGGTGAACAAGGCCCTGATCTGCCAGGTAGCCAAGGGCGGTCAGAACATCGCGACCAATGCGAACGCAGGCGGCCACGTTTGCGTGTTCTGAACGCACCTCCTTCAGTGACGAGCCGCAAATGTATTCGAGCTTCAGGTGGAAGGGGGACCGCTCGGGATAGACATCGTAAACATGGGGAAGATTTGCGTGATGGAGGTTGCGAAGGACCCTGAACTCTCGTCGTGAAAGCTCGCTGTACAATTCCACGTTCCGAATCCGCTTGAGCACGAACAGATCATCGGCAACCTGATCGTAGGCCAGATAGGTGATGGCCGTTCCGCCCTGGCCAAGCACACGGCGAATTTCGTACCGGTCTTCTACGATGTCCCCCTTTTGAAATACCTGGGATCGCGAGTGTCGACGCGCCTCCTCCTGTTGCCGCGTCTCCTCCTCGGCGATTCGGTCGCAGACGTGCCGTGCCGACACACGCTTCTCTTCGTCCTCAACTAGGCACTGCGCGAACAGTTCGTCGAGAAACGCCGCAGGGCTGGATTGCAGTTCGCTGCGACATTTGAGAAGGCGCGGGAAGACAGGTTCTGTATCCTTGGGCTCGTAGCCCGTGATCCAATAGAGGAGGGACGCCGCCAGACCAAAGACATCGCTGGCGGGTACCGTAAACTCAAGGCCGACGCGGCACTCTGGTGCTCGGTACACGTTGTCGGGGTCCAGTCCGGGCGCTTCGGCGGCAATCGTCTCTTGACCCACGATGCGGGCGATTACGAAGTCTGAGAAGATCACGTCGTGCCGTTGAAGATGGATTCGGTCCGGGGTGAGACTTCGATGAACCACGCCGGCTTCATGGACCGCTGCCAACGCGGTGAACGCGCTCTTCACGACGGGGAGGACTTCGTCGATCGTTGGCGGGGATTCCGTACGATGCGCCCGTAACGACTCGCCCTCGATCGGATGTATCGGAACGACTCGGTACGTTCCCTCCTCCCAGGAGAAAAACGGGTCGACCCCCGGCGCCACGCCCCTGTTTGCCAGACGGCGAAGCGCATCGTATTCCCGGAGAAGGGCGTTCTCCATCGCCTGGAACTGGTCGGCAATCGGAGTGTCCGGAAGGCGGATCAACTTCAAGGATCGGTGACTTCCGTCAGGGTGTTTGGCCATCAGCAGACGGGTCGGCCCCACGCTGTCTAGGGACTCAAGCACCTCGTAATCGCGGACGCGCCGAGGGATTTTTGGGCGATCCGGTAGTCGGGTTAAAGCATCGACGATGCGGGCAGTAAATGGGGCGATGGATGCCAAGTTAGCCTGCTGTTGGTCGGCTCGGAAAAGCGATTCAGCAGACTTCTGCAAGTTAAGAACCTGCTCACGAACCCTAGGATCATGGACGAACACTTTCGCGTCGTCGCTCGATAGCACAATCTTGCCCAGGACAAAATGGTCTTGTTCCCTCACCGCGGCCCCCAGACCAGGGATGTTCCGGCGCAACATGCCGGCCAAACGGCGAGCAAGGTACTCCGTCTTTCCAAGGGGGTCGATGTAGCTTTCGCCACTTCGGAGTACCCAGCCGTTTTCGTTCCCATGGATTGGACCGCTCCAACTCTTCTCCGAGAGCAGGAAGACCGTGTGCTGTGCGACGATGATGAAATCGACCTCCCGCGCCGTCCCACGCGGGTCAACTAACTCCTTGTTGCAGATGATCGACCACCCGCCGGGCAACTGGGCTTCAAGATAGGCCGCCGCCAGCTCTTCGCCTCGCCCAACGAAGGGGTTCACTTTGATGAGTCGTGCCATAGCCTTCGTTCCCTGATCAGAAGTCGAAATCGTCCGGATAGGACCTAACCTCACACCAGTCCTTGAGTTTCGCGGCTCGGTCCACGAGCCGATTACTTCGCGTGTAGGTGACGTACAGGAGGTCGGTCGCGCGGGTCATCCCGACGTACAGGACCCGAGCCCAGTTCGTCTCCGCTTCGCCAGCTCCCTGGAAGGTCTCGGGGACAGGAATGGCCTCGGCGCCAAACAGGAATACAACGGGAAACTCCAGTCCCTTCGCGGCATGGACCGTGAGCAGCTTCACCACGTTCTCCTCAAGATCGAACGCCTCGCGGGACTCCTGGTTGCGCTTCAAGACAAAAAACGGGATCTTCTCGCTTTGCATCGCTTCCGAGAGTCGATTCGCCGTGCCCGCCCAACGGGGGAAGAGGACCGCTACGTCGCGGAAGTCCGCATGCCCATTGTCTACAAGTCGCCGAATCTCCTTGGCAACGAACGCAGCCTGTTCGTCCCAGACCTGCGCCCAGGCGACCTGGACCGGCTCACCTTCGGAAACGAACTCGCCGAGCGATGGCCGTCGGCTATCGCCCACCTGGGCACCTGGGCTGGAGCGGACCCCAAAGACGCTTCCGAAGGCGAAATGGCCAATCTGCTCCGTGTTACGGTAGTTCTTGTTCAGGCTTACCGCCGACATGTTGCCGTCCGAAACCTGGGCCAGCGACAGCTCCTGATAGATTGACTGGGCGCCGTCAAGCGCAATCAATGCCCCTCCCCGATTCGGCCGAAGCGTGTGGTGAATCAGCCGATACCAGTCGGGAATGAAGTCCTGCCCCTCATCAACCAGGATCGCATCGTTGCGGTTGGCGAACCGTCGCGTGGCGATGGCCTCGTCGATCGTCGCCTTGTGATCACCTGGATTCCTCCAGTCCAGCCAGAGATGAAGCGTCCGCACCCACCGATAAAAAGTGTCCACCTGCACGTTTCGGTAGTTCGTGCCAATCAGTTCGGTAAGGTAGGGGACCAGCGCGTAGTTGAAGCACAGGACCTGAATCGTCCAATCAGGATGCGATTGGGCCAGGTAGCGAGCGCGGGCTGCCAGGACCAGCGACTTGCCGCTGCCCGCCACGCCCTTCAGAAGGGTTGTGCCCCCATTCATGGTCCGGGCCAGATTCTCTTGCTCTGCACTGAGGCGAACACGCACGGCAATTCGCTCCGCGCGGCCTTCGTTACACACCAGCCGGAATCGCTGAAAAGACGTGTCGGGGTAAAGCCGATCGCGGACCCCTCCCAACGCTTCACTGTCGAGGCTAGTCGCGGCGGCCAGAAGCAGGTTGTCGATTCCATCCTTGGATAGCCGGTCCCGAGTGAGGATCAGGTCGGGCGGAAAAGCCCGATCCAGCCCGGTTGCCTTCGCTTCCACATCCGTGAAGTTCGGCAGTGCGACGAGTCCCTGCAACTGCGGCTCGGGCTGGAGTCCCGCCAAACGCGCCCGCAGCTCTTCCAGCCGCCGCCCCAGCTCGCTGGCCGGATTGCATAGGCGACCATCGGATAGGCGGACACCGTTTCGATTTGCCTCGCGGACGCTGCCAGGCGACCAATCGCAGACGTCGATCCCGACCACCCCAAGACTGGGCGTCAGCATCACGAAGCGGGGCCGGTGCGAGGTCGTCGGCGGGTTGTACCACACCCAGGTATCGTCCGAGAACTCTCCCTGCAAAGCCTTGCCGACGAGCACCTCGCCAGTTGGAGCCTGCTTCGAGTCGATGATTTCGCTTGGAATCAGGACAGCCATGCTATGTCTTTCTGAGCAAGCATTGGGATTGAGGCGTCCTGCCTGTGGAGCGACTCCCGGACAGAACCTGGGACGGGTCCAAGTTCCGGGCACCAACCCCAATAGGTGTTGGTTCTCCTTGCGATCGAATACGAACACCCTCGACGTCCCGCACGCACTCGGACACCGTGGAATTGGTCGTTCCCAGGTCGATGCCCAGAACGCGGACCCGGCGCCCCGCGTGGACGTCGGCTACACCGCCCTGGTGTATCACCGAAAGTGGGTTCTCTCCGTTCATTCTCGATCTCCGTTGGTCTCTTCCTCCACCGTCATCAGCCCTGCCAGCCTACAATCGCGCTTGCCGACGTGGGCCGCCAGATTCGCTCGCCGCCTGCCTTCGGCCGGCTCGGCGCCCTGTTGCCGTGGCAACCATGCCGACGATCTG
>CAZAQY010000151.1:0-20327 GCA_964486845.1 uncultured Pirellulaceae bacterium
TCGCTCCCCGACGTGGTCAGGCAAACCGGGGTGGTGACGAAGAAGCGGGCCCCCGACATCATCATGATCATCAACCTGTTTTCGCCGAACCGGCGTTACGATCAGCTGTACCTGAGCAACTACGCGACGGTTCAGGTGGTCGATGAACTGGCCCGGATCGACGGCGTGGGGGACGCACGGGTCTTGGGCCAGCAGGACTACAGCATGCGGGTCTGGCTGGATCCGGCCCGGCTCACCTCGCGGCGGATGACCGTCGGGGACGTCGTCCGGGCGTTGGAGGAACAGAACGTCCAGGTGGCGGCCGGTCAACTCGGCCAGCCGCCGGCCGCCCGAGGGATCGGCTTCCAGTTCACGATGACGACCTTGGGGCGGCTCACCGATCCGGAGCAATTCGCCGACATCATCGTCAAGACCGACGGCCGCGGACGGATCACGCGGCTGCGCGACATCAGCCGCGTCGAGTTGGGTGCCCGAAGCCAGAACATCGTCTCCTACATCGACGAGTACCCGTCGGCCGGGCTGGCCATCGCCCAGTTGCCGGGCGCCAACGCCCTGACCACGGCGGATGCGGTCAAGGCCAAGATGGCCGAACTCAAGCAACGATTTCCCGAAGGGGTCGACTACTGCATCCACTACGACACCACGCCCTACATCCGCGAGTCGATCGACGAGGTCTTCAAGACGCTCCTGGACGCCGTGGTCCTGGTGTCGTTCGTGGTCCTGGTGTTTCTGCAGAACTGGCGTTCCGCGCTGATCCCGTTGATCGCCGTGCCGGTGGCGATCATCGGCACGTTCGCCGCTATGGCGGCCCTGGGATTTTCCATCAACACCCTCTCGCTCTTCGGCTTGGTCTTGGCCATCGGCATCGTGGTCGACGACGCGATCGTGGTAGTGGAGGCCACCGAGCACCACATCGAGCGCGGGCTGGCTCCGCGGCCCGCGGCTCACAAGGCGATGGCCGAGGTTTCCTGGGCCTTGGTGGCCATCGGCCTGGTGCTGGCGGCGGTGTTTCTCCCCTGCGTGTTCATCACCGGCATTACTGGGCGGTTCTTCCGTCAGTTTGCCCTGACGATCGCCGTGTCCACGCTCCTGTCGGCGATGAACTCGCTGACGCTCAGCCCGGCCCTGTGCGCCATCCTGCTGAAGCCCAAGCACGCCCAGCAGGATCTGCTGGCTCGCACGGTCAACTTTTTCTTGGGCTGGTTCTTCCGACTGTTCAACCGGGTCTTCGCGGCATCGATCACCGGCTACACATGGCTGGTCGGGCGGGCGCTGCGGGTCAGCTTGCTGGTGCTGGTGCTGTACGCGGGGCTGGTCTACCTGACCGGCTGGAGCTTTGGCCGGATGCCGGCGGGGTTCATCCCACCCCAAGACCAGGGCTACCTGTTCACGGCGGTCCAGTTGCCCGACTCGGCGTCGCTGGAGCGGACCGATGAAACGATGAGAAAAATCTACTCGATCCTCCGCGACACGCCGGGCGTGGCCCACGTGTTCCGCACCTGCGGCATGTCCTATACCTTGGGCGTGAACGGCTCGAACATGGGGAACGCCTTCGTGATCCTGAAGCCGTTCGACGAGCGGCGGTCGCCCGAGTTGGCGGCCGATGCCATCGCGGCGACCTTGCGGCGGCGCTTCGTGCAGGAGATCCAGGCGGCCAACTGTGCCGTGCTAGCGCCGCCCCCGATGCGCGGCCTGGGCACCGGCGGCGGCTTCAAGGTCATGCTCCAGGACCGCGGCAACAACGGCCTGGCGGACCTCCAGGCCCAGGCCGACGAGTTGGTGCGCACGGGCAACGAGGCCCCGGAACTGGTCGGTCTGTTCACGGCCTTTCGGGCCAATGCGCCGCAGCTGTACGTCGACGTCGACCGCACCAAGTGCAAGGTGATGGGCGTGTCTTTGGACGAGGTCTTCGACACGCTGCAGGTCCAATTGGGCGGGGCGTATGTCAACGATATCAACCTCTTTGGACGCACCTGGCAGGTGAACGTCCAGGCCGATACCCGCTACCGCATGGGCATCGAGGACGTGCGGCGACTGTACGTCCGCAACGTCCGCGGGGACATGGTGCCGCTGGGCACGCTGGCCAGGGTCGAGGACCGGGGCGGGCCGTTCGTCGTGATCCGCTACAACATGTATCCGGCCGCGGCCGTCCAGGGCTCCGCGGCGCCCGGCCGGAGCACCGGGGAGACGATCGAGGCGGTCGAGGCCCTGGCGCGACGCCAGCTGCCCGCGACCATGGCTTTTGAATGGACCGAACTCGCCTACCTGCAGCTGATCGCCCGGAACACCACGCTGTTCGTGTTCAGCGGGGCCGTGCTGCTGGTGTTTCTCGTGCTGGCCGGGCAGTATGAGAGCTGGTCCCTGCCGCTGGCCGTGATCCTCGTCGTGCCGATGTGCATTCTGTGCTCGGTGGCCGGCGTCGCCCTGGCCCGGATGGACATCAACATCTTCACCCAAATCGGGTTCGTCGTCCTGGTGGGGCTGGCCAGCAAGAACGCGATCCTGATCGTGGAGTTCGCCAAGGCCAAGCGCGAAGCGGGACTGCCGCGATACGAGGCGACGCTGGAGGCCTGCCGGCTCCGCCTGCGGCCGATCATGATGACCTCCTTCGCCTTCATCCTGGGCGTGCTCCCGCTGGTCATCTCCAGCGGGGCCGGCGCCGAGATGCGGCGGACGCTGGGCACCGCCGTGTTCAGCGGCATGTTAGGCGTCACTCTGTTCGGCATCTTCCTCACGCCCGTCTTCTACTACGTGATCCAATGGTTCGCCGACCGCCGCCTGCAGCGGCGAGTCGCGGCGGCGGCGGCCCCCGTCTCAAATCCTCCGCCGCAGGAAGACGGCCTGATACCAGACAGCCCGAGCTAGACTGACGTGGGGACATGCTTCGTGTTCGCTGGAGGCAAACACTCGTCCGTCATGTATTCCAAGACGCGGCTGGAACGGATCCGCCGCGTCAAGCCATACAGGATCACGCTGGCGACGACCCGCGGAGCAATGGGCGGTTGCCCCCGGACCGGGCGACATTCCGCCTCCCATGCCGGCCAATCTTGCGCCGACAACAATTCATCGAGGATGCGCACATCGTGCCCCCTCGGGGATGACGTCGTCCAAGGTGGTCGAAATCAGCACGAACTGGCGGCGTCCCAACACTGGCTGTGCGAAGCGGCTCATGCCCGCATGCCTCCTGATTGTCGGAGGAGGCGAAATCGAGCAAGATGCGCAACTTCGAAGCCGGCAGTCCCGGCGAACGGTGGGCGTGGGCCCACCCGTTTCCCGTGCGGCGGCGTTCTGAGGCCAATCCCGTACAACCACGGGGCCCACGCCCAGCAAGGTCAAATGAGGCGGACTCACGCCCAGCGCGGCAAAAAACCGGCGGGCTCACGCCCACCGCTCGCCGTTGCCAGCGTACGAGTCAGGGGGCTGGGGCATCGCCGCCCGCTTGTCCGGCTTCGCCGCCGGTCAGGGCGAAGTCTAACACGTTACTGCCGCTCGTGACGTCGGCCGTCAGTTCGCTTTGCGAATTGTACTTGGCAGGAATGTACATCTCGCCCACCGGCACCTTTTCGCCGGGGTTGGATTCGTCGAACTTGCCGGGCACGGGGCGCGAAGCGATGACCTCGACGCGTACCTTGCCGACAGCGGCCTCCATTTGGTACTCGCCGTTCTTGATCTCCGCGCTAAACGCCCGCGGATCGCTTCCCGAGCCGCGGAACGTTATCCGGCCCTCCTGGATGGGTTGGCCGTCGAACGTGACCTTGCCGCTGACGGGTTGCGTGTCGAGCCCGGAGGAGCCACAGCCGAAAATCATCCCGGTGGCCAGGAGTGCGAAAAACGTGGTCAGACGATTTGTGCGCATCTGCTTTTTCCTCAAGAGGTGGAAGTGGTTTAGTAAGCGCCCACCGCGTTGCCGTCTTCGCGGTTTCCGAGATACCGGAAGGTCAGCGTGTCGACGCTGTCGCTGACAAACCGCACGGCGCCGTCGCAAAGCACCACATTGACTCCGCCGGGGTGGTAGCTGCGTGCGAAGCAATAGCGGCCGGCAAGTCCGCCGGCACTGCCGTTCTCGCAGGGGGCCTTGGGCCATGTCGTGCTTTTGCACGAGTAGACGCGGTCGGGCATGGTCGTGTTCGGCGATTCGGCCGACGAGAAGGCAAACGAACCATGCGGGGCACCTCCCCAGTAGCCGCCCAAATCTCCCCAACTCGCAGCGGCCGTCTTGCCGCGGATGATGCCTTCGCTCGCCATCAGCACGTTGGCCGTTCCGTCTAGGGCGGCGCCAAGGGTGCGTGGAATACCCGGGTTGCTGGTGCCGAACATCCCACCGTTTTCGACGCGCGGGGTGTTGTAGAAATTGCCGTCGATGGTTGTCGGGTTATAGGGATACCCGCCGCCCCCGCACACCGCGTAGTTTCCCTGGAAGCCGATGGTCGTGCCGCCGCCACCGAGGGCAGGGCTGGAAGGATCCGACGGGCAAGTGAACGCGGGGACCACGACACTCTGAATCGCAGCCGGGATGTAAAAGACATAGTCCGTCGTGTTGGCCTCGTACTCATCGGAGTACGCCCCTTGTTCGACGAAGGGCAGGATGCGGTGATACCAGCAGTCCCGCCGATGGGTCGTGGCGGTGAGGGGTGGTGGGGCTGTCTCGGTTCGATGCCCATAGGGCAAGCACTTGTGCGTGTCGTGATAATTGTGCATGGCAACGCCCAACTGCTTCAGATTGTTGACGCACTGCGTGCGCCGGGCGGCCTCCCGCGCCGCCTGGATGGCGGGCAGCAGCAAGGCGACCAAAATACCGATGATGGCGATCACCACCAACAATTCCACCAGCGTGAAACCTCGAGATCTGTTTTTCATGCAGACTCTCCTTACGAAAAAATGAAACGAAAGAAAACGTCGTGCGGTACGGGGCGACGACCGATGAAGGCTGTCTCGGCGCTCGGCGCCGACCCGCGAATGGGAGTTACTCGATTCGCGTGCTCCACGCCATCATCATACGTATCGCGGAACGTTCCAGCAAGTTACCGTTACTGATTCTGGGCCTTTTGTCAACACCGGGAGGATGCAATCCGGCATGCGGCAACCCGGCTCGGCCTGGGGCCGCAACCCAGGAGGTGCGCACCCCGCGCGCCTCCGACGGACTGAAATGCCACCCGTGCCCTGAGATTCGCGGTGGACGCCCGGTGAGCGGCAAGCAGCGCCAGCTGCGTTAAATGGGAGAGCTTTGTGCGGCCGGTTTTCCATTGCAGACAGTGGTCAGTACCGACTGCGAACGGCTTCGGCAGTTTGACTTTCCAAGCCCCCCAACGTCGTCCGGCCCTTAGTTCTACATCATTTCTGGGGGGCAGCGAAAAAACTAACGGTCCGTTGTGCGGCGAGATTGAAGTTTCCGCAGGCGACGATATGATGCTAGTTGCGTTTTGGAGGTAAATCGAATCGGATAGGCTCGCAGACGTTCCGCCAATGCCTGGGCCGTCGCTCCCCCGTTTCGGCGAGAATTGTCATGGCGGAATCTGGACGAGCCCGTACGGGCACAGCGTTCGTTTGTTCTTAACTTAAATCGTCTTTCCTTC
The DNA here is from genome assembly GCA_964486845.1 of uncultured Pirellulaceae bacterium. Taxonomy (GTDB): domain Bacteria; phylum Planctomycetota; class Planctomycetia; order Pirellulales; family Pirellulaceae; genus Anammoximicrobium. The sequence continues at coordinate 5,574 of CAZAQY010000151.1, forward strand.
CGGAGATTGGTGTTATGAACTGGTTTCGCAAACGAGGTTTCACTTTGGTGGAGTTGCTGGTCGTGATTGCGATCATCGGCATCCTGGTGGCATTGTTGCTGCCCGCGATTCAGGCCGCTCGAGAGGCTGCCCGCAGGTCGCAATGCCAGAACAATGTCAAGCAACTCGGCGTGGCGCTGCACAATTACCACGACACGCACAAGATTTTCCCGCCGGCAGGCCTGGACTATGGTTTTTCCTCGAACATGGCGGGGTCGGCCGAGCCCGCGAACAAGCTGGTCAAGAACCTTTGTGGACTCGCTCTGCTCCTGCCTTACATGGAGCAGCAATCGCTGTACTCCCAACTGGACTTTTCGCAGTGCTTTTCCCACGTTGGCCCGTCGCCGCAGACGCAGAGCAACATTTTCCCCAGTGCCCGGCCGTTTGCCGGTGACGCGGTCAACAGCGGCAACGCACGCATCCTTGCCGAACGTGTGCCGACTCTTATCTGCCCCTCGGATCGACTGGATCGAATCAATACTCCCAGCAGCGGGGTCTACGGGATCAAGGATGGCAGCGGCATCTCCGGGACCAAGACCAACTACGACTTTAGCGTCTGGACGAACGACCTCAGCAATTTCAGTGACTGGGGAACGCAGTCCGTAGTGTCCAAGCGGTTGTTCGGGGAGAACAGCGATAGCGGAATCAACGCGGCGCTGGACGGCACCAGCAACACGGTGGCGTTCTGCGAGACGACGCACTGGGTCGCCAACGGCGAGGCTCCGGCCTGGGGATTCCGCGGCTGGGTGATGATCGGGATCGATATTGCGCAAGGCATCAACCTCTTCGACATCCCGCCGACCTGGACGTGGGTCGCCGACAAGACGACCATCCCAGGACGACTGCGCACTTGGGGAGTTTGCGGCAGCCTGCACCCAGCCGGCGCGAATGTGTGCATGGCCGACGCTTCGGTTCGTTTCGTCTCGGATTCGACCGATCGGGCCGTGCTGACCGCGATTGCGACGATGTCTGGGTCCGAAGCAGTCACTTTGCCGTGATGTGAGGCGACTGCGGACGGTGTTTGTTCTGGCGGGATAATCTTGACGAGAAGGATTGGCCAATGCGGTTTCACGTTGTTGGGGCTGGTTTGGGCGCGTTGTTGTTGACTGTCGTGGCGGGCTGTAACAAGGGCGGCTCAGACGCGCCGCCGCTGGTCCCGGTCAGCGGGACGGTGACGCTGGACGGCAAGCCGTTGGCGAACGCCAGCGTGACGTTTTTGCCCGTAAGTTCCACCCGAGGAGGTCGCAGCCCCTACGGGTTTACGGGCCCCGACGGCCGCTATGAACTGATGTACGACAACGAGCACAAAGGGGCGCCCGAGGGCCAGTTCGAGGTGGTCTGCAACAAGTGGGTCATGCCCGACGGCTCGGACTTTCCCCGCGACAGCGGTCAGTCGCCGATCGAGGTGGCCAGAGAACTGCTGCCGCCGAATTACAGCCAGGAAGGCATGTCCGAGTTAAAGGCCACCGTCCCCGCCGGGGGCGGCACGGTCGACTTCGCACTGAAATCCAAGTGATGCTAGGAGGCTGTCCAAGATTGCTCTCCCAGGCGAGTCGAGGATTTGGGATACTGGGGTTGCCGGGGGGCGTTGGAGCAGGTTGAACAGAGATGCTAGCAACACCAGGAGGGGATCATGGACGATCGAGCGAAGCGGTTTCGGCCTTGGGATGCGTTCATAGGACGACAGGAGATCGTGTCGCCGGAGACCATGTTGCCCGAAGATGACTTGGTCTTTTTCCTGTTGGAGACGATACCGGAACTCGATTTGTCGGCGTTCTATGAGTACTACTCCACGGACGGCCGCGGTCATCCAACAAAAACCGAGCACGTCTCGACTAATACTTGGACAGCCTCCTAGGACGAGTGGAACTGGGAAATGTCACATTGGCGGGCGTGAAAGCCGTTGGCTGATTTGGCGGGAACGAACGCGAGTTCGTCCGCTCGACTCCGGTCACATGACGTTTACCGGCCGTGACGGATTGCGGGCCGAGCGACAAGGATCCGACGGATTGTCGCAACCGGCTGGCCTGGTGCGGTCGAGAAGGAACCGGATTCAGCGTCAGAAAGAAAAACGCGGATCGCTGGCGAGACGAACCAGCGTGACAAATCACGCAAACCAGGTCCGTTCCACGAAGCCCGTATCGACTTCGCCCTTGACAAACTCGTTGTGGGACAAGACCCGGCGGTGGAAGGATGCCGTGGTGTCGATGCCCGTGATCCGCAACTCGTCCAGCGCCCGGATCATGCAGGCGATGGCGACGGAACGGGTCGGCTGGTGCACGATCAATTTGCCGATCATGGAATCGTAGGCGGCGGGCACGACGTAGCCGGGATGGGCGTGCGAGTCGAAGCGCACGCCGGGCCCGCCGGGGACGAACATCTTCTCAATCTTGCCGGGACTGGGCCGGAACTTGCGGTCGGGATTCTCCGCGTTGAGGCGGCACTCGACGGCGACTCCCCGGCTGCAGATCTCCTCCTGGCGGAACGGAAGCGGTTCACCGGCCGCTACGGCAATCTGCGACTTGATCAAATCGACGCCCGTCACCATCTCGGTGACGGGGTGCTCGACCTGAATCCGCGCGTTGACTTCGATAAAGTAGAAGTTGTGGTTCTGGTCCAGGATGAACTCGACGGTTCCGGCATTGGTGTAGCCCGCCGACTGGATCAGACGCACGGCCGCTTGGCACATGCTCTTGCGCTTGTCGTCAGGCAGATTGGGTGCCGGACTTTCCTCGATCAGTTTCTGATGGCGGCGTTGCGTGGAGCAATCGCGTTCCCAGAGGTGGACCGCGTTCCCGTGGAGGTCGGCCAGGATCTGGACTTCGATGTGCCGCGGCCGTTCGATGAACTTCTCCACGTAAACGCCCGGGTTGCCGAAGGCTGCCTTGGCTTCGGTCTGAGCCTGCACGAAAGCCGTCTTCAGCACCAGGTCGTTGCCGGCCACGCGCATGCCTTTGCCTCCGCCGCCGGCCGTCGCTTTGATCAGGACCGGAAAGCCGATCTCGTGAGCGACCTTCAAGGCCTGCTTCTCGTCCTCGACCAAGCCTTCGCTGCCGGGAACCACCGGCACGCCGGCGTCGCGCGCCATGCTGCGAGCCGCGTTCTTGTCGCCCAGTTTCTGCATAGCTTCGGGCGTAGGGCCGATAAAGTCGATGTTGCAGCTGCGGCAGATCTCGTTGAAGTGCGCGTTTTCGGCCAGGAATCCGTAGCCGGGATGAATCGCCTCGACGTTGCCCACCTCGGCGGCGCTGATCACACGATCAATCTTCAGGTAGCTCAGCGTGCTCTTGGCCGGCCCCACGCAATAGGCCTCATCAGCCAGATCCAAGTACGCGCTGCCGCGATCGGCCTCGCTGTAAATGGCCACGGTCTCGATGCCCAGTTCCCGGCACGCGCGGATAATGCGGAGGGCGATCTCGCCGCGATTTGCGATCAGGATGCGTTTGTACATAGGAAACGGACTCTGCCGCCCGGTCTACTTCCTGGTATCCAACTTGAACAACGGACGGCCAAATTCCACGGGTTCCTCGTCGTCGACCAGCACCGCGACGATGCGGCCGGCGACTTCGGCGGGGATTTCGTTGAAGACCTTCATGGCCTCGATGATGCAGACGGTCGTCGCTTCATCGACATGGTCGCCGATGCGGACGTACGGCTCCGCGTTGGGATTGGCTTTCGAGTAGAAGGTGCCCACCATCGGGCTCTTGATGTACAGGACGTGAGCATCGTCGCCCGCGGCCGCGATCGCAGGCGCCGCCGAGGGCTGAATCGCAGCGGCAGCCGCCGGGGGGGGCGCCAAGCTGTGGGCCTGCGGATCTGCGGCGGAACCGCGACACAAACGGATCCGCTGTTGGGACTGGCGCAGATCGATCTCGCTGAGTTCGTGCTCTTTCATCAACTCGATCAAACGACGAATGCGGTCGAGTTCGAAGATGTCGTCCTGTCTTGCATCCGAGTCGGCCATAGATCTCTCCACGGGCATCCGCCCGAAAAACGCTTGGGACTCATCAATGCAGCGCGCAGTCGCCGAGTTCTTTCGGCACGCGGCTCAGCACTTCGCAGCCGGTCCTTGTCACCAGGATATCATCTTCGATCCGGATACCGCCCCAATTCGGCAAGTAAATGCCCGGCTCGACCGTGACGACCATCCCCGCCTTCAGTTTCCGGTTTTGGTTGGGCGCAAGGCGGGGGCCCTCGTGGATCTCCAGCCCGATTCCATGCCCCAAGCCGTGCGTGAAATACTTGCCGAATCCCGCGTCCTCGATCACTTTGCGGGCGACTGCGTCCACATCTTTCAGCACCGCTTCAGGCCGGATGGCGGCGATAGCCGCCGCCTGCGCTCGCAACACAACTCCATACATGCGTTCAAGTTTGGGCGAGATTCTACCGGTCACCAAGACGCGAGTCAAGTCGCTTACGTACAACTCGCCGCGAGCCCCCCAGTCAATCAGGACAAAGTCGCTTTCCTCTACACGGTGCTTCGACAGCCGGGCATGAGGCAAGGCGCCACGTGGTCCCACGCCCACGATGGGAGTAAAACTGCAGCCCGTACCGCCGAACAAACGAATCTGATGCTCCAGGTCGTGAGCGATTTCTCGCTCGGTGTGATCCGGACGCAAACCGGCTCGCACCACCGCAAACGCCCGCTCGGCCAGATCGATGGCGGCGCGAATCTGGGCGATTTCGTCCCGGTCTTTGATTTCGCGCAACCCCTCCACCAATGCCTCCGTGGACACGAATTCGACATGCGGACACTGCTTGGAAAGCCCTTCCCGGAAGGCGACCGTCATCGACGCGGCCTCGATCGCCAAGCTGCGCACTTTCGCAGTTCCCACTACCTTGGCAACCGTCGGCAGCATCTCCACGCCGGGCCGGCGGATCTCCGTGTCTAATTCCGGACACTCCTCCGCCAATTGCTGCGCATAACGGCCGTCGCTGATCATGATCTGCTGACGCGCCATCAGCAACAGGTAACTGGAATCGCCGGTGAATCCGGTGAGGTACGTTACGTTTGCCGGGTGCGTCACAAGCAGAGCGTCGGCACCCGTGCGGCGCATCAAACGGCGCAAGCGGTCTCGTCGATCGGCCGATCGTGACACACGAAGTCCTTCCTAAACGGGTTGCGGGATGCGGGTTACGGGATGCGGGTTGCGCGAGGCGAGTAACGCGAGGGCAGGTTCGGGGAATCGAGCATGACTTGAAACCGTGTGGCCGCCGAAGACGTGTAGGAGAGTCATGTTGTTGGCACAGAATCGCTGCCATCCGGCACATCCCGCATCCCGTATCCCGTATCCCGCACTAACGCCGATCCATATCGCAGCTGACTCCGCCAGCCGCCGGGACATACATCGTTCGAGTGTAATCCATGACCATGCGATGAGCACTGAACCGCCAAGCCAGCGTGCTGATCGAATTCATCATCATCTCGATCCAGCGTCGTGGGAGACCATCGTTGTCGCGATCGTAGAAGGTCGGGACGACTTCTTTTTCCAACACCTCGTACAGCGATTCGCCATCTCGGCGGTCCGTAATCTCGTCATGCACGTGGCTGCGGCCTTTGCCGATCGCAAAGCCATTTGACCCGTCGTAGGCTTCCGCCCACCAGCCGTCCAGGATGGACAGATTCAGGCCCCCGTTGAGCACGACCTTTTGACCGCTGGTGCCGGAAGCCTCCAAGGGCCGCCGCGGGTTGTTCAGCCACACGTCGACTCCTTGAATCATGTGCCGGCAGACGTTGATGTCGTAGTCCTCGATAAAGGCGGTGCGATCCTTGAAGCGAGGATCGTGCCGCATGTTGGCGATGCTCTGAATGAGCCGTTTCCCCGGCTCATCCTTGGGGTGCGCCTTGCCGGCGAAGATCAGCTGGACGGGCCGCTCCGGATTGTTCAAAATGGCTGCCAACCGGTCGCGATCCGTAAAGATCAGCGCGGCTCGTTTGTAGGTGGCAAAGCGGCGGCCGAAGCCGATCGTCAGGACCGCCGGATTCAGAAGGTTCCGCGCGGCTTCGACCACGTCATCCGGCTCACCCCGCCGGCGGCATTGACGGCTGACGCGGCGGCGAACGAACGCCAGCAACAGGTTCTTCAGCGAGTTATGGGTCTCCCACAACTCGCCCGGATCGACGTGGTGGATGTTCTGCCAGGGTTCTGGTTGGCCCATGCCGTAGATCCACCCTTCGGGGAAATGGCGATCGTACAGCTGGCGCATCTGCCAGGCCAACCAGCTCGGGATGTGGACACCGTTGGTGATATGCCCGATGGGGATTTCCTCTTCCTCGCGCCACGGCCACAGGTGGGCCCACATCCGCCGCGTAATGCGCCCGTGCAACTGGCTAACCGAGTTGGCTTTGCGCGAGACCTTCAGCGCCAGTACCGTCATGCAGAACGTTTCGTTCGGGTTCTGCGGATCGACACGCCCCAGTCCCATCAGTTGTTCGTAAGGAATCCCCAGCTGATCGCGCAAGGGGCCGAGATGCTCTTCCACCAGCCCCCCGTGAAACCGGTCGTGCCCGGCCGGCACCGGCGTGTGGGTGGTGAAGACCGTCTGGCTGGCCACCTTCCGGAGGGCTTCGTCGAAGGGCTGTCCGTCGTCCTCCATGCGCTGGCGAATCACTTCCAGCGGGGCAAAGGCGCTGTGCCCCTCGTTCAAATGGTACACGCCGGGCGAGATACCCAGTGCCCGCAGGGCCTTGACGCCGCCGATGCCCAGCACCAGTTCCTGACGGATTCGGATGCGATCGTCGCCACCATACAACCGGCTGGTCAATTCGCGGTCTTCCGGCCGGTTTCCTTCCACGTTGCAGTCGAGCAGATACAGTTCCACGCGCCCCACGTGCAACTGCCACACCTTGGCCAGCAGTCGCCCGTTGCGAGTGTCGATGTGTACCGTGACCGGTTTGCCCGCCGGGTCCTTCGCCGACTCCATCGCCAGGTTCTCGACACGCGTCTCCAGGTACTCCTCGCTTTGCCATCCGTTCAGGTCCAGCTGCTGCTTGAAATAACCCTGGCTGTAAAACAGGCCGATGCCGACCAGGGGAACCCCCAATCCGCTGGCGCTTTTGATGTGGTCGCCGGACAGCACCCCCAGACCGCCCGAATAGACCGGGATCGATTCGTGAATGCCGAACTCGGCCGAAAAGTAGGCCGCCGGCAGGGCGCCCAGAATGTTGGCATTGGTCTTCCCCCAGGTGCGACGGCGATCGCTGAGATACTCCTTCAGCCGGCGGTAGTGGTAGTTGATCCGGCTGTGCAGCACCATCTCGGAAGCCCGCGCTGCCAACCGCTCCGGCGTGAATTCGCGCAACAGGGCGATGGGATTGTGATCCAACTGTCGCCAGCGGATCGGGTCGAGGTCGCGAAACAGGCTGTGGACTTCCGGATGCCAAGTCCACCAGAGATTCCTCGACAAGGCGTTGCACTTGTCGAACAGGGCTTGGGAGGTCAGTTCGCTCACGATTTCAACTTCCGGTACTGGGGTGGGCGGCGTAATGGCCGGTGTTGGCGGTGTTGGCTCGGCGAGAGATCGTTGGCTCATGGGGTTCCTCTTTACAGCATCAAGTCGTAGCGTGTTCGCATCTTCAGATGCCCGGCTTCTCGGAAAAAGCCAGGCTTCCTGGCTTTGCCAGGCAAGGCCGCGTTCTTAACGCTGGCTTCAAGAAAACTCAAAGTATAGTGATTTTGCTAATTCTCGCAGCCCCAAGTTGTCAAGCGGTGCGGTTTACGCAAACTGCTTCTTTTGCCCTAGCGAATCGTTAGAAAAACGGTAAAATCTTGACTGCAAGCAACTTCCGGAAGCTACGCCAGTCACAGCGTCATGTCTCATCGCTCGATCAAACGAGTCATCGGCGAAACCAGCTTAGAGCGAAAATGCCGCTTTCTTTTCGTCGCTGGCCTCAGCCTGCTCCTGGCCGTGACGTTCTGGTGGGTGGAGCACATTGCGGAAGGCCTCGTCGAGGGGACCGCTATCCGCAAGAGCCGCGATTTGGTCGACGCCGCGCTGCTGCGCTACCACTGGGAGCAGTGGGAAGCCTCGGACCCCGATACGGACCCACAGCACGCCAAGGCGCTCCGCGAAATGGCCGCGGAACTTGCACGGGACATTCAGACGCAGAAATACGAATGGAAGATCCTGGCATTGGAGGACACGCCCAGCACGGAACTTCCGGCCAACGAGGAAGAAAAAAGAATCCTCCTGGAACTGAAGACGAAACTCCAGCAGCAAATGAAGAGCCAGTTCCAACCGGCTGAAGGCGGCGCTGCGAAACACGCCGCCAAAGCGGGGCCCACGGACACGGCAGTGGAGCCGAACCCCGAATCGCCCGTAGCGACGCCGCCCAGCAGCGCCACGAGTTCTCCCGAAATCCAGGTCGTCTACAAATTCCAGCCGGTGCCCTCCGACGAGAAGATCTACTACTACCAGCCTGTGTACTGGAAAGAAAGCTGTGGCCGCTGTCACTTGGGCTTTGAAGGCGTCGATGCCTTCACCCAAGCCGACAGGCCGCTGGATCAAGGCAAGCTGCCGTTCCGCGTCGTCAAGGTGGACATTTCGGACCACGAGACCCAGGAGGCCATCACGTGGAATCGCGCCCTGCTGACTGCGATCGGCATTCTGACGGTGTTTTTCGCGATGATCATCTTGTATGTGATTATCCACTACGTGGTCGTCAAGCCCCTGAAACATCTGCGCGATGTGAGCGAGCAAATCAGCCGGGGCAACACGCAATTGCGGGCGGAAATCGCGACCAATGACGAATTCGAGGAACTGGCTTCCGCTTTCAACCGCATGCTAAGGCATCTGACGGATGCGCAGGACGAACTGCGCCAGGTCAATGCAGACCTGGACGCCAAGGTCGATCAACTCGCCCAACTCAATATGCAGCTGTACGAGATGAACCGGCTGAAGAGCGATTTCCTGGCGAACATGAGCCACGAACTCCGCACCCCTCTGAATAGCATCATCGGATTCTCCGAAATCCTGGGCGGCATCGACACGTTGACCGACAAGCAGAAACGCTATGCCCAGAACATCCAGAAATCAGGCCGGCTGCTGCTGGAATTGATCAACGACATCCTCGATCTGGCCAAGATCGAGGCGGGCAAAATGGACGTGCGTTTGTCCGAATTCCGCATCGGCGCGGTCGTCACCGCCCAGTGCGAGATGGTTCGCGGATTGAGTGAAGAAAAGAACATCGACCTGATCTGCCAGGTTGAACCGGACTTGCCGGTGATGTACCAGGATCAGAGCAAGATCCAACAGGTCCTGATCAACATGCTGTCCAATGCGATCAAGTTCACGCCGGAGGGCGGGAGGATCACCGTCTCGGTCAGCCGCAGCCCCGACGATCAGCTGGTGCTGTCGGTGGCGGACACCGGCGTGGGGATTCCCGAAGAAGATCGCGAGATCATCTTTGAAAAATTTCGCCAGAGTTCACAGACGGTCGGCGACCGGAATTTGACGCGCGAATACTCGGGCACCGGCTTGGGGCTGTCGATCGTCAAGGAGTTGTGCAAGCTGTTGGGCGGCGAGATCACGTTTGTCAGCGAACTGGGACGTGGCAGTATCTTCACCGTCACCGTGCCCTGGGTGCTGACCCACCCGGGCCTGAGGCAATCCGCGATCGACGCGCACTTGGACGAGATTGTGGAAACCCAGCGTTTGGCCAGTCAGCGGACGAACGTCCCGCGCATCGCCGCTACGCCGTCTGCCGCCCCCGCCGCCACGCCCTGACAGGTGCCCTTTACGGCTGGTTTCGCCTCGCTGCCCAGAGCCGATGCCGAGGCGCCGGTCCGCAGCAGCAGCGCCAGGCAGATCCCCGTCGCCAAGCTTGCCAGGGCCATGCCCAGGACGAGTCCGCAGGCCAGCATCAGCCACTGCGCTGCGCGGCTGGGCCCAGACCTGCTTGCCGGTCCGAGGGTTTGCCAGACGCGCGGTGGAGCCCACGCGGTCCCGCTCGGCTGAACGTCCGGTACGCCGGCCACGTCCTGGCCCGACAAACGTGCCGCCTGTCTGACCATCTCCACGAATTCCGCGCGATAGCCGGACTCGTCATTGCCCAGTGCGGCGGCAGCGATTCGGCCTAGCGCAGCGTAGTCGACATTGCCGCCGTAACGAGAACCTCGCAAACGCTTGCCGAAGCAAGCGACGGCAGCCGCGAAACGGAAATCGCCGGATGCCTGCTCGAAGCTGTGCCCCTGATCCTTGACTGCGGCGGCCAACTTTTCGCTGGGACCGCCTTCCGGCAACTGGTAGCGCAGCTTCACGGTCAACAGTTCATCGCCGGCGTCCGCCGCTTTTGGCGCCGCTGCTGACTGGTACTTGAACTCGTCCAGCAAAGGCGGCCCCGCCCCGCCGGTCCCACCGGGCGGGACCACTTCGTACAGCGCGGTGACGGTGTGGCCGGCGCCGATTTCGCCGGCGTCTTTCGTGTCGTCGTTGAAGTCACGGTCCGCCAAGCGGCGGTTCTCGTAACCGATCAGCCGATAAGCCGCGACCCGTGCCGGGTTGAATTCGACTTGGATCTTGACGTCCTTGGCGATCGTCACCAGCGTGCCGCTCAGTTTTTGGACCAGGACTTTCCGCGCCTCGGTCGCCGAGTCGATAAAGGCATAGTTGCCGTTGGCCCGGTTGGAGATTTCCTCCAGCAACGCGTCGTTGTGGTTGCCGATACCGAAACCAAGCACGGTCAGAAAGGCGCCGGCCTGCGCTTGCTGCTGGGCAAACCGCACCAAGTCCCCGGTGCTGGTCGTTCCGACGTTAAAGTCGCCGTCCGTGCAGAGGATCACGCGATTCACGCCGCCGGGACGAAAGTTGTCCAGGGCTGTCGAAGTAATTCAGGAACTCCTCAATCCGCACCGCATCCGGCGGCGGCAAGGTTCCGTGCTGCATCAAGTACTGGCGGGCTTTCGTGTAGGAGGCGGTGTCCACATCGATCGAGAACGTGGAATACGGAGCGTCCCGGACGGCCAGAAAGTCGCTCTCCGCCACGTAGTCGAAACGATCGCCGGCTTGGCCAGGGCCGCGGCCCTGATTGATCGCTGGCGGCATCTGATGCGTCGCTTCCAACTGCGGCAACGCGGAGTACGCGGGCTCGGAAGCCACCTCCGCGGGCGTTGTCGTGGCGCTCGACGACAAGCCATCCGAGCCACCTTCTTGACCACAACCAGCCGCTAAGACCGTCAGGCCGCCCATACACGCCCAGGCCAATGCTGCGCGCACCCTGATTGCACTCCTTCTGTGACACTTTTCCGATTTCGTGGTATGCGTGCAGAGCGCGCACCTCTTTGCAGTGCGGCGCCTTGTCGCCGCTTTGGAGCCGACGTAGCGCCGTCTCGGACCGACGGGGTTCCGACTTTTCGACCGCTTGGTTCCGCGGCGCTGCTGCCGTTCAGCCAAAGCGGCGACGAGGCGCCGCACTCCAAATCGGTCGCGGCCACAGGCCGCGTCGGGCAACGTCTGTTCCATCAAGAATGATCCAGCGACCGGGCCAATTATTCCCGCCGGTCTTGAGACGCGCGCGAACCTTGGTACAACCAAGCCATGTGGCGAATTCGTCCCCGGTTACTGCTGGCCCTCGCGGTCGCCTGCCTGGCGGCGGCGGCGGTCCTGCTGCGCGATGATGCGCGGCAGCTGTTGCTGCTGCGCAACACGCTGCTGCTGGCCGCAGGCTCGTGCGCGATCAGCCTGCCGTTGGGGACCGCTTTGGCTTTCCTGCTTTGGCGGACGGACGTGCCCGGCCGGCGACTGGCGCTGGCCGTCGCCGGCGGCTTGTTGATCATGCCCCTTTATCTCCAAGCGGCAGCCTGGGACGCGGGCTGGGGGCAATTGGGATGGTACTCCCTTTCCCGCGGGCCTTCTGCGGCGCCGTGGCTGTCGGGGTGGTGCGGCGCTATTTGGGTACACTCTCTCGCCGCTGTCCCGTGGGTTGTGTTGTTGGCAGGCGCCGCCGCGGTGGCCGTCGAGCCGGAATTGGAGGAGGACGCGCTGTTGGCCGGTTCGGCGTGGCAAGCCTTGGCCCAGGTCACCCTGCCGCGCATGTCCGCCGGTGTTGCGATCGCCGCCGGTTGGGTCTTGCTGGCAACCTCCGTAGAGATGACGGTCACGGATCTGTTCCTCGTCCGCACGTACGCCGAAGAGCTGTACTCCGGCTTTGCCTTGGGCGACAGCCCCGCCGCGGCGTGGCAGGCGGCCATGCCGGGCATGCTGGCAGGATCGGCCCTCATCCTGGTCGCACTTGCCGCAGCCCTGCGGGTCGTTCCGACCCTGCAGACGCCCGAGCGTCCGGCCCGGAGTTATCGGTTGAAGAGAGCCCGCCGGCCGGCGGCGGGAGCCGTGCTGTTGTGCTGCCTGTTGATGGCCGGAGTCCCGCTGTCCAATCTGGTCGTCAAAGCGGGCCTCGTCGTGCAGCAAGCCGGTGATGTCCGCCTGCGGCAGTGGTCCGCTGGGCACTTCTTCCATGTTATCGCGTCCAGCTTTTCGAGATTTCGATCGGAGCTGTTCTGGACGCTCCTGATCGGGACGTTGGCGGCGACGTGTGCCGTGACGTTCGGAGCCGGCTTGGCCTGGTGGGCGAGGCGCGGCGGTTGGCGGGCAGTTCCCGCGCTGGTTGTGGCCGCCGCCGGACTGGCGCTCCCCGGCCCGTTGATCGGCCTGGGCGTCATCTGGCTGTTGGATCGCGAGGGGCTGGGCGTTCTGGTCTGGCTGTACGATCGCACGGTCTTCGCGCCGGTATTGGCCATCCTCGTGCGGGTTTTGCCGCTGGCCGTTTTGGGCTGCTGGTATCTATTGCGGAGCGTCGCCGACGACGGCTTGGACAGCGCCGCGTGCGAAGGCGCCGGCGCCTGGTCACGATTCCGGCTGGTTGCCCTGCCGCAGCGGCGGGCGGGCCTGGCCGCCGTGTGGTTGGTCGTGTTTGCCGCCGCCAGCGGCGACTTGGCCTGCAGCATTCTGGTGGTTCCGCCCGGCGTGACGACCGTGCCGATCCGCGTTTTTGGGTTGCTCCATGCCGGGGTCGATGACCAGGTGGCGGGGCTGTGCCTGGTGGTATTCGCAGGCATGGCCGCGGTCGTCGCCGCGGCTACGTGGCTCTGGCAGGGGGCGGGTGGTTCACCGTCCGATTCTCGCCGAAATGACGTTGAGCCTCAGCTCGGCCCCTCGATCGGCAAAAACTGAACTCGAAACCACCCGCCCCCGCTTTGCGTACCAGCCTCAGACGTACAGAATTCAATTTTGGCTGAGCTAAGTGGATCCACCCGGCGGGACTTAACGGGGTGCGCCCGAGCCCGAAACCCTTGTCTTTCACCTAATCTTTCACTCTACGCCAGTTACGTCATGACCGCAGCGGCGATGCTGGACCACTGTCGGATCGGCTCCCCGGCTTGAACTAAAAAAAGACCCCGCACGAGTGCAGGGTCCACGATTTGATCTCGCTGCCTGGCATCCGCTAATCGACGCTGGCCGGCGTCGCCGGCTGCATGCCGGTATTCTGGGGTTTCACGTCTGGCGGCGGAGTGGGATTCTGCGGTGCTTCGACGCCCGCGTTGGAGCCTCCGCACCCAACGATCCAGATCGCGGAAAAAACAGCCAACAATCTCAACATCCCGATCATACCCACTTCCCTTCGTTGTCTAGTTGGCCACGCCTTTGGGAATCGGGGCACCGTCCTTCATGGCGCTGATCATGCGGAACAGTCGCTCGCCCGGCCTGTCGATCACGTCGACGGAAATCTGGCGTACCGCGCCGTCGACCAGCGCGAACTGAACGGTTCCCGAATGGAAGGACCCGAACTGGTACCAGTTCGGCCGCGTACGGTTCGGGTCAGTCGTCGGGTCGGGTGCCAATCCCCACGCGGTTGGGATCGCACTGGCGGAGATCCAGGCGAGGTTGAACTGGAGAACGTTATTGGCGTCGTACCCGCCCGCAAACTCTCCCAACATCAAGACGTTGCTCGTCCCATCGACGACATCGCGCATGCGGGTCGTCGAGCGGGTGTAGAACACGCCCTCCCACACGTCCCATCCCGAATGGTTGATGCGCCCCATGCCCCCCGCACAGCCTACATAGTTCGTAATACCGAAGGGGATATTGTAGTCTTTCGCGTAGTAGTAAATGGTCGCGGTCCCATAGGGATCGTCGAAATAAGTGATGTGACTGAGTCCCAAACCCACGCTGGGGTTGTCCTCGGGCGCTGAGGGGCAGAGCAAGGCGCCGATTTTCGTCTCTGCCGCCGTCCAAGTCTGGTACTGGGGATCTTCACCCGCAAAAGTTCCCCAGATAGGAATCGTATTGCCCGGCTTCACGGCATCGGTCGTTGTGTATCGCACGTCCATTCCCGCCGTGATTTGCTCCCTCACCGTGTTCAACTCCATGAAGGGCATCAGGAACGGTAGCAAGCCAATACCCTGATCCAAATCCACGGGAGCACCGACCCTGCTTCCCAAGCATCCCGGAGGAAAGACCTGGTGGGTGTCGTGGAAATTGTGCGCTGCCAAAGCGATCTGTTTCAGATTGTTGGAAGACTGCGTGCGTCGAGCCGCCTCGCGAGCGGCTTGAATCGCCGGCAGAAGCAGCGCGACCAAAATGCCGATGATGGCGATCACCACCAACAGTTCTACGAGCGTAAAGCCTCGTCTTGACCGGAGAATCATTGAAGAGCCCTCCTTCGAGCAATTGCACTTTAGGAGAAATGTTCCAGTCAAGAAACTGATCTTGACCGAAAAC